>NZ_JAHUTH010000017.1:0-171140 GCF_025376855.1 Variovorax endophyticus
TCCGCGAAACGCTGCGCTCCTCGGCGCAGCCAGAGGGGGTGGGTCGGGCCATCGCGATGCTCGGCCCAGCAGACCCAACGGGCCTTCGCGTTGCTCGGCCCGGGTGAAAGATCCAAGGCTTACGCGCCCGCACACCCCACACACAAGGACGCGCCGTGGCGCGTTGACCCTAGTCCCCTCTGGCTGTGCCGAGGAGCGCAGGAGAAAGCGGGATAAGGGCCGCAGCTGTCTGAGCGAAGCGAGTTCTGCGGACCCCCGCTTTCTCCGAGCACCGCAGGTTGCCCGCAGCGAAGCGGAGGGACACAGACAGCGGGGTCGCCTTCTTTTGCTTACT
Source organism: Variovorax endophyticus (assembly GCF_025376855.1). Taxonomy (NCBI): domain Bacteria; kingdom Pseudomonadati; phylum Pseudomonadota; class Betaproteobacteria; order Burkholderiales; family Comamonadaceae; genus Variovorax; species Variovorax endophyticus. The sequence continues at coordinate 335 of NZ_JAHUTH010000017.1, forward strand.
TTTCTTGGCGAGACAAGAAAAGTAAGTCGCCCGCCGGGGCGAGACCCGGCCAACGGCCTAACCAAAAAGCGCACCCTCAAAAAAACATCAAGCCCTGAACCTCTTCCGAGTCAAAGCCAACGCCACCCAAAACGCCACCCCCGCATAAACCACCAGCACAGCAACATGCCGACCCCACCCCACAGGCCACTGATCCATGAACAATGGCCGAACCAACGCCACGGCATTCGCCAACGGCAACCACCCCGCCACCACCTGCACAGCCCCAGGCAGTTGCTCGAGCGGAAAAAACACCCCACTCAAGAACATCATCGGCGTCATGAACAAGGTGAAGTAGTAGGTGAAGAAGTCATACCCCTTCGCCATCGCATTGAAGATCAGCGCGATCGATGAAAACGTGACCCCTGCTCCCGCCAACACCAGCCACGCCACGAACAGCTTCGGACTGTGGCTGATCCCCAGCCCCAGCATCACGAACAGGATCGCCGTCACCGTGAAGATCGACTTGAACGCCGCCCACAGCATCTCCGCCAGCACGATGTCGTCGAGCCCCACCGGCGCGTTCATGATCCCGTCCCAGGTCTTCTGCACGTGCATGCGCGAGAAGGCCGAATACAGCGCCTCGAACGAGGCCGCGTTCATCGCGCTCATGCAGATCGAGCCGCTCGCCAGGAACAGGATGTAGGGCACTTTCGTCTCGCCCACGCTCACCTGCCCCACCAGCGCCCCCATGCCGTAGCCGAAGGCCACGAGCCAGATCAGCGGCTCGGCGATGTTGCCGATCAGGCTCGGGATCGCGAGCTTGCGCCACACCAGCAGGTTGCGCAGGAACACGGGCCACCAGCGCATCGACAGCTGGGGCGGCCGCCACGCGGAAGGCGAGGGTGGCGAAGAAGAAGAGGAGGGCTCGGTGGCGAGGGTCGAGGTGGTCATGCGATGCGATCGGTGGGTGTCTCTGATGTTCTCGTGGCGTGGCGCGTCACAGGCGTCAGCCGTCCTCGCGAATCTGCCGCCCCGTGAGCTTGAGGAACAGGTCCTCGAGATTCGCGGGCCGGTGGAAGGTGCGCAGGCCCGGGTGCTGCGACAGCGCCTCGAGCAGGCGGCGCGCGTCCTGCGTGTAGAAGAACACCGTCTCGCCGCTGACCTCGACGCGCGCGGCCAGGGCGCGCAGAGCGTCGACGTTCGCCAGCGCGAGCGCGCCGTTGCCGTAGACCTCGACCACGTCGGGCTCGAGGTGCTCGGCGATCAGGTCGCGCGGGCGGCCCTCGGCGATCTTGCGGCCGTGGTCGAGCACCAGCAGGCGCGAGCACAGGCGCTCGGCCTCGTCCATGAAGTGGGTGGTCAGCAGGATCGACTTGCCCTGCTGCAGCAGCACCTGCAGGCGCTCCCACATCAGGTGGCGCGCCTGCGGGTCGAGGCCGGTGGTGGGCTCGTCGAGCAGCAGCAGCTTGGGGTCGTTGACCAGCGCGCGCGCCAGCGAGAGCCGGCGCCGCATGCCGCCCGAGAGCTCGCCGGGCTTGGCATCGGCCTTGTGCGAGAGCGCCGCGAACTCGAGCAGCTGCGGCACGCGCTCGCGCACCTGCTTCTTCGCGAAGCCGAAGTAGCGGCCGTAGACCACGAGGTTCTCGGCGCAGCTGAAGTCGGGGTCGAGGGTGTCGAACTGCGACACCACGCCGAGCTGCGCCTTGATCGCGAGCGCGTCGCGCGGCATCTGCAGGCCCAGCGCCTCGATGCTGCCGCCGTCGGGCGCGGTGAGGCCCAGACACATGCGGATGGTGGTGGTCTTGCCGGCGCCGTTCGGGCCGATCACGCCCAGGCATTCGCCGGGCGCGATGTCGAACGAGAGATCGTCGACCACCGTGGTGTCGCCGTAACGCTTGCGCAGGTTCGCCACGCGAAAGAGCGGCGCGGCGGGCGCGGCGGTCGGCGAGGGGGGAACGGCAGCTTGGGAGGAGGAGTACACGGGCTGGACCTGGAAGGAGAAAGACGAGGAGGGCCGCGGAACGCGACGATTCTGACGCAGGCCGGCGCGCGGCGCCGTCCGTCGGAGGACCAGGGTTCATCGCGAGTCCACGGCGCGCGCGAGCGATACACAATCGCGGCTTCGCCGGCCCCGGCCGCGTTCCGTCCACGCATCCTTTCGTCCGAACTTCCATGCAGACCCGCCACAGGCCGTGCACTTTCTTCCTCCGGGGCCGCGGCCGATGACGGCGTCGACCGCGTCGCGGCCCTGGCGCGCGCTGCTGCTCGTGCTGTGCAGCGCGCTGCTCGCGGCCTGCGCGCCCTTCCATCGTTCGATCGGCGCGGCGGAGCGCGCGAAGCTGCCCGAGGTCGACGTGCGCGTGGTGGTCGCGCAGGAGAGCTTCATGTTCTCGGCCCAGCCGCCCGGCGCGGCCGCGGCGCTCGGCGGCGGCATGATCGGCGCGCTGATCGACTCCTCGGTGCAGCAGGCGCGGCAGAAGGAGATGAGCGCCGAGGTCGGCGCCACGGTCGGGCCGCTGCTCGACTACGACTACCGCACCGAGGCCGGCATCGCGCTCGGCGAGATCGGTGCCACCGGCCTCCATCCGCCGCTGCGCATCGCCTCGGCGCAGGTGCTGCCCGCGATGCCGCCCAAGGCGCAGCACGAGGCGCGCATCGCGGCCACGCGCAACGGGCCCGCCTACCTCGTGCTGCTGCTGCAGTACGCGCTCGAACCGGGGCTCGGTGCCTTCACCACGCGCACCACCGCGCTGCTGTGGCAGGGTGGCGGCAGCGAGCCGGTCTACCGCGCGGGCGCGATCTACCAGTCGCCGATCGGCGGCGGCACGCGGCCCACGGTGGTGCGGCGTCTGGTCGCCAACGATGGGCAGGCGCTGCGCGCCGTGATGCGCGACTCGGTGATGCAGACCCTGCGCCTGTTCGCGCTCGACATCGCGGGCGCGCGCGCGGGGCCGGTGAAGACCGCGCGCTTCAACGTCAACGGCACCTGGGTCGTGATCGGCGGCCAGGGCATCGAGGACACGCAGGCCGGCGCGCCGCGCGTGCTGTTCCGCGACGAGGACAAGGCGCTGTATTCGATCCGGAGCACCGTGCCATGACGCGGCTTCGCTTCCATCGCACCGCGGCGCTCGTGCTGCTGGCCTGCGCGCTGACGCCTTGGGCGCACGCGGTCGACGAGAACGAGCCGCTGAGCATGGTCTTCGAGTCCTCGCCCGAGCCCGGGCAGCGGCCCGACGAGGCACCGGTGCTGGCGTTCCGCATCGCGCAGCGCTGCACGCTGTTCGTCGCTCGCGTCGACGACATCCGCCGCAACAAGAGCCACATGGGCAACCTCACGCGCATGATGCCGACGGTGCATGCCACGCCGCGCCGCGTGGAGTCGCTGCGCGGCGGCGATGCCGTGCCCTGGGTGCGCGACGCGCTGCTGGCCACGCGCCGCTACGGCTTCGACACGCTCGCGGCCGCGCCGCCGGCCGCGGGCCTGGCGCGCCGCCAGCTCGGCGCCGAGGTCTCGCTGCGGCTCGCGCATGCCTGGTCGGTCGACCTCAACCTGGTGTCGCACGTGGCGATCAAGGTCGACTACCGGCTGCCGGGCGGCGCCACCGTCTCGCGCCAGTACCACGGCATGGGCACGCGCGCCAACTGGGCCAGCGCCAACGGCGAGTTCATGACGGTGCTGAACCTCGGCCTCGAGGAAGCCGTGCGCGGCATGGTCAACGACGCCGAGCGGCTGTGCGACGGCCGGCCGCTGCCGCCCGAGGCACCCTGAGCGACAGGGCTACATCCGCAGCCCGGTGAACTCGTCCTTCATCCAGTCGATGAAGGCACGCGTGCGCGCCGGCAGCAGCCGCGCGTTCGGATAGACCACGCTGACCGGGCGCGGCGGCGGTTCGAAGTCCTCGAGCACCAGCGCGAGCCGGCCCCGCGCCACCAGCGGCAGCACCTGGTAGGAGAAGAAGGTGCCGAAGCCCATGCCGGCGGCGCAGGCCTCGACGGCGGGTGCGAGGTGGTTGAACTCGAGCCGCGTGACGGTCGCCACATGGATGGTGCGGCTGCCTTCGTGGAAGCTCCATTGCGCGGGCGCGTCGATCCGGCCGCGCACCGCGGGCGCGCCGGCCAGGTCGCGCGGATGGCGTGGCGTGCCGTGGCGCTTCAGGTAATCGGGGCTCGCGGCCACCACGCGGCGGATGCTGCCGAGGGTCTGCGCGACCAGCGAGGAATCTTCGAGGCTGCCGATGCGGATGCCGACGTCGATGCCTTCCTCGAGCAGGTTCACCGTGCGGTCGTACAGCAGCACGCTGCAGCGCACACGCGCATGGCGCTGCATGAAGCGCGTGATCGCGGGCGCCACGTACATGTGGCCGAACAGCACCGGCGCGGTGATCGCGAGCCGGCCCTCGGGCTCGCGCGCCTCGGCCTGCAGCGCGAGGTCGGCGGCATCGGCCGCCAGCAGCACCTCGCGCGCGGCGGGCAGGTAGTGGCGGCCTTCCTCGGTCAGCGACAGCCGCCGCGTGGTGCGATGGAACAGCCGCACGCCCAGGTGCGCCTCGAGCGCCGCGAGCGCGCGCACCACCGCGGGCAGCGAGCTGCCGAGCGCCTCGGCGGCGCGGGTCAGGCTGCCCTGGTCGGCAATCTGCACGAAGGTCTGCATGGCCTTGAAGCGATCCATCGGGCGATTAGATCGGATTCATCCAAAAAACGCAGCAGTCAAATCCGGGGATGCGTATTTATCCGATCGACGCAAGAGCGAAGAATCGATGCCGACGCCATCACTTCGAGGATTCCGCCCATGACCGCTCCCCGCCAACCGGCCCGGCCCATCAAGCTCTACGGCACGCCGGTCTCGGGCCACGTGCATCGCGTGCGCCTGTTCCTGACGCTGCTCGACCTGCCCTTCGAGGCCATCGACATCGACATGCGCGCCCGCGCCAACCGCGCGCCCGATTTCCTCGCGCGCAATGCCTTCGGCCAGGTGCCGGTGATCGAGGACGGCGAGCTCACGCTCGCCGATTCGAACGCGATCCTGGTCTACCTCAACGAGCGCTATGCCCCCGACCCCGGCCGCTGGATGCCGCGCGATGCCTACGGCGCGGCGCAGGTGCAGCGCTGGTTCTCGGTGGCCGCGGGCCAGCTCGCCTTCGGGCCGGCGGCCGCGCGCGTTTACGCGCTGTTCGGCCGGCCCGACGATCCGAGCGAGGTGCGCAAGCGCGCCCATGCGCTGTTCGAGGTGATGGAGCAGCATCTCGCGGCCCAGCCCTTCCTGGCCGGCGAATCGGTCACGCTGGCCGACATCGCGAACTACGCCTATGTGGCCCATGCGCCCGAGGGCGGCGTGCCGCTCGATGCCTATGCGAACGTGCGGCGGTGGCTCGCGCGCGTCGAGGCGCTGCCGGGCTTCGTGCCGATGGTGCGCTCGCCGGTCGCGCGGGCCGCCTGAGAGCTTTCGCCATGATCGACATCCCCTTCCACGCCGGCGAGCGCGCGATGCAGCTGCAGGCCGGCTCGCGCGAGGTCATGGCCATGGCGGGGCCGCGCGTGATCCGCGACTTCATGCCCGACCAGCACCGCGATTTCTTCGCGCTGCTGCCCTTCCTCGTCACCGGCAGCATCGACGCACAGGGCCAGCCCTGGGCCAGCATGCTGGCCGCGCCGGCGGGCTTCGCGCATTCGCCCGACCCGGCGCACCTGCGCATCGATGCGCTGCCCGATGCCGACGATCCGCTCGCGGCCTCGCTGCGCGACGGCGCGACGCTCGGGCTGCTCGGCATCCAGCCGCACACGCGGCGGCGCAACCGCATGAACGGCACGGTCGAGGCGCTCGACGCGGCGGGCTTCACGCTCGAGGTGCAGCAGAGCTTCGGCAACTGCCCGAAGTACATCCAGGCGCGCGAGCCCGCCTACCGGCCGCCGGCCTCGGCGCCCGCGGCGGTGCAGCGGCTCGATGGGCTCGACGACGCGGCACGCGCCTTGATCCGGCGCGCCGACACGCTGTTCATCGCGAGTGCCCATCCCGCGAGCGCGGCCATCGCCGGCGACGAGGTCGATGCCAGCGCGCGCGGCGTCGACGTCTCGCACCGCGGCGGCCGGCCCGGCTTCGTGCGCGTGGACGACATCGGCGGCGGTGTGCTGACGGTGCCCGACTTCACGGGCAACCGCTTCTTCAACACCCTGGGCAACCTGCTGGCCTATCCGCGCGCGGGTCTGTTGTTCGTCGACTTCGACAGCGGCGAGATGCTGCATGTCGCGGCCACGGCCGAGATCGTGATCGACGGGCCCGAGCTCGCGTCCTTCAAGGGCGCCGAGCGGCTGCTGCGGCTGCGCGTGCAGCAGGTGCTGCGCCGGCCCGGCGCGCTGCCGCTGCGCTGGGGCGCGGCGCAGCTGTCGCCGTTCCTGGAGCGCATGGGGCAGTGGGCCGAGGCAGCGGCCTGAGTACCGGGCGCCGTGTTCAGTCGAACTGCGGAATGCGCCCGTTGACCGACGGCCGATAGCGCCAGCCGCGCTCGAGCAGCCGCTCGACCTCGGCGCGGCGCTCGCGCAGCAGGGCCTCGAGCCCGGCCGCCGCGAGCGTGCAGGCCAGCGCCTGTCCCGGGCACGCATGCAGGCCATGCCCGAAGCCCAGCATACGGCGCCGCGCGCGCAGCGGCTGGAAGCGATCGGGCTCGGGATTGAAGGCCGGATCGCGGTTCGCGGCCGCCAGCACCAGCAGCACCGCATCGCCCGCGGCCAGCGTCGTGCCCGCGATGTCCACCGGCTCGGCCACGAAGCGCCGCGTGTTGTGCACCGAGGGATCGTGGCGCGCGGTCTCCTGCACCACCAACTGCAGCCCGTCGCGCGTGGCCGCGGCCTCGCGCGCGGCCGGTTCGCGCCGCCAGGCGATCAGGCCGTTGCCGAGCAGGCCGGCCGTGGCATCGCAGGTCTGCGACAGCAGGCCGACGAGGTTCGCGAGCAGCGCACGCGAGGGCGGCGTGCCCGCGGGGTCGGCCTCGCGCACCGCCGCGAGCAGCGTGCCGCGCGCGGCCGGTGCGTCGGCCACCAGGGCTTCGAAGCGCGTCATCAGCGCGGCCGCCGCAACGCTCGCCGCACGCAGCTGCGCTTCGCTCGACAGCGGCGACAGGCAGGCCACGAAGTCGCGCATCCAGCCATCGACCCGCGGCAGCGCCGCATCGCCGAAGCCCAGCAGCCGCGCCACCGCGCGCAGCGGGATCGAGAACAGCGCGTCCGACAGCGGCAGCGCGCGCGTGAGCGCGGCCGTTTCGAGCGCGGTGGCATGCGCGCCCTGCAGGTCGAGGCCCGCGAGCGCGCGCTGCAGCGCGGGCCGGTGCGCCTGGTGCGCCGCGCCTTCGTTCATGCGCACCAGGTGGCCGAAGACCTCGCCCGCGGGCTGGCCGACGATGGCGCGCGGCACCGGCTCGGCGGCCGGGCGCACGCGCAGCGCGCCGTGGACCTGCAGCAGCGTCTCGATGACCTCGGCGCGGCTCGCGACCCACAGGCGCAGCGTGGCGTTCCAGGCCAGCGGCGGGCCGTCGCGCAGGGTGGCGTAGTAGGGATAGGGATCGGGATGCACGACGGCCTTGACGGGGTCGGCCGGGGGCATCGTCTCGAGGGTGGGGTGCGGCGTGCTCATGGCCGAAGTCTGCGCCGCCCGTGTCCGCCACACTTCGCTCGCGGCCGAAGTGTGGGATGGCATGGCGCCTTAGGATCGCCGCATGAACACCGCCGCCTCCGCGAACCCGGACCTCCAGCTCGCCCGCCTCGCCGGCGCCATCGCCGAGCCCGCGCGCGCCCGCATGCTCAGCTGCCTGATGGACGGCCATGCACGCACCGCCACCGAGCTCGCGACCGTGGCCGAGGTCGCGCCCTCGACCGCAAGCGCGCACCTCGCGCGGCTCAAGGAGGAACGGTTGGTCGCGCTGCTGGTGCAGGGCAAGCACCGCTACTTCCGGCTCGCCGACGACGACGTGGCGGCCGCGCTCGAAGGCCTGATGGTGGTGGCCGGCGCGCCGCGCGTGGCCGGGTTCAAGCCCAGCACGCCGAGCCGGCTGCGCAGCGCGCGCACTTGCTACGACCACATGGCCGGCACGGCGGGCGTCGCGCTGCACGACCGGCTGCATGCGCAGGGCTGGCTCAGCGGCCTCGCGAGCGGCTCCTACGAACTCACGACCGAGGGCGCGGTCGCGCTCGAGAGCCTGGGCGTGGAGGTCGACGCGGTGCGGCGTTCGCGCCGCCGCTTCGCCTGCGCCTGCCTCGACTGGAGCGAGCGCCGCCCGCACCTGGGCGGCGCGCTCGGCGCCGCCTGGCTGCAGCTCTCGCTGAAACGCGGCTGGGTGCGCCAGGAGCTCGACGGCCGCGCGCTGGCGCTCACGCCCAAGGCCGTGCGCGAGATGCCCGAGCTGTTCGCGGGTGCCTGATCAGGTCTCGAATCAGGCCTTGAGCTTGAGCAGGTAGATCAGCGGGCCCGCCATCGCGGTGTCGAGCTCGAGGAAGCCCTCGAAGTCCTTGCCCGCCATCCAGTAGGCGTCCCAGTTGTTCTTCCGGATGGTCTTCTGCCAGAGGTCGGCCACGGTCGCGCGGCGCACCGCCTCGAGCAGCACCGCGCGCCGCTCGGGCGTCACCTTCTTGCCGGTGAGCACGCCACGCCAGTTGGCGAGGTCGGCGTCCACGCCCTGTTCGCGCACCGAGGGGATGCCGAGGAAGGGCCGTTTGGCCGACACGCCGATGGCGCGCAGCTTGCCGCTCGCGAGGGCCTCGCTGAATTCGCTGTAGCCCGAGATGCCGGCCGCCGACTTGCCCGACTCGAGCGACTCCACCACCTGCGCGCCGCCCGGGTGCGGCTGGTAGACCAGCGCCGCGGTGTTGCCCGCCACGCGCGCCAGCATGCCGGCATACATGTGGTCCACGCCGCCAGCCGAACCGCCAGCGATCACCGTCCTGGCGGCGTCGGCGCGCAACTGGGCGATCAGGTCCTTGGGCGTCTTGATCGGCGAATCGGCGCGCACCGCCACCACCTCGTAGTCGCTCGTGAGGCGCGCCACCGGCGCCACCTGGGCCAGCGTCACGGCCGGCTTCTGCAGCGCCACCGCGCCGACCATCACCATGCCGCTCATCAGGATCGCGTCGGGGTCGGCGTCGTACTTCTCGACGTACTTCGCGAGGCCGATGGTGCCGCCCTTGCCGCCGATGTTCTCGTAGACCACGTCGCCCACCGCGCCCGAGGCCAGCATCGCGGCGCCGAGCGCGCGGCCGGTCTGGTCCCAGCCGCCGCCCTCGTTGGCGGGGATCACGATGCGCAGCTTCGCGGTCAGCTGCGGCTCGGCCGCGCGCGCGGCCCCCGTTCCCAGCACGGCCATCGCGCCCAGCCAGGCATGGAAGCGCCGGCGTCCGGGCGAAGGCGGCAGGGCGGTCGGGTGCGGCATGCTTGTTTCCGATTGTCTAAAAAGGTAAACAAATGATGGCGCAAGGCGCCTGTCGTGTCGGTGACAGGCATCCAGGGGAAAACCCGGGGAATGGGCCCTCGGCCCTGCCAAATGCGGAACTAAGTCACGCTTTGGGCCGACGCGGCCTCACTGGAACGCCACTTCCGCGAAGCTGCGCAGCTTGCGGCTGTGCAGCCGGGTCGAGCCTTCCTGGCGCAGGATCTCGATCGCGCGCATGCCGATGCGCAGGTGCTGCTCCACGCGCTCGCGGTAGAAGTGGTTGGCCATGCCGGGCAGCTTGATCTCGCCGTGCAGCGGCTTGTCGCTGACGCACAGCAGGGTGCCGTAGGGCACGCGGAAACGGAAGCCGTTGGCCGCGATGGTCGCGCTCTCCATGTCGAGCGCCACCGCGCGGCTCTGGCTGAAGCGGCGCTGCGGCTGGTTGCCGGGCAGCAGCTCCCAGTTGCGGTTGTCGGTGCTCGCCACCGTGCCGGTGCGCATGATCTTCTTGAGCTCGGGCCCCTCGCACTTGGTGACGTCGGCCACCGCCTGCTCGAGCGCGAGCTGGATCTCCGACAGCGCGGGGATCGGCACCCACAGCGGCAGCTCCTCGTCGAGCACGTGGTCCTCGCGCACGTAGGCGTGGGCCAGCACGTAGTCGCCGAGCTGCTGCGTGTTGCGCAGGCCCGCGCAGTGGCCCAGCATCATCCAGGCATGCGGGCGCAGCACCGCGATGTGGTCGGTGATGGTCTTGGCATTGGCCGGGCCGACGCCGATGTTGACCATGGTGATGCCGCTGCAGTCCTCGCGCACCAGGTGGTAGGCCGGCATCTGCGGCAGCCGCGGCGGCGCCGTGCCCTGGCTGCCGTCGAGCAGGTGGCCGAAGGTGGCGCTGGCGCCGGCCGAGAGCCCGCGCCGGCGCGTCACCACGTTGCCGGGCTCGATGAAGGCGATGTACTCGCTGTGCTCGTCGGCCATCGCCTCGTGGCCCAGGCGCACGAACTCGTCGATGTAGAACTGGTAGTTGGTGAACAGCACGAAGTTCTGGAACCAGTCGGGCAGGGTGCCCGTGTAGTGGCGCAGCCGGTGCAGCGAGTAGTCGACGCGCGCGCCCGTGAACAGCGCCAGCGGCTGCGCCTCGCCGGGCAGCGCCTCGAAGGTGCCGTTGGCGATGCCGTCGTCCATCGCGCCGAGGTCGGGCAGGTCGAACACGTCGCGCATCAGCGCGCGCCGCTCGGGGCTCATCGTGCCCTCGATGTGGTCGTTCTCGGCGAACGAGAAATGGATCGGGATCGGCTGCGTGCTGGTGCCCACCTCGAGCTCGACCTGGTGGTTCTCGAGCAGCAGCCGGAACTGGTCGAGGTAGTAGCGCGCATAGAGGTCGGGCCGCGTCAGCGTGGTCTCGTAGCGCCCGGGCCCGGCCACGAAGCCGTAGCTCAGGCCGGCATTGGCCGGCGGCGTGTGGCGCGCCACCGTGTGGGTGTGGACCCGCACGAAGGGATAGCAGGCGCGCACGCGGCCCGGCAGCTCGTCGCCGTCCACGAAGCGCAGCATCGATTCGCGCAGATGGGCGAGTCCGCCCTGGTAGATGGCCTTCACCTGGTCGAGCGCGGCGGCGGCGTCGGTGAAGCGGGCGGGTGCGACGAAGGGGGGCATGTAGGGCATGGCGGCATTGTGCAATGCCGTCATGACCGCTCGCGGGCTGGAGCCTCAGGCCAGCAGGCAGCCCAGCACCTTCGCGAGCATGTCGTCCACATCCGCCGCGGGCACCGCGCCCGGCAGCGCGATGTCGCCGTGCATCACGAACACCGGCTTGCCCCACTTCAGGCCCATCGCCATCTCCGACAGCGTGCCCATGTTGCCGCCGATGGCGACCAGACACAGGCCGCTGCGCGCGACGATGCCGTTGCGCAGCTCGCCCATGCCGGTGGGTATGGCCACGCCGAGCCATTCGTTGGCGTTGCGGTCGTCGTCCTCGGGCAGGATGCCCACGGCGATGCCGCCGGCTTCGGCGGCGCCGCGCGAGGCCGCGGCCATCACGCCGCCGCGTCCGCCGCACACCACCGCCATGCCCGCGCCGGCCAGCGCATGCGCGACCGCATAGGCGGCCTCGCACTCGGCGGGCCCGCCATCGCCGGGGCCGATGATCGCCACCGGCTGGCGATGGCGTTCGGGCCCGCGCTGCCGCTGCGCGAGGCGCGCGAGCGCCTCAATGACCGGCGCCGACCGCACCGCGTTCACGCCTTCGCGCAAGCACATCGCCCACTCCCATCACGATTACGCACACCACCATCAACACCAGCGACAGGGCCGCCGCCACCGCGAAATCGGAACCGCCGTCGCCCACCTGCGCCAAGAGCATCAGCGGCAGGATGTTGAGCTGCGTGCCCACCAGCGCCAGCGCCGTGCCGTAGGTGCCCATCGCGATCGCGGCCACCATGCAGGCGTTCGACAGCACCGAGGGCGCGACCTCGGGCAGCACCGTGTCCCAGAAGGCCCGCGCGCGCGAGGCGCCGAGCGTGCGCGCGGCCTGCGCCGGGCGCGGGTCGAGGTTGGCGAACACCGGGTACAGCGACAGCGCCACGCGCGGGATCAGGTAGTAGGCATAGGCGAAGCCCAGGCCCGACACGCTGTAGATCCAGCTGCCGAGCACGGCGGGATCGGCGCCGAGCCCGGCCATGAGCTGGGTCACGAAGCCCGCGCGGCCGAAGGCCAGGATGAAGCCGTAGGCGATCACCAGCCCCGAGAAGGCCAGCGGCAGGCCCAGCAGGGTCATCAGCCACTGGCGCCGCGCGGCCGGCTGGCGCGCGAGCTCGATCGCGATGCAGGTGCCGACCAGCGCCGACACCGCGCCCGCCGCCAGCCCGAGCGCCAGCGTGTTGCGCAGCGCGCCGAAGAACAGCGGGTTGCCGACCAGCCGGCCGAAGGCGCTGCCGCGCTCGGCGAAGGCCTCGGGCAGCAGCGCCGCCAGCGGCACCGCGAAGAACAGCGCCATGAAGGCCCAGGCGGGCCAGGCACCGAAGCGTCTCATCACGAAGCGCCTACTTCCCCAGCGCGGCCTGGGCCCAGAGCTTGTCGAGCTCGGCCTTGCGCTCCGAGGCCTTCACCACGTCGAGCGGGCGGATCTGCGGCGCGGCCGGCATCTTCGCGGCGACGTCGGCGGACAGCGGCGTGCCCGGCACCGCGGGCCGCACGAAGCCCTGCGCGAACAGCGACTGGCCGGCCTCGCTCATGATGAAGTTGAGCCACAGCTTGCCGGCGTTCGGGTTCGGGCCGTTCTTCACCAGGCTGATCGCATAGGGCGCGGCCACGCTGGCCTCCTTCGGGATCACGACCTCGACCGCGTCGCCCATGCCGTCGACATGCTTGGCCTTGAGGCCGTCGTTCTCGTAGCTGATCCAGACCGGGATCTCGCCCTTGAGGAACTTGGCGTACGGCGTGGTGCCTTCCACGCGCAGCACGTTGCCGGCCGCATGCAGCTTGCCGAGGTAGTCGGTGCCGGGCTGCACGTTGTCGACGCCGCCGCCGTTGGCATAGGCCGCGGCGAAGGTCAGCACCTGGCCGATGCCGGTGGAGCGCGGGTCGAGGTAGACCACCGTGCTCTTGAACTCGGGCTTGAGCAGGTCGGCCCAGCCGGTGGGCACGTTCTTCACCAGCTTCCTGTTCACGAGGAACGCGATGTTGAGCGTGTGGATGGTGAACCAGCGGCCCTCGGCCTCGCGGAACACGGCCGGCAGCTTGTCGAAGTTGACGGGCTTGAACGGCGCGACCACGTCCTTCTTCGCGGCATCGACGGCCGAGGCCGCGAAGTAGTAGGCGGTGTCGGCCTGCGGGCGGCGTTTCGTTTTTTCCAGCGCGACCACGGTGGCGGCCGAGCCGATGTCGTTGTAGGTCAGCTCGATCTCGGGATAGCGCTTCTTGAAGTCGCGGAACAGCGACTTCCAGTTGGCCCATTCGGGGCCGGTGTCGAAGGAGACGCACAGGCCTTCCTTCTGCGCCTCGGCATAGAGCGCCTTCTCGCCCGCGTAGAGCTCGGGGCCGTCGAAGGCGAAGGCGGTGCGCGCGAGCGCCAGCACGGGCAGGGCGCCGGCGGCCTGGATCAGATGTCTGCGTTGCATGGAAGTGGCTCCTTGGGAGGAAGGGATGTCAGTGGTCGAGCAGGCGAAGGTGTTCGGGCGCGATCGCGATGGCCTCGGTGGCCGGCCGCGCCGATTCGGCGAGAAAGGGCCTGGGCGCGCCCGGCACCTCGAAGTCGTAGCGCGTCAGCGAGCCCAGGTAGCGCTGCGCGCCGCAGCGGCCCGCGATGCGGTTCGGCGTGCCGGGCGCGGGATCGGCCGCGATGTGCTCGGGCCGCACCAGCACGTGCAGCGCGGTGCCGGGCGCGCGCATGCCGGTGGGCGCCGCGAGCTGGGCGAAGCCCAGGTCCAGCTTGTTGAGGCCCGCCACCTTGGCCGGCAGGATCGTCGAGAGCCCGACGAACTCGGCCACCGCGCGGCTCGCGGGCTCTTCGTAGATCTCGCGCGGCGTGGCGATCTGCAGCAGCCGCCCATCCTTGAGCATCGCCACGCGGTCGGCCATGGCGAGCGCCTCTTCCTGGTCGTGCGTGACCAGCAAGGTGGTGGCGCCGAAGCGCTGCTGGATCGCGCGGATCTGGTCGCGCAGGTGGCCGCGCACGCTGGCATCGAGCGCCGACAGCGGCTCGTCGAGCAGCAGCGCGCGCGGGTCGATCGCGAGCGCGCGCGCCAGCGCCACGCGCTGCTGCTGCCCGCCCGAGAGCTGCGCGACGGCGCGCCGCGCGTACTCGCCCAGCCCCACGGTGTCGAGCAGCGCCTGCGCGCGCTGGCGGCGCTCGGCGGTCGCCACCTTTCGCAGCTTGAGGCCGTAGGCCACGTTGTCGAGCACGCTCAGGTGCGGGAACAGCGCATAGCTCTGGAACACCATGCCGATGTGGCGCCGGTGCACCGGCGTGCGCGACATGTCCTCGCCGTCGAGCGCGATGCGGCCCGTGTGGCCGGTCTCGAGGCCCGACACCAGCTTGAGCAGCGTGGACTTGCCCGAGCCGCTGGGCCCGATCACCGCGACCAGCTCGCCGGTGCGCACGTCGAGCGAGACCTCGTGCAGCCCGTGCGTGCTGCCGGGGTAGTTGTAGCTGACCGTGTCGAGGAGGAGGCTCATGGCGTGACGGCGCGTTGCTTCACCAGGGAGGAGGAAAGAAGCGCCGACGCGCTCGCCAGCACCAGGAGGATGACGGTGGCCGCGCAGGCGAAGCCCGTGGCGCCGTAGAAGGCCTGCAGCAGCACCACCGGGTAGGTGCGGTTCTGGAAGCTGGTGAGCAGGTTCGACACGCCGAACTCGCCGACCGAGATCGCCGCCACCATCACCAGCCCGCTGATCAGGCTCTGGCGCAGGCTCGGCAGCACGATGCCGCTGAACTGCTGCCAGCCCGTGGCGCCGAGCGTGGCCGCGGCCTGCTCGAGCCGGTCCAGGTCGAGGTGGCGCAGGTCGGTCAGCAGCGTGTTCGTGAGGTAGGGCAGCGTGAGGATCGCGTGCGCCGCGATCAACAGCGGCATCGAGCCCAGCCAGGGCGCGAGGTCGGTGTTGAACACGATCATGTAGCCGAAGGCCAGCGTGATCGCCGGCACCGCCACCGGCGTGGCGCTCACGATGCGCGCCGCCAGGCTGCCGCCGCGCCGCGCGCCGTGATACAGCGCATAGGCCAGCGGCAGCGCCAGCACGGTGTTGATCGCGCAGGCCGAGAGCGCCACCACCAGGCTGCTTACGAAGGCCTTGCGAAACGAGGTGTCGAGCCAGAGGTCGACATACCACTGCCCGGTGAGACCGGTGGGCAGCAGCGTGTTGGTCCAGTTGCCGCCCACGCTGCCGACCAGCAGCAGGGCGATGGGCAGCAGCAGGTACAGGCCGTAGAGGAGCGAGATGCCGCGAACCAAGGGTATGTCTCCGTGTCATGCGCGGCCGGCATACTTTCCGGATGCGCTACTGTCTGCGTCGGGTCCTCCGCCGCATCGGCCTGAATTCTAGGAAGCGCCTTGGTATTCATGGGTGAAAGTTGGATGACGACACTTGAGCTGTTGGCAACTGTTTTTCACCGAACTTTCATCAACCGGAGCCATGCATGAAGCGCGACTGCCCCACCATCCAGGAGCTGCTGGCCTTCGACGCGGTGGCGCGCCACGAGAGCCTGACGCTCGCGGCCGGCGCCCTGTGCATCACCGTGAGCGCGGTCAGCAAGCAGATCGCGGGGCTCGAGGCCTTCCTCGGCCGCGCCCTGTTGCAGAAAAACGGGCGCGGCGTGCAGCTCACGCCGCAGGGCCGCGTCTACTGGCAGAAGATCGCCGGCGGCCTGCGCGCGATCGAGACCGCCACCTTCGAGGCGCGCTCGGGCGATGCCGGCGCCGGCCTGCTCACGCTCGCGAGCGTGCCCACCTTCCTCACCAAGTGGCTGATCCCGCGGCTGCCGGCCTTCAGCCAGAAGAGCCGGCACGTCATGCTGAGCTTCAGCCGCCATCTCGAGCCCAGCGACGGCATCCCGGCCGGGGTCGACGCGGCGATCCGCTACGGCCCCGACGGCTGGCCCGGCGTGGTGTCCGAATACATCGCGGGCCGCGAGTTCGTGCTGATCGTGGCGCGCTCGCTGGTCGAGGGGCGGCACCGCATCGCGCAGCCGGCCGACATCCTCGGCCACACGCTGCTGCACCACGAGGGCGCGCCCACCGCGTGGCGCCAATGGGCCGCGCAGCACGGCGTGCCCGAGGTGCAGACCGTGGCCGGCCCGCGCTTCGCGCAGTACTCGGCGCTGATCCAGGCCGCGCTCAACGGCCTGGGCATCGGCCTGGTGCCGAAGCTGCTGGTGCAGGAGGAGTTCGCCGAGGGCTCGCTGCTCAGTCCCTGCGGCACGCCGGTCGGCGTGAACCAGGGCCACTACCTCTGCTACCGGCCCGACCGGCTCGACCTGCCGGCCTTCGCGGCCTTTCGCGCCTGGCTGCTCGACGAGGGCCAGAAGTCGCGCGGCGTGGAGGCCGAGGCATGAAAACGCGCGAGTGGTTACGCTCGCCATCCCTTCTCACGACAAGGACGATGCATCGATGAAAGTCGCAGTCATGGGCGCCGGCGCGGTCGGCTGCTATTACGGCGCCATGCTGGCGCGCGCGGGCCACGAGGTGGTGCTGATCGGCCGGCCCGCGCACGTGGAGGCCGTGCGGGCCCGCGGCCTGCGCCTCGAGGCCCAGACCTTCGACGAGCACGTGCCCATGGCCGCGAGCACCGAGCCCGACGCCGTGCGGGGCGCCGACCTCGTGCTGTTCTGCGTCAAGTCGACCGACACCGAGGCCGCCGCCGCGCAGATCGCGCCGCACCTCGCGCCCGGCGCGCTGGTGCTCACGCTGCAGAACGGCGTGGACAACGACGAGCGCGCGCGCTCCGTGCTGCGGGACCACGAGGTGGCCGCGGCCGTGGTCTATGTCGCGACCGGCATGGCGGGCCCGGGCCACGTCAAGCACAACGGCCGCGGCGAACTCGTGATCGCGCCCTCGGCCCGCGGTGAGGAAGTCGCGCAGGCGCTGCGCGCGGCCGGCGTGCCGACCGAGATCTCCGACAACGTGCGTGGCGCGCTGTGGGCCAAGCTGGTGCTCAACTGCGCCTACAACGCGCTGTCGGCGATCACGCAGCTGCCCTACGGCGTGCTGGTGAAGAACGAGGGCGTGCCCGGCGTGCTGCGCGACGTGGTGGCCGAATGCCTCGCGGTCGCGCGGGCCGAGGGCGTGACGATCCCGGGCGACATCGATGCCGCGGTGGCGGGCATCGCGCGCACCATGCCCGCGCAGTTCTCCTCGACCGCGCAGGACCTCGCGCGCGGCAAGCGCAGCGAGATCGACCATCTCAACGGCTTCGTGCTGCGCCGCGGCGAGGCGCTGGGCGTGCCGGTGCCGGCCAACCGGCTGCTGTGGACGCTGGTGCGGCTGCTCGAGGACAAGCCGGCGCGGGCCTGAACCGGGCCTCAGCCCGGCATCGGCTCGCGCATCGTCACGAACTCCTCGGCCGCGGTCGGGTGGATGCCCACCGTGCTGTCGAACATCGCCTTGGTGGCGCCCGCGCGCATCGCGACCGCGAAGCCCTGCACCACCTCGCCCGCGTCGGCGCCCACCATGTGCAGGCCCACCACGCGGTCGCTCTTGGTGTCGACCACCAGCTTCATGAAGGTGCGCTCGCTGCGGCCCGAGAGCGTGTGGCGCAGCGACTTGAACTCGCTCGAGAACACCGTGACCTGGCCGAACTTCGCGCGCGCGTCGAGCTCGCCGTAGCCGCAGGTGCCGATGTTCGGGTGCGTGAACACGGCGGTGGGAATGAACTCGTAGTCGAGCCGGCGCTTGCCCTTGCCGAACAGTTCGTCGACCACCACCATCGCCTCGGCCAGCGCCACCGGCGTGAGCTGCACGCGCGTGGAGACGTCGCCCACCGCATAGATCGAGGGCACCGAGCTGCGGTAGTGCGCATCGACCGCGATCGCACCGCGCTCGTCGAGCGCCACGCCCGCGGCCTCGAGGCCCAGGCCCTGCGTGTTGGGCACGCGTCCGGTGGCGAACAGCACCGTGTCGGCCTCGATCTGCTGGCCGCGCGCGAGCGTGGCCACCAGGCCGTCGGCGGTGCGCGTGACCGAGGCCACCTCGCAGTTCAGGCGCACGTCGACGCCGGCCTTGCCCATCTCGTTGGCGAGGAACTGCCGCACGTCGTCGTCGAAGCCGGTCAGCAGGTGCGCGCGCCGGTGCAGCAGCGTGACCTTCGCGTCGAGCCCGTTGAAGATCGAGGCGAACTCGCAGGCGATGTAGCCGCCGCCCACCACCAGCAGGCGGCGCGGGAACGGGTCAAGGTCGAACATCGCATCGGAGGTCACGATGTGCTCGCGGCCCGGGATGTCGGGCACGAAGGGCATGCCGCCGGTGGCCACCAGCAGGTGGCGCGCGGTGTAGCGCTTGCCGTCGACCTCCACCGTGTGGGCGTCGGCGAGCTGGGCCCAGCCCGTGACCAGCGTGACGCCCGCGTTCTTGAGCAGCGAGGCGTAGATGCCGTTGAGCCGCGAGATCTCTTTGGCGCGCTGCGACTTCAGGTGCGACCAGTCGAACACCGGCTCGCCGGGCAGCTGCCAGCCGTAGCCCGCGGCTTCCTCGAAGGACTCGGCATAGCCGGCCGCGTAGCTGTAGAGCTTCTTGGGAATGCAGCCGACGTTGACGCAGGTGCCGCCGAGTTCGGCGGCCTCGGCCAGGCCGACGCGGGCACCGGTCTGCGCGGCCATGCGCGCGGCGCGCACGCCGCCGCTGCCGCCGCCGATGACGAAGAGATCGAAGTCGTAAGGGGTGGACATGGAATAAAGGCGCTCCTTTGCGAGCGCACTGTAGCCCGCGTCGATGACCGCTGCCGGGTACGGGGCTTGGAACACTCTGCGAGGCGTCGCGCGCGCCGGCGGCGGTGGAGCGAGAATCCGCGCTTGTCGGCATCGAAGGACAGAGACAAGCGCATGAAGAACGACCCCAGGCACCTTCCACGCGGCGCGGTCGCGCGCCGGCTTGCGCTGCTCGTGGCGTGCCTGTCCGTTCTCGCGCCCCTGCCCGCCGATGCGCAGCTCGCGCGCAAGCCCTCGTTCTATGACGCGCAAAAGCGCGTGGAGGCGCCGGCCTCGCCCGTGCGCCCCGCCGGCGGTGCCTCGTCGCTGCCCGCGCTCGCCAGCCGCGCCGACTTCGACGCGCTCGCGCGCACCTACGACGCCGGCACGCCGATGGCGCTGCCGCACGTGCTGTTCGTGATCGACCGGCGCGCGAAGCCGGCGCCGCGCGTGTACTACCTCGACACGCCGCGCTGGCAGCTGCATGTGCGCTTCGTGCGCGACACCGGCCTGGCGCCCCACGCGGGCAAGCGCGAGATCGACCGCAACTACCTCGTGCCCGACCGCCGCTTCCTGTTCGGCACGCTGAGCTGGCAGCAGAACGTCGCGGGCTTCGGCTACGAATTCTGGGAAGGCGACCGCCTCACCGCGCCGCTGCTGCGCGAGGCCGATCGCGCGGTGAAGGCCAGCTTCTTCGCGCCCGTGAAGTTCAAGACCAACTCCACGCTGCACGAACGCGTGGCACGCGAGGCCGGCGTCGACTTCGTGACGCAGGAGGCGCTGATCCGCGAGCAGCCTTACCTGCCGATGAACCTCGGCACGGCCAGCGGCCGGGTGCGCATCGTCGAGGACGAGGGCGCGGTCAACGCGCTGCTGCCCGAGGACATCGCGGTGCTGCGCCAGGTGCCGATCGCGCTGCCGCCGGTGGCGGGCGTGCTGACCGAGCGGCCGTCCACGGCGCTGTCGCACGTCAACCTGCTGGCCAAGGGCTGGGGCATTCCCAACGCCTACGTGCGCGACGCGGCCGAGGCGCTGCGCGCGCATGCGGGCCAGTGGGTGGCGCTCAAGGTCGCGGCCTCGGGCTACCAGGTGCGCCCGCTCACGCCGGAAGAGATCGCGGCGCTGCCCACGCGCGCCGCGCGCACGGCCGCCATGGGCCGCGGTGCGGCCGCGCCGGGTGGCGCCGCGGCCGTGCGGCCCGACCTGCGCGAGGCGCGGCTGCTGCCGCTGGCTTCGCTGCGCGCTCGCCACAGCGCGCAGTGCGGCGTGAAGGCGGCCAACCTCGGCGCGCTGCAGGCCGCGCGCATCCCGTCGACCAGCGTGCCCGACGGCTTCTGCATCCCGTTCGCGCACTACGACCGCTTCATGCGCGCCCACGGCCTCGCCGAGCGCATCGCGCGCATGCAGCAAGCGCCGGGCTTCGCGGCCGATCCACTGGTGCGCCAGCGCGCGCTCGAGGCGCTGCGCGCCGAGATCGTGCAGTGGCCGGTCGATCCCGCCACCGCGGCCGCGTGGCGTGCGGCCTGGCAGTCGCAGCTCGGCGGCGGCGGCGTGTTCGTGCGCAGCTCGTCCAACTCCGAGGACCTGCCGGGCTTCAGCGGCGCCGGCCTCTACACCACCGTGCCCAACGTGAAGAGCGGCGACGCGCTCGAGCTCGCGGTGAAGAAGGTCTGGGCCTCGGTCTTCAATGCCGAGGCCTGGGAGGCGCGCGGCGCCGCGGGCTTCGGCGCCGAGTCGGTGCTGATGGGCGTGTTCGTGCAGACCGCGATCGATGCCACCAGCGCGGGCGTGATGATCACGCGCGACCCCTTCGACGCGGGCCATCCGCACGTCACCTACATCTCGGCCAAGCGCGGCATCGGCATCCGCGTGGTCGAGGGCCGGCGCGTGGCCGAGCAGCTCATGTACTCGAGCTGGTCGAAGGCGATCCAGGTGCTGAGCCGTTCGGCCGAGGACAGCGCGCTGCAGCTCGACAAGGACGGTGGCGTGAAGGAGGTGCCGCTGGAGGCCGGCCGCAGCGTGCTGACCGACGAACTCGTGGTGCGGCTCGCGAACGTCGGCGCGGCGGTCAAGCGCGGCTTCGGCGGCGTCGACCAGGACATCGAATGGGCCACCGTGGGCGAGCGCATCGTGCTGCTGCAGGCGCGGCCCTACGTCGAGCGCCGCCGCTGAAGCAGGGACCGGCGCCATGAACCTGCACCGCCTCGACCTGGTCTCGCTGTCGCTGTTCAACCTGGTGGTGCGCACCGGCAGCATCAGCAAGGGCGCCGAGCTCGCGCACCTCGCGGTGGGCGCGGCCAGCAAGCGCATCTCCGACCTCGAGGCCGCCGTGGGCACGCCGCTGCTCGAGCGCCATTCGCGCGGCGTCACGCTCACGGTAGCGGGCGATGCGCTGCACCGCCATGCGCAGCGCATCCTCGACGACGTCGACCAGCTCGCGGCCGACCTGTCCGACTACGCCTCGGGCGTGCTCGGCGTGGTGCGGCTGTGGGTCAACACCTCGGCCGTCACGCAGTTCCTGCCGCGCGGGCTGTCGGGCTTCGTGGCGGCCAATCCCGGCATCCGCATCGAGCTCGAGGAACGCAACAGCAGCGAGATCGTGCTCGCGGTGCTCGACGGCCGCGCCGACGCGGGCATCTTCGCGGAGGGCACGCCGAGCCTCGGGCTGCACATCGTCAACTACCGCGTCGACCGGCTGGTGATGGTGGTGCCGCGCGGCCATCCGCTGGCGCGCCGGCGCAGCGTGCGGCTCGAGGAGGCGACCGAGTACGACTTCGTGAGCCTGCCGGCCGAGACCTCGCTCGCGCAGCGGCTGCAGGCCGCGGCCGAGGCGCTGGGCCGGCGGCTGCGGCTGCGCATCCAGGTGCGCAGCTTCGATGCCGTGTGCCAGATGGTGGCCGCCGGCATGGGCGTGGCCGTGCTGCCGCACGCGGCGATCCAGCCGCACCTGCGCTCGATGGGCCTGCGCGAGATCGCGCTCGACGACGCCTGGGCCGAGCGCCGGCTGCTGATCGGCCTGCGCGACGCCGGCGTGGTGCCGCGCCACGTGCGCACCCTGATCGACCACCTTTGCCAGGGTTAACCCTCGAGCGCTTTCGCGTTCCGCGAAAGCTGCGTGCTCGCCTTTGTCGTTCTCCCGCGCGGCCGCGCTGCCCAGAATCCGGGCAACGAATGCGGCGTCGTGCTGGCGAGCCGCGCAGACAAAGGCTCCCATGGCTACCCCCACCTCCCTCCTCGACGACGACGGCGCCATCGTGCGCAAGGTCGCGTGGCGAATCATGCCGCTCATCATGGTGTGCTATCTCTTCGCCTTCTTCGACCGCATCAACATCAGCTTCGCCAAGTTCGCGCTGCAGAGCGACCTGGGCCTGAGCGACACCGCCTACGGCTTCGGCGCCGGGCTGTTCGTGGTCGGCTACGTGCTGTTCGAGGTGCCGAGCAACCTGATGCTCTACAAGGTCGGCGCGCGGCGCTGGATCGCGCGCATCATGGTCTCGTGGGGCGTGGCCACCGCGCTCATGATGTTCGTGCAGACCGAGTGGCAGTTCTATGCGCTGCGCTTCGTGATCGGCGCGATGGAAGCGGGCTTCGCGCCCGGCGTGCTGTTCTACCTCACGCTGTGGTTCCCCGCCGCGCATCGCGGCCGCATCACCTCGATGCTGTTCCTCGCCTCGGCCTTCGCGGGCCTGTTCGGCGCGCCGGCCGCGGGCCTGGTGCTCGCGCACTTCGACGGCCTGCTCGGCATGGCCGGCTGGCACTGGCTGTTCCTGGTCGGCGGGCTGCCGTGCATCGTGCTCGGCCTGCTGGTGTTCGTGCGGCTCGACGACCGCATCGAAGACGCGCACTGGCTCACGCCCGGCGAGCGCACGCGGCTGTCGCTGTGCATCGCCGAGCAGGGCGGCGCGGCCGGCGCCCATGGCTCGCTGCTCGACGCGCTGAAGACGCCGGGCTTCCTCATGCTCGGGCTGATCTACTTCCTGATCCAGGTCGCGTCCTATGGCCTGAACTTCTGGGCCCCGCACCTGATCCGCGCCTCGGGCAGCACCGATCCCACGGCGATCGGCCTGCTGACGGCCGTGCCTTACCTGTGCGGCGCGATCGCGATGGTGGTGGTCGGGCGGCTGTCGGATCGCAGCGGCGAGCGCCGCCGCTTCGTGATCGCGCTGCTGCTGCTCGCGGCCATCGGCTTCTTCGCGGCCGGCCTGTTCGACCACCACACCGACCTGCTGGTGCTCGCGCTGGCCGTGATGGGCGCGGGCGTGATCGCCTCGATCCCGGCCTTCTGGGCGCTGCCGCCCAAGCTGGTGAGCGGCGCCGCCGCGGCCGGTGGCATCGCGCTGATCAACACGCTGGGCCAGCTCGGCGGCATCGTGAGCCCGGTGATGGTGGGCCGCATCAAGGACCTGAGCGGCAGCACCACGCCCGCGCTCTACGTCATCGGCGCGCTGGCGCTGCTGTGCGCGGCGCTGCTGGCCTTCGCGCTGCCCGAATCGCTGCGCCGGCGCGAGCCGCGTCCATCGGCCGCTTCACGTTCCCCCGCGAGCGGCGCGCTGCATGCGTCCGCCGTCGCCTTCGCCGAGAAAGCCTCCAAGCCATGAACCTTCCCCTGAGTCCCGGCGCGCTGCAAGGCCTGCGCGTCATCGAGATGGGCCAGCTGATCGCCGGCCCCTTCGCCGGCAAGACGCTCGGCGAATTCGGCGCCGACGTGATCAAGATCGAGCCACCCGGCAGCGGCGACCCGCTGCGCAACTGGCGCCTGCTGCAGGACGGCACTTCGGTCTGGTGGCAGGTGCAGTCGCGCAACAAGCGCTCGCTGGCGCTCGACCTGCGCAGCGAGGAGGGCCAGCAGATCGCGCGCCGGCTGATCGCCGAGGCCGACGTGCTGATCGAGAACTTCCGCCCCGGCACGCTCGAGGGCTGGGGCATGGGCTACGAGGTGCTGCGCGAGCGCAACCCGGGCCTGGTGATGCTGCGCATCTCGGGCTACGGCCAGACCGGCCCCTACCGCGACCTGCCGGGCTTCGGCGCCATCGGCGAGGCCATGGGCGGGCTGCGCCACCTCACGGGCGAACCGGGCCGGGTGCCGGTGCGCTGCGGCATCTCGATCGGCGACACGCTGGCCGCGCTGCACGGCACCATCGGCGTGCTGACCGCGCTCTACCACCGCAAGGTCAACGGCGGCCAGGGCCAGGTCATCGACGTGGCGCTCAACGAGGCGGTGTTCAACGTGATGGAGAGCCTGGTGCCCGAGTACAGCGCCTTCGGCGCGGTGCGCGAGGCCGCGGGCAGCGCGCTGCCGGGCATCGCGCCCTCGAACGCCTACCGCTGCGCCGACGGCTACGTGCTGATCGCGGGCAACGGCGACAGCATCTTCCGCCGGCTCATGCAAAGCATCGGCCGCGACGACCTCGGCGCCGATCCCGCGCTCGCGAACAACGCGGGCCGCGTGGCGCGCGTGGCCGAGATCGACCAGGCGATCGAGGCCTGGACGCTGCCGCAGTCGGTGGCGACGGTGCTCGAGGTCCTCGGCGCGGCGCGCGTGCCCGCGGGCAAGGTCTACACCGCGAAGGACATCGCCGAGGACCCGCACTACCGCGCGCGCGGGATGCTGCTGCGCCAGTCCACGCGCGACGGCCACGAGATCGAGGTGCCCGGCGTGGTGCCCAAGCTCATGGGCACGCCGGGCACGGTGCGCTCCTCGGCGCCGCGGCTGGGCGACGACACCGACGCGGTGCTCGGCGAGATCGGATTCACATCGGAAGACATCGCCGCCTTGCGCGGCAGGAAGGTGGTTGCATGAACGACGCGGTCTGGAACGGAAGAACATTCGATGGCGATCGCCGCGTGCGGATGTGCGAGGTGGGCCTGCGCGACGGCCTGCAGGTCGAGGCGGCCTTCGTGCCGACCGAGGACAAGATCGCGCTGTGCAACGCGCTCTCGCGCGCCGGCATGGCGAAGATCGAGGTCTCGGCCTTCGTCTCGCCGCAGGCCATTCCCGCGCTGCGCGACGCCGAGGTGGTGCTGCGCGAGATCGAGCGCGTGGACGGCGTGGCCTACACCGCGCTGGTGCCCAACGTGCGCGGCGCCGAGCGCGCGATCGATGCGCGCGTGGACGAGATGAACCTCGTGATGTCGGCCAGCGAGAGCCACAACCTCGCCAACCTGCGCATGATGCGCGAGCAGTCGTTCCGCGCGCTGGCCGAGGTGGCGGCGCTCGCGCGCCAGGCCGGCGTGGCGGTCAATGTCTCGCTGTCGTGCAGCTTCGGCTGTCCGATCGAGGGCGACGTGCCCGAGGCCGGCGTGCTCGGCTGGTGCGAGCGCTTCGTCGAGGAGCTCGGCGCCGGCGGCGTCACGCTGTGCGACACCACCGGCATGGCCTGGCCCGGCCAGGTGCACGGGCTCGCGCGCGCCTTCCTGCAGCGCTGGCCCGGCACCGAGCTCACGCTGCACTTCCACAACACGCGCGGCATGGGCCTGGCCAACGTGCTGGCCGGCATCGACGCCGGCGCGCGCCGCTTCGATGCCTCGATCGGCGGCATCGGCGGCTGCCCCTATGCGCCGGGCGCCACCGGCAACGTCTGCAGCGAGGAGATCGTGCATGCGCTCGAGCTCTCGGGCTGGGACACCGGCGTCGACCTCGAGCGCGTGATCGATGCCGCGCGTCGGCTGCCGGCACTGATCGGCCACGACATCCCGAGCCAGATCGTCAAGGCCGGCCGCCGGCTCGACCTGCATGCGCCGCCCGCGGACTTCGAGGCCACGCGCGAACGCGCGCTGGCGCGCGAGGCCGCGCGCGCGCACTGAGACCGCTTTGCTTCCCTTTCATCCCACAAGACCAGGAGACATTCGCATGCAACCCCTTCGCTTCATCGCCGCGCTGGCCGCGGCCGCGCTGCTCGCCGGCCCGGCCCTGGCCCAGACCTATCCCTCCAAGCCGATCACGATGCTGGTGCCCACGGCCGCCGGCGGTACCACCGACATCGCGGGGCGCATGCTCGCCGACCCGCTGGGCAAGGCGCTGGGCCAGCCGGTGGTGGTCGACAACCGCGGCGGCGCCAGCGGCGTGATCGCGGCGGTGGCGGTCAAGCGCGCCGAGGCCGACGGCCACACGCTGCTGATGCAGTACTCGGGCTATCACGTGATCTCGCCCCACGTCACGAAGCAGAAGGCGCAGTGGGTGCCCGAGGACTTCCGCGCCGTGGCCAACGTGCTGAGCGCGCCGCAGGTGGTGGTGGTGCGCGAGGGCCTGCCGGTGAAGACCATGGCCGAGCTGATCGCCTATGCCAAGGCCAACCCGGGCAAGCTGACCTATGCCTCCTCGGGCCCGGGTTCGCTGCAGCACGTGACCGGCGCCATGCTCGAGCAGCAGGCCGGCATCCAGCTCACGCACATCCCCTACAAGGGCACCGGCCCGGCGCTGCAGGACCTGCTGGGCGCGCAGGTCGACATGACCTTCGGCACGCCGCCGCCGTTCATGCCCTTCATCCAGTCGGGCAAGCTGCGCGCGGTGGCCGTCACCGGCAAGGCGCGCGTGGCCTCGCTGCCGAACGTGCCGACCGCGGCCGAGGTCGGGCTGCCGAACCTCGACGCGACCTCGTGGTTCGCCGTGTTCGCGCCCGCGAAGACGCCGCAGCCCGTGATCGACAAGCTCAGCGCCGAGATCGCCAAGGTGGTGGCCACGCCGGCCTTCCAGCAGAAGGCCGCCGAGCTCGGCGCCACGGCCGACTACATGAACCCGCAGAAGCTCGCCGACTACAGCAAGGCCGAGTACCTGCGCTGGGGCAAGGTGGTCGAGGCCGCGAAGATCGAGGGCGAGTGAGCCCGCGCGCATGGCGGCGGCCGGTGGTCGGCCGCCGCCATGCGTTTCCCCTCCGCCGTCGTCTTCCTCACTTGTAAAGCAGCTGCGGCAGCCACAGGCCGATCTGCGGCCACATGTAGAGCAGGAAGATCGCGAGGATCTGGATGCCCATGAAGGGCAGCATGCCGAGGAAGATCTGGTTCAGCGTGACATGCGGCGGGCTCACGCCCTTGAGGTAGAAGGCCGCCATCGCCACCGGCGGCGACAGGAAGGCGGTCTGCAGGTTCAGCGCCACCAGCAGGCCGAAGAACAGCGGATCGACGCCGAAGTTGTCGAGCAGCGGGATGAAGATCGGCATGAAGATCACGATGATCTCGGTCCACTCGAGCGGCCAGCCGAGCAGGAAGATGATCACCTGGCTCAGCAGCAGGAACTGCACCTTCGTGAGGTTCATGCTCAGCACCCATTCCTCGACCAGCGCCTGGCCGCCGAGCAGCGCGAAGGCGGCCGAGAAGATGGCCGAGCCCACGAACAGCCAGCACACCATCGCCGAGGTCTTGGCGGTGAGGAACACCGACTCCTTGAGCACCGCGAGGTTGAGCCGCCGGTAGGCCGCCGCCAGCAGCATGCCGCCGAGCGCGCCCATGGCCGCGGCCTCGGTGGGCGTGGCCAGGCCCAGCACGATCGAGCCCAGCACCGAGAGGATCAGCAGCACCAGCGGGAAGAAGGAGGCCAGCAGCATCTTGAAGATCTCGAGCCGCGCGAAGCTCAGGAACAGGTAGAACAGCGCCGTGAGCGCGCCCAGCACCGAGAAGGTCGCGACCCACCAGGTGGGCGGCGGCTTGGTGGTGGCGCCGGCCGGCGCGGTCTGCGCGGTCTCGGTGGCGGGCGCGGGCGCCGCCGGTGGTGCTTCGGCACCCGGCGGTTCGGCGACGGCACCGGCCGCGGGCTCCTCGCCCGGCGGTTCCTGCAGCCCGCCTTCGCTCGGCGGCTCCTGCAGGCCACCTTCGGCGGGAGGTTCCTGCAATCCGCTCGAGCTGCCACCGCTGCTGCTTCTAGATGCGCCGATCTCCTCGATGTCGTAGCGTGCCTCGGCCTCGACCGTGGTCACGGCCTTGTAGCTGCCCAGCGCCAGCAGCGCGTAGACGACGGCGGGCAGCGCCACGATGCCGAGCTGCCTGAGCACGTGCGAGAGCGGCACCTCGGCATTGCGCTTGCCCTTGAGCAGGCCCAGCAGCGCATGCGCCGACGGGCTGGCGGCGATCCGCTGCGTCAGCGGCGGCAGCGGCACCACGCGCTCGGCGGCCGACAGCGGCGGTGCCCACTGCGGCTTGAGCTTCGCGATCAGGATCACGTAGAGCACGTAGAGGCCGGCCAGCATCAGGCCCGGGAAGAAGGCGCCCGCGTAGAGCTGCACCACCGACACGCCGGCGGTGGCGCCATAGACGATCAGCAGCACCGAGGGCGGTATCAGGATGCCGAGGCAGCCGCCCGCCGTGATCGCGCCCGCGGCCAGCGGCACGCTGTAGCCGCCGCGCAGCATCGCGGGCAGCGCCAAGAGGCCCATCAGCGTGACCACCGCGCCGACGATGCCGGTGGCGGTCGCGAAGATGGTGCAGGTCACGAGCGTGGCGACCGCGAGCGCGCCCGGCAGCCGCGCGAGCGCGAGGTGCAGGCTCTTGAACAGCGACTCGATCAGGTTGGCGCGCTCGACCAGGTAGCCCATGAAGACGAACAGCGGCACGGCGATCAGCACGTCGTTGGCCATGGTCTTGTAGGCCGACTGCACCATCAGGTCGAGCGTGCGGTGCCAGTCGCGCTCGTAGGCCAGGAAGGTGAAGAGCATGCCCATGCCCATCAGCGTGAAGGCGGTGGGGAAGCCCAGCATGATCGCCACCACCACGAGCGACAGCATCAGCAGGCCCAGGTGGCCGTTGGTGATGGTCTCGGCGCTCAGCAGCATGGCGGCGCCGGCGATCACGATCAGCGCCATGAAGGTGAGGCCGAACCAGAGTTCGCGGCGGATCTTCATCGCGCGCCCTCCCGTGCCTCGTTGGCGACCACCACCCGGTCGAGCGCGGCGATGTCGGCGTCCTTCACGTGCACCATCTCCTTGAGCTTCTCGACGTCGACCTCCTCGACGTCCTGCTCGCGCGAAGGCCAGGCGCCGTCGCGGATGCACTGCACGCAGCGGATGATCTCGACGATGCCCTGCAGGAGCAGCGTGAAGCCCGCGAGCGGGATGATGAACTTGAACGGGTACAGCGGCAGCGGCTCGGCCGAGAAGGTCTGCTCGCGGATCGCGAGCGCCTCGCTCGCGTAGATCCAGCCGGCCCAGGTCAGCGCGACGATGCCGGGCAGGAAGAAGACGATGTAGAGCACCAGGTCGACCAGCGCCTGCGTGCGCGGCATGAAGAAGCCGTAGAGCACGTCGCCGCGCACGTGGCCGTTCTTCGAGAGCGTGTAGGCCCCGGCGGTCATGAACATGGCGCCGTAGAGCATGATCTGCGCGTCGAGTACCCAGGCATGCGGCCGGTTGAGCACGTAGCGCGAGAACACCTCCCAGCTGATCAGCAGCGTGAGCAGCAGGGCACACCAGGCGAAAGTCTTGCCGATCCATGTCGAGAACCGGTCGACCGCCAACAGGAAGGATTGCATCGGGACGAACTCCTCGCCGGGCGCGGCGCGCGTCGTGCGCGGCCCGCGCCGGGCGAAATCGGGAATGAGAAGAGGGCACCCGCCTCGGGGTGCCCTCGCGTTCTTTCTCTGGCCGGAAGACCCGCTCAGGTCTTCTTCGCCTGCCGTCCGAAGTAGTGGTTGTAGGCCATCTTGAAATCGACCGAGTAGTCGTTCTGCCACTGGCCGGCGCGCTCGGCGAAGGCGCGCTGCGAGTCGAGCACCTTCTTGAACAGCGGGTTCTCGGCCGACTTCTTCGCGATGGTCTTGTCCCACGAGGCGAGCTGCGCGCGCAGCACCGAGTCGGGCGTCTTGTAGAACTTGATGCCGCTCTTCTTGAGCTCCTCGTAGTCCTTGGAATTGCGGTCGATCGCCTTCCAGCTCATGTCGGCGCTCGCGGCCTGGGTCGCGTACTCGATCACGGCCTTGAGCTCGGGCGGCAGCGCGCGCAGCTTGGGGCCGTTCCACAGCACCTCGAACTGCTCGCCGCACTGGTGGAAGCTCTGCAGCATGCAGTTCTTGGCCACGTCGGGGAAGCCCAGCACGCGGTCGCTCGAGGCGTTGTTGAACTCGGCCGCGTCGATCAGGCCGCGGTCGAGCGCGGGCACGATCTCGCCGCCGGGCAGCGGGTTCACGGCCGCGCCCATGTCGGTGAACACGTCGACCGCGAGGCCCACGGTGCGGAACTTCAGGCCCTTCATGTCCTCGGCCTTGGCCACCGGCTTCTTGAACCAGCCCAGCGGCTGCGTGGGCATCGGGCCGTAGA
The DNA here is from genome assembly GCF_025376855.1 of Variovorax endophyticus. Classification (NCBI taxonomy): domain Bacteria; kingdom Pseudomonadati; phylum Pseudomonadota; class Betaproteobacteria; order Burkholderiales; family Comamonadaceae; genus Variovorax; species Variovorax endophyticus. The sequence continues at coordinate 30,364 of NZ_JAHUTH010000017.1, forward strand.
GGTACGAGGCCACGTCGAGGTTGAGGCTCTTGTAGATCTCGTCCATCAGCGCCTTGCCGCCGCCGTAGGTGTGCCAGGCCAGGATCATGTTGGCGTCCATGCCGTAGCCCGGGCCCGAACCCCAGAGCGCGAGCGCGGAGTTCTTGCCGTACCAGTAGGCGACCACGCCATGGCCGCCGTCGAGCGTGCCCTTGGCAACCGCGTCGAGCAGCTGGAAGGCCGGCACCACCGAGCCCGCGGGCAGCACCTCGATCTTGAGGCGGTTGCCGGCCATGTCGTTGACCTTCTTGGCGTAGTCCTGCGCGTACTCGTGGAAGATGTCCTTGGCTGGCCAGGTGCTCTGGAAGCGCAGGGTGGTGGTCTGGGCCATGGCGACCATCGGCGCCGACATGGCGCCCGCGGCCACCGCGGCGCCCTTGAGCAGGCTGCGGCGGCGGGTCGATTTGCTGTCTGTCATGTTGTCTCTCTCCATAGGTCTGACTGGGGAAATCCCAGGCCGCCGTCTTGGAGTTATGGTTGACAGGCCCAAGCCGCCATCTTTGGCGCGCAGCAAAACACGACAAACAGGGTTTTCACGAACCGGTGAAAAATTCCACCATCCGGCGGCCACCGGGAACCGGTAAAGATGCTGCCGCTTCGTGGGAACCCTCTTGCCATCGATCGAATTGGAAGGAACGCAGAAGATGACCGAACCCGTGGGTGAAAAAGGCTATGCCGGCGACGTGACGCCCGAACAGGCGGCGCAATGGATGGCCAGCGGCGAGGCCGTGCTGGTCGACGTGCGCACCGACGCCGAGCGCGAGTGGGTCGGCTTCGTGCCGGGCGCGGTGCCGCTGGCGTGGAAGCAGTGGCCGGGGATGGCGCTGAACCCGGGCTTCGACGAGGGCGTGCGCGCGGCTGGCGAGGGTGGGAAGAAGGTGGTGCTGCTGTGCCGCAGCGGGGTGCGTTCGATCGCGGCGGCGAAGCGGGCGACTGAGCTGGGGGTGGAGGCTTACAACATCCTCGAGGGGTTCGAGGGGAATCCGGACGAGAACGGGCACCGGGGTTTTATCGGGGGGTGGCGCAAGCGGGGGCTGCCCTGGAAGCAGAACTGAGCTGCTAAGGGGGCAGCAGATCGGGCCGGTGAGCGCGCAGCCAACCCTCGGCACCGGCCAGCAATTGCGCGGCCTGGTCGATGCAGGCCTGGAGCGCGGCATTGGAGATCGGGTCGCCCTCGTAGTCGCTCACGTTGCGTTGCCGGCGCAGCGCATCGAGCACGATGATGTCCGGTTGCGCCACGCCGATCGTCAGCCCCAGGCTCTGGATGGCCGTCTGGTGATGGCCCGGTTGGCTGGTGGCCGTGCGGTAGCCATTGGCCCACAGGCCCAGCATCGCGCATTGCATGATGCACTTGTAGGCCGCATCGAAGCGGTTGTCGGTGCTGACCTGTGCGACATGCGCGTCGGCCAGGTTGCGACGCGCCGCCTGAAGCAGCTTGGCGATGCCCGCGGCGTCAGACTGATGGACCTGCAGCCGCCCGATCGCCTGCAAGTTCTGCAAGCTCATCCGCTCCTCCCTTCACGAGCAGTTTGGGTTTGGCGAGTATGTCGCGTGCGAAGGCATCGCCGGCGCGTGCGCGCCGTGCAAATTCCTCGGTTGTGTAGAGCACCGTGTTCACTTCGCGGCCCAGCGTCGCGTGCAGGGGGAACACCGCCTGCGCGAGCGTCATGAAGTCGACGCTGCCCAGCACGAGCAGGTCCACGTCGCTGCCCGGAGACGGCGTGCCGCGCGCGATCGAGCCGAACACCAGTGCGAACCGGATCTGCGCATCCAGCGGTGCCAGCGCTTCGCGCACGGCAGGCACCACGCCATGTGTCTTGCGAAACATCGCCGCAAGGTCCTCGAACAGGGGATGGCGGGTGTCGGCGTTGTAGCGCACCTGGTTGCCTTGTTCGCTGCGCTTGAGCAGGCCGGTGCGCGCCAGCTTGTCCACCTCGCGCGCGAGCGTGCCCGCATGGCTGTCGGTCAGGCGCGCCAGCTCGCGCAGATGGAATGCGGACTGCGGCTGCAGCAGCAGCACCGCCAGCACGCGCTGCCGCGCGGCGGGGAACAGCAGGTCCATCAAGGAAGAATCGTTGCTCATTGGGCGACGATTGTTGCTATTGAGGCGACATTCGGCAAGTCGTCGAGCCCAAGTAAAAAGGCCCGCGGGCAAGCCGCAGGCCTTTTCCTGTACGAGTCGCGAAAGATCAGTTCAACGGAGGAATCCGCAGCTTCTGCCCCGGATAGATCTTGTCCGGATGCGACAGCATCGGCTTGTTGGCCTCGAAGATCGCGTTGTACTTGTTGGCGTCGCCGTAGTACTTCTTGGAGATGGCCGACAGCGTGTCGCCCTTGACCACGTCGTGGTACTGCGCGGGTGGTGCGGCGGGGGCGACCAGGTTGTTCTCCACGCTCGTCACGTTGGCCACGTTGCCGGCCGCGAGCGAGGCTTTCTCGCTGGCTTCCTGCGAGGGCGCATTGCCCGCGAGCGTCACGATGCCGGTGCTCGCGACATAGGTCACGACGAGGTTCGTGAGGCCGAGGTTCTGCGTCTCGATGTAGGTCTTGATGGCGGCCGCGGCCTTGTCGTTGGCATCGGGTTCGGCCGCCTGGGCCGACGAGCCGCCGAACAGCTTCTCGCCCGCTTCCTTGATGAAACTCAGCAATCCCATGGTTCTCTCCTTGATCGGGTGGTCGATGGAATCCGCGAATGTAGCGGCGCGCCATGGGCGCCCCGCGTAGTCCCGGACCGCGACCGACAACACCGCGACAGCAGGAATAGTCACAAAGTCGCAATAATGCCGCGCATGTCCGCAGCCACCGCTCCCTTCCTCGCGATCGACATCGGCAACACGCGCCTCAAGTGGGCGCTCTACGATGCGGCTCGCCCCGGCGCCGCCCTGCTGGCGCAGGGTGCCGAGTTCCTCGATCACATCGAGCGGCTCGCCGACGGCCCCTGGGCCGATCTTCCATCGCCGTCGAGCATGCTCGGCTGCGTCGTGGCCGGCGACGCACTGCGCCGCCGTGCCGAGGAGCAGGTGGTCGAGCGCTTCGACTGCACGCCACGCTGGGTCATGCCCAGCCTCGCCGAGGCCGGCATCGTCAACGGCTACGACCATCCAACGCGCCTCGGCGCCGACCGCTGGGTCGCCATGATCGGCGCGCGCCACCGCATGCTGGGCGAAGGCGCGCCGCGGCCGATGGTGGTGGTGCTGATCGGCACCGCGGTCACCGTCGAGGCCGTCGATGCCGACGGCAAGTTCCTCGGCGGCCTGATCCTGCCGGGCCACGGCATCATGCTGCGCGCGCTCGAGTCGGGCACCGCGGGCCTGCACGTGCCCACCGGCGAGGTGCGCGAATTCCCCACCAACACCAGCGACGCGCTGACCAGCGGCGGCACCTACGCCATTGCCGGCGCGGTCGAGCGCATGGTGCAGCACGTGCGCTCGCACTGCGGCGCCGAGCCGGCCTGCTACATGACCGGCGGCGCGGGCTGGAAGATGGCGCCCGTGATGAACGGCCACTTCGAGCTGGTCGAGAGCCTGATCATGGACGGGCTGCTGGTGATCGCGCAGCAGCGCGCCGGCTGAGAAGGTGTGAATGAACCTGCTGCGCGCCCCGATCTCGCATCTGCGGTCCTCGCCGTACGTCAGTACGGCTCCGGTCCTCGACGCGACCTCGGGGCGCTCGCGACGGTTCCTTCACACCTTCTGAAGCTCGCCGCTCAGGCGCGCAGAAGCTGCGTCGCCGCGTGGATGAGCAGCCCCACGAGCCCGCCCACCAGCGTGCCGTTGACGCGGATGAACTGCAGGTCGCGCCCGATGTTGCGCTCGAGCTCGGCCGTCATCTCCTCGGTGTTCCACTGCGCCACGCGCTCCACGATGTAGCGCCGGATGTCCTCGCGGTAGCGCTCGATCGCGAGCGGCGCCGCGGCCTCGATCTGCTCGTTGATCCAGCGCCGGATCGCCTCGTCGCCCTGCAGGCGCTGGCCGAGCGCGGCGGCCATCGAGGCGATGCGCCGGCGGATCGTCGAATCGCCGCGGCCGAGGTCCTCGTGCAGCCAGGCCAGCAGCTCGCCCCACAGCCCGTGCAGGTAGTCGCCCAGCGCGGGGTGCGCGATCAGCTCGGCGCGGATGCGCTCGCCGCGCGCATGGAACTCGGGGTCGTGCTGCAGCCGCACGATGAAGTCGTCGACGAAATGATCGAAGCGCCGCCGCATGGGGTGTTCGGGCTCGGCCGCGAGCTCGGCGATGGTGTGGGCCACGGCCGCCACGATCTTGCGCGTGGCCAGGCGCGCCGCCACCTGGTCGAGGCCCACGAAGCGCAGCGTCTTGATCTCGCGCGCGATCGCCTCCGTGATGTGCGCCTGCACCTCCTCGCCGTCGAGCACGCCCGCGATCTGTTCGAGCACCCCGTCGAGCAGCGCCTGGTGGCGCCCGCCCGCGGTCAGCGCGCCCAGCGTCTGGCCCATGAGCTGCGACAGGTCGATCTTCTCGAGCCCGGCGGCCGCGGCCTTGCCGATGAAGTCGCGCACGCGCGCGTCGTCGAAGGCCGAGAGCCCGTAGCGCGTGGCCGCCACGCCCCATTCGCCGAGCCGCTCGCCACTGGCCGGCCGCGCGAGCCATTCGGCCATGCGGCCGGCCGGATCGAACTCGCGCAGCTTCGCGAGCACCTGCGCGGTGCTCAGGAAGTTGTTGCAGATGAAGCCCGCGAGCTTGGCGCCGATGCGGTCCTTGTTGCTCGGGATGATCGCGGTGTGCGGGATCGGCAGCCCCAGCGGATGGCGGAACAGCGCCACCACCGCGAACCAGTCGGCGATGGCGCCGACCATCGCGGCCTCGGCGAAGGCCGCGAGGTAGCCGAACACCGGATGCCGGTCGTGCAGCACCGTGGCGACCGCATAGAGCGCCGCGGCGGCGCACAGCAGGCCCAGCGCCACGCGCTTCATGCGCCGCAGCGCGTCGTCGCCCTCGGCCGCCGGGGTCGTCAACGAGCGCCTGTTCAGCCGATGGCCGGCGAGGACGCCAGGCGGTGCATGAAGAGTTCGCAGCGTGCGAGCTGCTCGAGGCTCACGTACTCGTCGGGCTGGTGCGCCTGCTCGATGCTGCCGGGGCCGCACACCACGGTGGGGATGCCGGCGTTCTTGAACAGGCCCGCTTCGGTGCCGAAGGCCACCAGCGTGGTGCGCTCCTCGCCCGAGAGCCGCTGGGCCAGCTTGGTGATCGCGTCATTGGCGCTGCCGAGGAAGCTCGGGATCTCGCAGATGGTGTCGAAGCTGAAGCCTGCCTCGGGCGCGACCTTCTTCATCGCCGGCTCGAGCGAGCCCGCATAGGCCAGCACCTCCTGCTGCATGCGCTTCGCGTCGGCGGTCGGCAGGTCGCGGAACTCGTAGCGGAACTCGGCGTCGCGCGGCACCACGTTGTCGGCGATGCCGCCGTGGAACTGGCCCACGCTGGCGGTGCTGAAGGGCACGTCGAAGCCCTCGTAGCGCGGCTCTTCGCGCTCGAAGCCCTCGGCCATGTCGCGCACCTTGCCGATCACGCGCGCGGCCATCTCGATGGCGTTGACCGACTTCGGCGTGAGCGAGGAGTGCGCCTCCTTGCCGCGCACGCAGCACCGGTAGCGGTACACGCCCTTGTGCGCGATGGCCGGCACCATGCTCGTGGGTTCGCCCACGATGCAGGCCAGCGGCTTGATGCCCGCGTCGCGCATGTCTGCGATCAGCTCCTTCACGCCGAAGCAGCCGATCTCCTCCTCGTAGCTGAAGGCGAAGTGCACCGCGAAGGGCGCCTCGCTCGCGAGGAAGCGCTCGGCGTTGGCCAGCGCCACCGCGATGAAGCTCTTCATGTCGGCCGAGCCGCGGCCGTACAGGCGCCCGTCGCGCACCGTGGCCGAGAGCGGATCGACGCTCCAGTCCTGCCCGTCCCAGGGCACCGTGTCGGTGTGGCCCGAGACGATCACGCCGGCCGGCTTGCCTTCGCCCAGCGTGGCGAACAGGTTGGCCTTGGTGCGTTCGGCGTTGTAGGTGATGCGGCTCTTGACGCCCAGGGCCGCGAGATGCGACTGGGCCAGCTCGATCAGCTGGAGGTTGCTGTTGGCGCTGATGGTGTTCATGCGCACCAGGGCCTGGGCCAGTTCCAGGCTGCGGGGGGAAAGCGTGAGGGACATGCGGCGCATTGTCCCGGAACTCGGCGCCGGAGGCTTCAGAAAGCGGTCGGATGGCCGCCGCTGTCGGTCTCCGACACCTTGAGGCGCGCGAGCTCGTCGCGCAGCCAGCCGCCCGCCCGGCCCAGCGGGCGCGCCTTGTTCCACAGCAGGTCGACGCCCAGCAGCCAGTCGGTGTGCGGGTAGGCCTCGAGCTGCAGCTCGACCAGCTCGCCCGCGGCCAGTTCGCGCCGCACCAGCAGGCGCGGCAGCGTGGCCCAGCCCAGGCCCGCGTGCGTCATCTCGAGCAGCGCGAGGTAGCTCTCGGCGCGCCAGCAGCGCGTGGCGTCGAGGTACTCGGTGGTGGGCAGCCGCTCGCTGTGCGCGCTGAAGGCGAGCCGGCGGTGCCGGTGCAGCTCGCCGAAGCTCACCGTGGGCAGGGCCGCGAGCGGATGCGTGCGCGCCGCGACGTGCGCCATCACCAGCTTGCCCATCTGCACGAACGCCAGCTCGCGCGCATAGCCGGGCTGCGCGAAGCCGATGCCCAGCTGCGCCTCGCCCTGGCGCACCAGCACGCTGACGTCGCCGTGCAGCGGATGCCGCACCTCGAGGTCGACATGCGGGAAGCGCTCGGCGAAGGCCGAGAACACCGGCATCAGCACGTTGTAGGGGATCTCGATCGCCAGCGTGAGGCTGGGCTCGACCGCGTCGGCGAGGCTTTGCGCATGGCCCTCGAGCGCGAGGCAGCGGTCGAGCACGCCGTGGGCCTCGCGCAGCAGGCGGCGGCCGGCCTCGGTCAGCGCGGGGATCTTGGTCGCGCGGTCGAACAGCGCCACGCCGAGGTCGACCTCGAGGTTGCCGATGGCCGCGCTCACGGTCGACTGCGTCTTGCCGAGCTGACGCGCCGCCGCCGAGAAGGAACCGGCGCGCGCCACGGCCGCCAAGGTCTCGAGTTGGTCCAGCGAATAGCGCACGGTCCGTCTTCCATCGAAAAAAACGATTGATATTAACTTTGACCCATGACGGAGGAAATCGATCGTCCGGCCGCGACCCGACCCACAACACCAACGCGGAGACTTTTCGATGACCCCCTCTTCCGGCGTCCACCCCGTGGACGAAGTGCTGCCCCCGCAGCAGATGGCCAGCTACGGCCTGCAGCACGTGCTGGTGCTCTACGCGGGCGCGGTGGCGGTACCGCTGATCCTGGGCGGCGCGCTCGGCCTCACGCCCGCGCAGGTCGTGACCCTGATCAACGCCAACCTGCTGACCTCGGGCATCGCCACCCTGATCCAGACCCTGGGCTTCTGGAAGTTCGGCGCGCGGCTGCCGCTGGTGCAGGCCTGCTCGTTCATCGCGTTGGCGCCGATGATCATGATCGGCAAGGAATACGGGCTGCCGCACGTGTTCGGCGCCGTCATCGCGGGCGGCGCGATCACGGTGCTGCTGGCACCGGCCATCAGCCGGCTGCTGCGCTTCTTCCCGCCGGTGGTGATCGGCAGCCTGATCACCGTGATCGGCATCTCGCTGATGCCGGCCGCCGCGATCTGGCTCGGCGGCGGCAACCCCGACGCGCCCGACTTCGGCAGCGCGCCGAACCTGCTGCTGGGCCTCGCCACCGTCGCCATCACGCTGGGCATCTATGCGCGCTTCGGCGGCTTCGTCGGCAACCTCGCGGTGCTGCTCGGGCTGGTGGCGGGCACGGCGATTGCTGCGGTTTTCGGGCTCACCGATTTCGCGCAGGTGGGCCACGCGGCATGGTTCGAATTCAGCGCGCCCTTCGCCTTCGGCCTGCCCGCGTTCGGGCTGGCACCGATCCTGATCATGACGCTCGCGATGATGGTCATCATGGCCGAGACCACCGGCAACTGCCTGGCCATCGGCCAGATCGTCGGCCGCCCCGCGACGCCGGCCACGCTCGGCAACGCCTTCCGCGCCGACGGGCTGTCGACCATGATCGGCGGCGTCTTCAACAGCTTTCCGTACAACGCCTTCACGCAGAACACCGGGCTGATCGCGCTGTCGGGCATCAGGAGCCGCTACGTGGTGGCCTCGGCCGGCGCGATCATGGTGCTCATGGGGCTGTTTCCCAAGCTCGGTGCCCTGATCGCCTCGGTGCCGCGGCCGGTGCTCGGCGGCTGCGCGATCGTGATGTTCGGCATGACCACGGTGGCGGGCATCCAGGAACTCTCGCGCGTGCGCTTCGAAGGCACGCGCAATGCGATCGTGGTGGCGGTGTCGGTCAGCGTGGGCGTGCTGCCGATGTCGTTCCCGGCGCTGTTCGCGCAGGCCGCCGGGCCGCTCAAGCTGGTGCTCGAGAGCGGCATCTTCCTGGCCGCGATCACGGCGGTGCTGCTGAACCTGCTGCTCAACCGCGGTGCCGCCGAGCAGGAAGCGCCGGCGAACGCGACTCACTGATCCCAGACCTTCACAATGAATTCGACCCACATGAACACAGCTCCCTCCCTGTCCCCACGCGACCTCGAACTGCTGCGCATGACGATCGCGCTGTCCGGGGAATCGAAGGCCCGCGGTCGTCATCCCTTCGCCGCGCTGGTGGCGAACGAGCATGGCGAGGTCGTCGTCACGGCCGGCAACAACTCGATGCCGCCCGAGGGCGATCCCACGCAGCATGCCGAGCTGGTCGCGGCCGCGCAGGCGGCGCGGCTGCTCGCGCCCGAAGCGCTCGCGCGCTGCACGCTCTACACCAGCGCCGAGCCCTGCTGCATGTGCGCCGGCGCGATCTACTGGACGAACATCGGCCGCGTGGTCTATGCGCTGTCGGAGCACGCACTGCTCGGCCTCACGGGCGACCATCCGGAAAACCCGACCTTTTCGCTGCCCTGCCGCGAGGTTTTCGTGCGCGGCCAGCGCCGCATCGAAGTGATCGGACCGCTGCTCGAGGACGAGGCCGCCGCGCCGCACCATGGCTTCTGGACCGACGGCCACTGAAGCCCGTGGATCGGTGTTTTCCGGCGTGCCCGGAAATGGCTTAGTGGATAGACTGGCGTTTTGAGAGCAAGCCATGAAACTCATCGATTCGCTCGTCACGCAGGCGGCCGGCATCGCCGCCGTCCGACGTGACCTCCACGCCCACCCCGAACTCTGCTTCGAAGAAGTCCGCACCGCCGACGTGGTCGCGGGCAAGCTCACCGAATGGGGCATCCCGATCCACCGCGGCCTCGGCACGACCGGCGTGGTGGGCATCGTCAAGAACGGCACCAGCAACCGCGCGGTCGGCCTGCGTGCCGACATGGATGCGCTGCCGGTCACCGAGCTCAACACCTTCGCGCATGCGAGCAAGCACCACGGCAAGATGCACGCCTGCGGCCACGACGGGCACACGGCGATGCTGCTTGCCGCGGCGCAGCATCTGGCGAAGCACCGCAACTTCGACGGCACCGTCTACCTGATCTTCCAGCCGGCCGAGGAGGGTGGCGGCGGCGCGCGCGAGATGATCAAGGAGGGGCTGTTCGAGCAGTTCCCGATGGACGCCGTGTTCGGCATGCACAACTGGCCCGGCATGAAGGCCGGCCAGTTCGCGGTGAGCCCGGGCCCGGTGATGGCCTCGGGCAACAAGTTCTACGTCAACGTGGTGGGCAAGGGCGGCCATGCGGCGCTGCCGCAGACCGGCATCGACCCGGTGCCGATCGCCTGCGAGATCGTGCAGGCCTTCCAGACCATCCTCACGCGCAAGATGAAGCCGACCGACTCGGCCGTGATCTCGGTCACCACCATCCATGCCGGCGAAACCAACAACGTGATCCCCGACAACTGCGAGCTGTCGGGCACGGTGCGCACCTTCTCGCTCGAGGTGCTCGACATGATCGAGGCGCGCATGAAGCAGATCTGCGACCACATCTGCGCGGCGCACGACGCCACCTGCGAGTTCCGCTTCGAGCGCTACTACCCGCCCACCATCAACACCGAGGCCGAGGCCGACTTCGCGCGCCGCGTGATGGGCGGCATCGTCGGTCCCGAGAACGTGCTCAAGCAGGAAGCCGCCATGACCTCGGAGGACTTCGCCTTCATGCTGCAGGCCAAGCCCGGCGCCTATGCCTTCATCGGCAACGGCGACGGCGCGCACCGCGACGTGCACCACGGCGAGGGCCCGTGCACGCTGCACAACGCCAGCTACGACTTCAACGACGACCTGATCCCGCTGGGCGCCACCTGCTGGGTGCAGATCGCCGAGCAGTTCCTCGCCACCGGCGCCGTGCAGAAATGATCGGCATCGGCGAGGCATTCGCGCCGCGCTATGCGCAGGCGCGCCAGAAATTCCTGCAGGCCTGCCTGAGCGCGGGCCTGACCGTGGAACCCCACCTGCTGCCGATGCGCGGGCGCGACGGCGAGGAACTCTCGTGCGACGTGGCCTTCGACGGCGCGCCCGACGCCGACCGGCTGCTGATCCTCAGCAGCGGCTGCCACGGCGTGGAAGGCCACTGCGGCAGCGGCGTGCAGGTGTTCGCGCTGCACGACGCCGAGTGGCGCGAGAAGGCGCGCTCGGCCGGCGTGGCGGTGCTCTACGTGCATGCGCTCAATCCGCACGGCTTCTCGTTCGGCCGCCGCGTGACGCAGGAGAACGTCGACCTGAACCGCAACTTCGTCGACTTCACGCAGCCGCTGCCGGTCAATGCCGCCTATGCCGAGCTGCATGCGCTGCTGGTGCCCGACACCTGGCCGCCCACGGCCGAGAACCAGGCCGCGGTCCAGGCCTGGATCGAGAAGAACGGCATCGGTGCCTACCAGACCGCGGTGAGCGGCGGCCAGTACCAGTTCGAGGACGGCCTGTTCTTCGGCGGCAAGGCCCCGACCTGGAGCCACCGGATGATCCGCGCCGTGCTGCGCCGCCACACGCGGCGCACGCGCCGGCTGGCCTGGATCGACCTGCACACCGGCCTGGGACCGAACGGCATCGGCGAGCGCATCTTCGCCTGCCGCGACGACAAGACCGCCTACGAGCGCGCCAACGCCTGGTGGGGCAACGGTGCCGGCCAGGCCGACGCGGCGCCCGTCACCTCGATCTACGACGGCTCCTCGACCTCGGCGCTGCTGCGCGGCCTGATGTGGGATGCCGTCTACGACGAATGCCCGCAGGCCGAGTACACGGGCATCGCGATGGAGTACGGCACGGTGCCGGTGCTCGACGTGCTGACCGCGCTGCGCGGCGACCACTGGCTGCATCGCCATCCCGAGGCGCCGGCCGACCTGTCGGACGCGATCCGCCGGCGCACGCTCGAGGCCTTCTACACCGACACCGATGCCTGGCGCGGCCAGATCGTGAGCCAGGCGCGGCAGGCCATGTTCCAGGCCGCCGACGGACTCAGCGGGCGCTGAGCCGCTCGAGCCGGGCGGACCCGCTTCAGGTCCGCACCTTGCCGTCGCCCGTGAGCATCGAGAGCTCGACGAACTTCGAGCCCACGTGGTTCTTCGCCGAGAACGAGACCTCGAAGCCGCCGAGCTGCAGCCGGTCGATGCTCTCGAGGCCGGTGATCAGCCCCTCGCGCGACAGCTTGCCCGGCGCTTTGCGCAGGCCCTCGACCAGCACCTTGGCCGCGAGATAGCCCTCGAGGCTCGAGAAATTGGCGCTGGCGCCGTTGCCGGCCTTGCGCACCGCCTCGGTGAACTCGCGCGCGATCGCGTTGGCCTGGCTGTAGGGCGAGGGCACGACCTGGGTCACGAGCACGCCCGCGGCCTCCTTGCCGAGCTCGTCCGACAGCGCCTGGGTGCCGACGAACGAGAGGTTGAAGAAGGTGCCGCCGAAGCCGGCCTTGCGCGCCTCGCGGATGAAGGCCGCGCAGGCCTTGTAGGCGCCGACCTGGACCACCGCGTCGGGCCGCGCCGCCAGCAGCGTCTTCACGGCCGGCGCCACCTCGGCCGAGTTGCGCTCCACCGTGGCCTGCGCGATCGGCTTGAGCTGCTGCTCGGCGAGCGCCAGCGTCACGCCGTCGAGACCGGCCTTGCCGTAGGCGTCGTTCTGGTGGAACACCGCGATCTTCTTCAGGCCCAGGTGGGTGAGCTGCCTGACCATCAGCGCGGTCTCGTCGTTGTACGAGGCGCGCAGGTGGAACACGTTCTTGTGGAAGGGCTCGCGCAGCGCCATCGCGCCGGTGAAGGGCGCCACGAACGGCACCTTGTCCTTCACCGCCAGCGGCAGCGCCGCCAGGCTGGTGGGCGTGCCGATGTAGCCGAACAGCGCGAACACGTCCTCGTCGATCAGCTTCTGCGTGTTGGCGGCGCAGCGCTCGGGCTCGTAGCCGTCGTCGAGCGTCTTGATCTGCACCGGGCGGCGGCCGGACTGGGCGTTGTAGGCGTCGAGGAACACCTTGGCACCCTGGTGGAACTGGATGCCCAGCTGCGCCGCCGGGCCGGTGAACGGCGCCGACTGGCCGAGCACGATCGGGCCATCGCCCTGGGCCCGGGCGACGGCGGCGAAACCGCCGAGCGTGGCGGCACCGGCCGCCAGCGAGAAATGCCTGCGATTGATCATGGCGAAAACCCCCTCCTGTCATGCGTCATGCGACGGACCCCGTGCATGCCCCGAAAACCTTAAAAACTTTAGACTCGCCCGATGGCCCACGCCTCGAACGACACCCCCCACGACTCCTCGCCCGCCACTGCCGCCACGGTGCTCGGCGCCTGCCCCCACGACTGCCCGGACACCTGCGCGCTCGTCACCACCGTCAAGGACGGGGTGGCGGTCAAGCTGCAGGGAAATCCGGCCCATTCGCACACGGGCGGCGTGCTGTGCACCAAGGTGTCCCGCTACATCGAACGCAACGACCATGCCGAACGGCTGGTCCAGCCGCTCAAGCGGGTCGGCCCCAAGGGCAGCGGCCGCTTCGAGCCGGTGAGCTGGGAGGCCGCGCTCGACGGCATCGCCGCGCATCTTCGGTCATTGCAGGCTGATCCCGAGGCCATTCTCCCCTACAGCTATGCGGGAACCATGGGCCTGGTGCAGGGCGAATCGATGGACCGGCGCTTCTTCCACAAGCTCGGCGCCAGCCTGCTCGACCGCACCATCTGCTCGATGGCCGGCGGCGAGGCCATGGTCCACACGCTGGGCGGCAAGGTCGGCATGCGCATCGAGTTCTTCGCCGAGGCGAAGCTGATCCTGATCTGGGGCAGCAACTCGATCGCGAGCAACCTGCACTTCTGGCGCCACGCCCAGGCGGCCCGGCGCGCCGGCGCGCGGCTGGTGTGCATCGACCCGCGGCGCACCGAGACCGCCGACAAGTGCGACGAGCACATCGCGCTGCTGCCGGGCACCGATGCCGCGCTGGCATTGGCGCTGATGCACGAGCTGATCGTGCACGACTGGCTCGACCACGACTACATCGCGAACCACACGCTGGGCTGGGAGCAGTTGCGCGAGCGCGCGCTGCAATGGCCGCCCGAGCGCGCGGCACGCGTGTGCGGCGTGCCCGAGGAACAGATCGTGGCGCTGGCCCGGGCCTATGGCACCACGAAGCCGGCCGCGATCCGCCTGAACTACGGCATGCAGCGCGTGCGCGGCGGCGGCAACGCGGCGCGCGCGGTCGCCTGCCTGCCGGCGCTGGTGGGCGCCTGGCGCGACCGTGCGGGCGGGCTGCTGCTGAGCAGCTCGGGCCATTACCCGGTCGACCGCGCCGCGCTGCAGCGGCCCGACCTGCTGGCCGGCCGCCGGCCGCGCACCATCAACATGAGCACCATCGGCGACGCGCTGCTCGACACCGCGAAGCCGATCCAGGCGATCGTGGTCTACAACAGCAACCCGGTGGCGGTGGCGCCCGAATCGGCCAAGGTGGCGGCGGGCTTCGCGCGCGAGGACCTGTTCACCGTGGTGCTCGAGCAGTTCCGCACCGACACCGCCGACTACGCCGACTACCTGCTGCCGGCCACCACGCAGCTCGAGCACTGGGACATCCACTGCAGCTACGGCCACACCGACGTGCTGCTGAACCGCCCGGCCGTGGCGCCGCGCGGCGAGGCGCGCAGCAATGCCTGGGTGTTCCGCGAGCTGGCGCGCCGCCTGGGCTTCGACGAGCCCTGCTTCGCCGAGAGCGACGAGTCGCTGTGCCGCACCGCCTTCGCCGAGGGGAGCATCGACTTCGCGCAGCTGCTGGCGCAGGGCTTCACCAGCGTGAAGCTGGCCGAGGCGCCGTTCGCCGAGGGCTGCTTCCCCACGCCCTCGGGCCGCTGCGAGTTCCACAGCGCGCGCCTGGCGGCCATGGGCATGGACGGCCTGCCCGACCATGTGCCCAACTGGGAGCCGGCGGGCAGCTCCACCGAATTCCCGCTCGCGATGATCTCGCCGCCGGCGCGCAACTTCCTCAATTCCACCTTCGTCAACGTGACCAGCCTGCGCGCGATCGAGGTCGAGCCGCTGCTCGAGATCCATGCCGACGACGCCGCCGTGCGCGGCATCGAGGACGGCGCGCTGGTGCGCGTGTTCAACGGCCGCGGCGAGCACCGTTGCCGCGCCGAGGTCTCGCGCCGCGCGCGCCCCGGCGTGGTCAACGGCATGGGCATCTGGTGGCGCAAGCTCGGCATGGACGGCACCAACGTCAACCAGCTCACGAGCCAGCGCCTGACCGACATCGGTCGCGGCCCGACCTTCTACGACTGCCTGGTCGAGGTCGAGCGCGTGGCCGGCGCGCAGGCGGCGGCGGCGTGAAGGCCGCCTCCATCGTGGCGCTGGCCGGCGCGCTGCTGCTCGGCGGCTGCGCCGACCTGCGCTACTACTGGCAGTCGGCCAGCGGCCACATCGGCATCATGCGCGCCGCCAAGCCGGTGCCCGACTGGCTGGCCGATCCGGCGGTGCCCGCGGCCCTCAAGGCCAAGCTCGAGCTCACGCAGCGCATCCGCCGCTTCGCGAGCGACGAGCTGGGGCTGCCCGACAACCCCAGCTACACCGCCTACGCCGACCTGCACCGCGCGGCCGCGGTGTGGAACGTGGTGGCGGCGCCGCCGTATTCGCTCACGCTCAAGAGCTGGTGCTTCCCCGTGGCGGGCTGCGTGGGCTACCGCGGCTACTACAGCGAGGAGGCGGCCAAGGCCGAGGCCGAGGCGCAGAAGCGGCAGGACCTCGAGGTCTCGGTCTACCCGGTGCCCGCCTACTCCACGCTGGGCTGGATGAACTGGGCCGGCGGCGATCCGCTGCTGTCGACCTTCATCGGCTACCCCGAGGGCGAGCTCGCGCGGCTGGTGTTCCACGAGCTCGCGCACCAGGTGCTCTACGTGGCGGGCGACACGGTGTTCAACGAGTCCTATGCGACGGCGGTCGAGCGCATCGGCGGCGCGCTGTGGCTGCAGCGCGAGGCCGGCGAGCCGGCGCGCCGTGAGTACGCGCAGTTCGATGCCCAGCGCCAGCAGTTCCGCGCGCTCGCGCTCGACACCCGGCGCGCGCTCACGCGGGTCTACGAATCGCCCGAGGCCAAGGCCCAGGACTGGAAGGCCGTGGCCGCGATGAAGCAGGCCGCGATGGACGACTTCCGCGCCCGCTACGCGGCGCTGCGCGAGGGCTGGGCCGGCCCGCGCCAGCATGCCTACGACGGCTGGGTGGCGCGCGCCAACAACGCGGCCTTCGGCGCGCAGGGCGCCTACGACGACCTGGTGCCGAGTTTCGAGGCGCTGTTCGAACGCGAGGGCCGGAGCTGGCCGCGCTTTTACACTGAGGTCCGCCGCATCGGCCGGTTGCCGACCATGGAGGAGCGCCGCCAGGCGCTCGCCACGGCCAGCGGCATCCTGCAGACGCGGCGCGGCCGCGGCCACGACAACAACGGAGAACACGACGGTGCCTGACATCCATATCGAACGCCAACACACCCTGGGCATCGCCCGCGCACGCCAGGTGGCACGCAAGTGGGTGCGGCAGGCCGAGCAGGAGTTCGGGCTCGATTGCGTCTACACCGAGGGCGAGGAGCGCGACGTGGCGACCTTCACGCGCGCCGGCATCGACGGCACGGTCGAGGTGACGGCCCAGACGCTCACCTTCGATGCCACGCTGGGCTTCCTCTTCAGCAGCTTCAGCGAAATGATCGAGCAGAAGATCAGCCGCAACCTCGATGCGCTGCTGGGGCCGGCCGAGGGCGGCAACCGCTTCGCCTGAAGCGCGGCCGTTTCAGGCGATGGTGTAGCCGCCGTCCACCGGCAGCGATGCGCCGCTGATCATCGACGCGCCCTCGCTCAGCAGGAAGAGGATCGGCGCGACCACTTCCTCCACGCGCGCGAAGCGCCCGAGCGGGATGCCCGCGATGGCGGCCGCGCTCTTGGCCGGATCGGCCCAGGCCTGCTCGGCCATGGGCGTGAGCGTGACGGTGGGATTGACGCTGTTGACGCGGATGCCGTGCGGCCCGAGCTCGAGGCACAGCGAGCGCGTGATCGCATCGAGCGCGGCCTTCGAGGCGCAGTAGCAGAGGTGGTCGTCGAGCGCGACCAGCGCGGCCTGGCTCGAGACATTGACGATGCTGCCGCGCACGCCGGCCGCGGCCATCGCCTTGCCGCAGCGCGCGGCGACCAGCGCGGCGGCACGCGCATTGACGGCCATGACGGCATCGAAGCTGTGGGCCTGCAGTTCGAGCGCCGGTTCGAGCAGCGCGATGCCGGCGCAGTTCACCACGAGGTCGAAGGCGGGGAGCTCGGCGAATGCCTGGTCGAGGGCTTGGGGGGCGGCCACGTCGAGCACTCGCGGTGTGCAGCCTGTCTGCGCTGCCAGTTTCTGAAGCGCCTCGGCGTCGCGGCCCACGGCCGTCACGGCGGCGCCCGAGCGCGCGAGCTGCGTGGCCACGGCGTGGCCGATGCCGCTGCTGGCGCCGGTGACCAGGGCTTTGCGGTTGCTGAAATCGAAGGTGAGGGTCATGTCGGGTGGCTCTTGTTCGGGGGGCGTGCACAGGACAGCGGGTACTTCCCTCCGCGAATGTCCCCCGCCTTCGGCTCCTCCTTTATTTCGCTGCGGGAAGCACCCACTGCCCTGTGCACTGGATACGCCGGGGTGTGCGGCCGGTGCCGTGGTTGTGCGTTCATTTCAGCCGGTGCATCGCATCGCGCAATGCGGGGTAGAGGGACTTGTAGATATCGAAGCGCTCGCGGTAGACGGCCTGCGCCTGGGGCTCCGGCCTTGCGCGTTCCACCAGCGTGACCCAGCCGCGTTCGGCCGTCGCCGCATCGACCAGCCCCGCGCCCAGCGCCGCGAGCATTGCCGCGCCGAGGGCAGCCTCGACCTCTTCCTCGATGGTGAACACGGGGTAGCCCGTGATGTCGGCCACGATCTGCATCCAGAGGTCGGAGTGGGCCGCGCCGCCGACCACGATCAGGCGCGGGTCCAGCGGCTGGCCGCTTTGGCGCCCGGCCTCGATGTTGTGCTGCAGCGCGAAGCTCACGCCCTCGAGCACGGCACGGTAGAGGTGGGCACGGCCGTGCGCGAGCGAGAGGCCGATGAAGGCGCCCTTGGCCTGCGCGTCCCAGATCGGGCTGCGCTCGCCCATCAGGTAGGGCAGGAACACCAGGCCCTGCGCGCCGGGCGGCACGTCGACGGCCTGGCGCTCGATCAGCGCATGCGCGTCCTCGCCGGTGCGCGCGGCCTCGGTCAGCTCGGCCTGGCAGAAGGTCTCGCGGAACCAGGTGACGGCCGCGCCCGCGGCGATGGCGCCGCCGAACACGTAGCTGCGGTCCGCGCCGCGGTACACGTGCGGCATGCCGATGAGCCGGTGGCGCGCGTCCACGCTCGGGCTCACGAAGCCCCAGCACATGCTGGTGCCGATCATCGCGACGTGGTCGCCGCTGCCGGTCACGCCCGCGCAGAAGGTGGCCACCGCGGCATCCACGCCGCCGCCCATCAGGGGCATGCCTTCGGCGAGGCCGAGCCGCGCGGCCCATTCGGCCTTCAGGCCGCCGACCACGTCGCTCGATTCGACCAACCGCGGCGGCATCATGCGCGCCGGAATGCCCAGCATGCCGAGCGCCTCGTGGGACCAGCCGCGCCGCGCCGCGTCGTAGACGCCGCCGATGTTGCCGGCCGAGCTGTGGTCGACCGCGAGCTCGCCGGTCAGCCGCCAGTTGACGTAGCTGTTGGGCGGCAGGAACCAGCGCGTCCTGTTCCACACCTCGGGCCGGTGCTCGCGGATCCACAGCATCTTGGTGTAGCCGTAGTAGCTGTCCACGCCGTTGCCCGTGATCGCCTGCAGCTTCTGGACGTCGACCGTCGCGTTCACCGCATCGACCTGCGCGGTGGCGCGCCGGTCCATCCAGATCAGGCAGGGGTGCAGCGGCTGCATGGCCTCGTCGACCGGGATGCCGGCGCCGCCATAGAGGCTGCTCACGCACATCGCGGCGATGTCGGCGGGCGCGATGCCGCTCTTCGCGACGCAGGCGCGCACGCTCTCGCACACGGCATCGAACCACACGGCGCAGTCCTGCTGCGCCCACAGCGGCTTCGGCGTCTCGGGCTGGTAGGCCACGCCGGCCTGCGCGCGCACGCGCCCGTCGATGCCGACCAGCAGGCACTTGGTGCTCTGCGTGCCGATGTCGACGCCGATCACGCACTTCATGGGGCGGTCCGTGGCTGCGGCTTGAGCAGCACCTTGATCGAGTCGAGCGAGTTGGCGAGCGCGAAGGCGCGTTCCCATTCGGTCAGCGGGAAGTCGTGCGTGACGATGCCCTTCGAGGTCACGAGCCCGCGCGCCAGCAGGTCGATGGCGATCGGGTAGCAGTAGGGCCCGAGATGGGCGCCGCGCACGTCGAGCTCCTTGCGGTCGCCGATGATCGACCAGTCGGCGCTGGTCTCCGAGCCGAAGACGCTGAACTCGACGAAGCGGCCGAGCTTGCGGATCATCTCCAGGCCCTGCGTCACGCCGATCGGCGCGCCCGTGGTCTCGATGTAGACGTCGCAGCCATAGCCTTCGGTCAGGCCCTTGACGATGGCGTCGGCGTTCTCCGTCTTCGGGTTGATGACGACGTCGGCGCCGTACTGCTTCGCGAGCGCGAGGCGTTCGGGCACGAGGTCGATCACGATCAGCTGCCTGGGCGTCTTGAGCGCCGCCACCTGCGTCATCATCAGGCCGAGCGGGCCGGCGCCCGCGATCACCACCACGTCGTCGAGCTGGATGTCGCCGCGGTTCACGGTATGGATCGCGCACGACAGCGGCTCGATGATGGCCGCGTCCTCGAGCGGGATGCCGTCGGGGATCCTGTGCACGCGCGCGGTCGGCGGCAGCCGCATGTAGTCGGCCATGCCGCCGTCGGCCACGATGCGCTGGAAGCCGAAGATGTTGTGCACCTCGCACATCCAGTACTTGCCCGAGGTGCAGAAGCGGCACTTGCCGCAGGGCACGATCTGCTCGGCGATCACGCGGTCGCCCTTGCTCACGCCGAAGTGCTCGGCCGCGCCTTCGCCGAGCGCCTCGACGTAGCCGAAGAACTCGTGGCCCGGGATCACCGGCGCCTTGACCCACGAGGGCTGGCCGTCGCCGCCCCAGAACATCTTCGCGCCCGAGTGGCACTTGCAGTCGGAGGCGCAGATGCCGCAGGCCGCGATCGAGATCAGCAGTTCGTTGGCGCCGATGGCGGGTACGTCGACGGTTTCGAGGCGGTAGTCCTTGGGGCCGTGGCAGACGACGGCCTGCATGGCGAGCCGGGCGATGGCGCCCGTGCTGCCGGACTGGAGCTTTTGATAAGACATGGGTTCCTTGTGGGGGGAGGGGGAAGGAGCAAGGCAGAAGAGGGAGGGCTAGCGCTTCGCTTCCCGGCTGATGAAGATCGCGAGCAGCACGATGCCGCCCTTGATGATCAGTTGCAGGTACGGCGACACGCCGATCATGTTGAGCCCGTTGTTGAGCACGCCCAGCAGCAGCGCGCCGACGAGGGTGCCGACGATCGCGCCGCGGCCGCCGGCGATCGAGGTGCCGCCCATCACCACGGCGGCGATGGCGTCGAGCTCGAAGCCCACGCCCACGCCGGGCTGGCCGCTGGTCACGCGCGAGGCCTGCACGATGCCGGCGACCGCGGCCGTGAAGCCGCTGAGCGCATACACCAGCAGCTTGTAGCGCGCCACCCGCACGCCCGACAGCCGCGTCGCTTCCTCGTTGCCGCCGATGGCGTAGACGTAGCGGCCGAAGGGCGCCATGTTCAGCAGCACGTAGGCCGCGAGGTAGGTGGCGAGCATGAGCAGGATCGGCACCTTGATGCCCGCCAGCGTGCCGCCGCCGAGGAAGGCGAAGGACTCGGGCAGGCCGTCGATCGGGTAGCCGCCGGTGTAGATCAGCGCGATGCCGCGCGCGATGCCCATGGTGGCCAGGGTCACGATGATCGGCGGCATGCGCAGGTAGGCCACGCAGTAGCCGTTGAACAGGCCGATGACCGCGCCCACGGCCAGGCCCAGCGGCACCGCGAGCAGCGGCGGCAACCCGAACTGCACCATCAGCCCCGAGGCCAAGGTGCCCGACAGCGCCACCACCGCGCCCACCGAGAGATCGATGCCGCCGGTGAGGATGGCCGCGGTCATGCCGACCGCGATGATGGCGTTGATCGAGGACTGCAGCGCGATGTTCTGCAGGTTGCCCCAGGACAGGAAGTTGTCGGTCGCGACGATCATGAAGACCGAGATCGCGACCAGCCCGACCAGCGGCAGGAAGGCCGTGGAGCGGCGCAGCTCGGTGAGGAATCCACCGGCGGGAGCGGGCGGCGCGGGATGGCTGGCGGTGGCGTTCATGGCGAACCCCCTGTGGTTGCGTGGCGCATGATGTCGCCGGAGTGGATGGAGTCGCCCTCGAGCGTGGCCACGATGGACCCGCCCGAGAACACCGCGACGCGGTCGCACATGCCGACGATCTCGGGCAGCTCGCTCGAGATCATCAGCACCGCCTTGCCCTGGCGCGTGAGCTCGCGCATCAGGGCGTAGATCTCGGCCTTGGCGCCGACGTCGATGCCGCGCGTGGGCTCGTCGAAGATCAGCACCTCGCAGGCGTGGCCGAGCCAGCGCGCGATCACCACCTTCTGCTGGTTGCCGCCCGAGAGCGTGGCCACGCGGGTCTCGAGGTCCGGCGCCTTCACGCCCACGCGGCGCGCGAGCTCGGCCGCCTCGCGCTTCTCGGCGCCCTCGCGCACCAGGCCCGCGCGGCGGTGCCGGCCCAGGTTGTTGAGCGTGATGTTGAAGCGGATCGTGAAGTCGGTGATCAGCCCCTGCACCTTGCGGCTCTCGGGCAGGAGGCCGATGCCGTGCGCCAGCGCCTGCGTGGGATCGTCGAGCCGCACGGGCTTGCCGTTGCGCAGCACCGTCTTGCGGTGCGCGCGGTCGGCGCCCATCATGCCGAGCGCGAGCTCGGTGCGGCCCGAGCCGACCAGGCCCGCGAAGCCGAGGATCTCGCCCGCATGCAGTTCGAAGGCATTGACCGGCCCGCCCTTCGCGAGCTGGATGGCGGGCACCTCGAGCAGCTTGCGCGCGCCGGCCGCATGCGGTGCCGGTTGCGGCTTGGGCGGAAAGCTCTGCTCGATGCGCCGGCCCACCATCATCTCGACCAGCGCGTCGATGTCGGTCGCGCCGACCTCCGCATGGCCCGCGTTGGCGCCGTCGCGCAGCACGCTGATGCGGTCGCAGACCTCGAAGATCTCGTCGAGGTGGTGCGAGATGAAGATCATCGCCACGCCGCGCTCGCGCAGCGAACGCATGATGCGGAACAGGTGGTCCGCCTCGTTCGGCGTGAGCGTGGCGGTCGGCTCGTCGAGCACCAGCAGGCGCGCCTTCAGCGACAGCGCCTTGCCGATCTCCACGAACTGCTGCTGCGCCACCGAGAGCCGGCACACCGGCACGCGCAGGTCGATGCGCACGCCGAGCTCGTCGAACAGCTGCCGCGCCGCGCGCCGCATCGCGGCCCGGTCGATCAGGCCGAAGCGGCGCGTGGGGTAGCGGCCCAGGAAGATGTTCTCGGCCGCGTCCAGGTGCGGGATCAGGCTGAACTCCTGGAAGATGATCCCCACGCCCGCCGCGATGGCGTCGGCATAGCCCGCGAAGCGGCGCTCGCTGCCGTCGATGTAGATGCGGCCCTCGTCGGCCTGGTGGATGCCGCAGAGGATCTTCATCAGCGTCGACTTGCCCGCGCCGTTCTCGCCGAGCAGTGCATGCACCTCGCCCTTGCGGATCGAGAGGTCGATGCCCGAGAGCGCCTGCACGCCGGGAAAGCGCTTCGAGACGCCCTCCAGCCGCAGCATCTCGGCGGTGTCGTTCATGGTCACGGCCAGGGTCCGTCCGCGCCTTACCAGCTGAAGCTCTTCGCGCCTTCTGCGTCGATCAGCTTCACGTCGACCGGCACCGCCGCCGGCACGTTGGCGCCCCACTTCTTCGCGAGCGCGATGCCGATGGCCAGCCGGATCTGGTCGCGCGGGTATTGCGCGGTGGTGGCGATGAACTTCGAGCCCGGCTTCTGCATCGCCTTGATGGCCTCGGGCGCGCCGTCGACGCTGGTGAGCTTCACGTCCTTGCCGCTGGCCTCGATGGCCGCGAGCGCGCCCATCGCGCCGCCGTCGTTGACGCTGAACATGCCCTTCAGGTCCTTGTTGGCCTGCAGGATGTTCTCGGTCACGGTGAGCGCGGTGGCGCGTTCCTGCTTGCCGTTCTGCGTGCTCACCACCTTGATGCCCGGGTACTTGGCGAGCGCCTCGCGGCAGCCCTTCACGCGCTCGAGGATCGGCACCACCGGGATGCCGTCGAGGATCGCCACGTCGCCCTTCTCGCCGATGGCCTTGGCCAGGTGCTCGCAGGCCAGCCGGCCCGCGTCGGTGTTCTTCGAGCCGACGAAGGAGTCGACCGGGCCCTGTGCGTTGGCATCGACCGCCACCACCACCAGCCCGGCCTTCTTGGCCGAGCGCACCGCCGACTGCACGCCGGTGGAGTCGGTCGGGTTCAAGAGCAGGATGTCGACCTTCTTCTGGATCATGTCCTCCACGTCGCCGATCTGCTTGGCCACGTCGTGGCGCGCGTCGGTCGCGACCACGCTGGCGCCGATGCTCGCGGCCGCTTCCTCGAGCGCCTGCTTCATGGTCACGAAGTAGGGGTTGTTGAGCTCCTGGAAGCTCATGCCGATGCGCAGCGGCTGCTTCGGCGCCTGGGCCTGCGCGGCGGAGGCGGCGCACAGCAGCGCGGCGAGGGTGGCGGTGGCGAGGATGTTCTTCTTCATGGCATGTCTCCTTGGGTGATGACGGTGGAAAGGACGCGGGCAAGGCTTCGCCCCGCGCGGTGCCCGAACGGGCCCGCGCCGATGGCGATGCGGGAAACGGGGGCGCGCCGCCTACGGCGGGCTGGCGCCGCGCAGGTGCGCGGCCTGCGCCGCCTGCATGCGGTGGAAGTTGCGGAACTTGGTCGGCGGCATGCGCTTGTGCAGCAGGAACTGCCGGTTGAAGTTCGACACGTTGTTGAAGCCCACGTCCATGCAGACGTCGAGCACCGGCTTCTCGCTGCTGGTCAGCAGCTCGCAGGCGCGGCTGATGCGCAGCCGGTTCACGTAGCGCACGAAGGACTGGCCCGTGTGCTTGCGGAAGGCGCGCGAGAAGGCGCTCGGGCTCTGGCCCACCAGCTCGGCCAGCATCGGCTCGCGCAGCTCGTCGCCGAGGTTGGCCGCGATGTGGGCCAGCACGTTGTTGATGGCGTGCGACATGAAGGCCTTGGGATCGGGCTTGAAGGCCGGGCTCGCGAGCCGCTGGCGGTCCTGGCTCGCGGCCAGCAGCTCGAGCAGCGACAGCAGCAGGATCACGCGGCGCAGCCCGCGCGCCTCGAGCAGCGCCTCCATCAGCGGCTTGGCGGCGGCCGCGGTCTCGGCCGAGAACAGCAGGCCCGCGCCCGACTCGGCGATCAGCGGCGCGATGCGCGCGAACTCGGGGAAGCTCGCGGCCATGTTGCGCACCAGGCCGGCCGGGAACTGGATCACGATGCCGCGCCGCTCCACGCTCTGGCCCGCGGGCACGTCGCTGATCCAGTTGTGCGGCAGGTCGGGGCCCATCATCACGAGGTTGCCGGGCTCGAAGTGGCCGACGTGGTCGCCCACGAAGTACACGCCCTGGGTCTCGACGATGAGCTGGATCTCGTACTCGGGATGGAAGTGCCAGCGCACGGTGCGGTAGGGGTAGCCGTGGGCCCAGCAGGCGAAGGATTCGTCACCGCGGACTTCGACGATTTCCAGATCGGGTTGCATGGCGCTCGTTGTTCCTCGGGCAGTGTTCGGATGGTGCGTGACAGCGTGGGGCGGACTGTACGAACCGCTCCCGACGCCAACAACCAGAGATGGCGGCCCGAATCGATACTTTTTTGATGCGCGGTGTCGGGCGCGCGGGGCGCACCGCGATCCGCGCTGCGGCGCAGCAAGAAGCTTTCTCCCCGAGGGAAACGGCCCGCGACGGCCCGGATTGCTGCGCTGCGGAAAGCCGGGCGTCTCGAGGCCGTGCGGGCGTCAAGAATTCATAGGTGTTTTCCCGCCCCGCAAGCCCCGGCGCGGCGCGCGGCACACTCGCAGGCCATGACGACATCCACTGCTTCCTCCTCCGTTCCCGCCGCCGGCCCGCTCGCCGGCCTCAAGGTCATCGAGCTCGGCCAGCTGATCGCCGGCCCCTTCGCGGCCCGCACGCTGGCCGACTTCGGCGCCGAGGTGGTCAAGATCGAGCCGCCCGGCGCGGGCGATCCGCTGCGCAGCTGGCGGCTGATGAAGGACGGCACCTCGGTCTGGTGGCAGGTGCAGTCGCGCAACAAGCGCTCGCTGGCGCTGGACTTGCGCGAGGCCGAGGCCCAGGCCATCGTGCGCCAGCTCGCGGCCGAGGCCGACGTGCTGATCGAGAACTTCCGCCCCGGCGCGATGGAGGGCTGGGGCCTGGGCCCCGAGGCGCTGCTGGCGGCCAATCCCGCGCTCGTGATGCTGCGCATCAGCGGCTATGGACAGACCGGTCCCTACCGCGACCGGCCCGGCTTCGGCGTGGTGGCCGAGGCCATGGGCGGGCTGCGCCACCTCACGGGCGAGCCGGGCCGCGTGCCGGTGCGCGTGGGCGTGTCGATCGGCGACACGCTGGCCTCGCTGCATGGCGTGGTCGGCGTGCTGATGGCGCTGCAGCATCGCCATGCCACCGTGAGCGCCGAGCATCCGAAGGGCCTGGGCCAGGTGGTCGACGTGGCGCTCTACGAGGCCGTCTTCAACTGCATGGAGAGCCTGCTGCCCGAGTACGGCGCCTTCGGCGCGGTGCGCGAGGCCGCGGGCAGCGCGCTGCCGGGCATCGCGCCGACCAATGCCTACCGCTGCGCCGACGGCGGCTACGCGATCGTCGCGGGCAATGGCGACAGCATCTTCCGCCGCCTCATGGGCTGCATCGGCCGGCCCGATCTGGCGGCCGATCCCGCGCTGGCGAACAACGCCGGCCGCGTGGCTCGGGTGGAAGTGCTCGACGCCGCCATCGGCGACTGGGCCGCCAGCCGCACCGTCGACGAGGTGCTGGCCGCGCTCGATGCCGCGCACGTGCCGGCCGGGCGCATCTACACCATCGCCGACATCGCGGCCGACCCGCACTACGCGGCGCGCGGCATGCTGCAGCGGCTGCGCATGGACGACGGCAGCGAGCTGTCGGTGCCGGGCTTCGTGCCCAAGCTCTCGCGCACGCCGGCCGCGCACCGGCTGAACGCGCCCGCGCTGGGCGCGGACACCGACGCGGTGCTCGAGGAGATCGGATTGACCGCCGGCCAGATCGCGGCGCTGCGCGAGCGCGGGATCATCGGCGGGGCGTGAGGGGAGCCGGCACTCAGCCGCGCAGCGACTCGATCAGCGCGATGTACTGTTCCTTGGCCTCGTCGCCGCTCAGGCCCTTGCGCGAGGTCCAGGCATCCCACTTGGCGCGCGCGACGATGTCGCTGAAGCTGGGCTTCTTGGCCGTGTTGTCGCCCTCGGTCGCCTGCTTGAACAGGCCGTAGATCTTCAGCAGCGTGGGGTTGTCGGGGCGCTCGGCCAGCAGCTTGGAATTGGCCTGGGCGGTCTGGAAGCGTTCGTCGAGGTCGGACATGGCGGGGGATACGTAGGTAGGTGGAAGGAGTCGGGCATCTTACTGACCCGACAGTCACCCGCGTTCGAGCCCGCGCCGCGTGAAGGGCCTCAGGTCGTGGTCTGCACGTGCAGCCGGCTCGACTTGCAGCGGTGCAGCGCGCGGTAGTGCTCGAGCGGCCTTCCGTTGAGCCCGTAGGCGATCGATTCGATGCGCAGCAGCGGCTCGGGCGCGGGCAGGTTCAGCAGCTCGCAGGTCTGGGCGTCGGGCAGCACGGCGTCGATCCAGCGCTCGGCGCGCACCAGGCGCAGGCCGTACTGGCGGCGCAGCACGTCGTAGAGCGAGCGGTCTTCCAGCCGGATGCGGTGCAGGCCCGGCGCCATGTCGGCCGGCACCACGGTCTCGACCAGGAGGCGCAGCTCGCCGTCCACGCTGCGCAGGCGCTTGAGCGCGACCACCTGCGTGTCTTCGGTGAGGCCGAGCGCACCGGCCTCGAGGGTGGTGGGCAGGCGCAGCTCCTGGGTCAGGATCTGGGTGCGCACCGAGCGGCCCTTGCGCTCCATCTCGTCGGAGAAGCCCAGCACGGTGGAGACGAAGTCCTCGTCGCGCTCGCGCGCCGCGACGAAGGCGCCGCGGCCCTTGATCTTGTAGATGAGGCCGTTGCGCACCAGGTCGGCCAGCGCCTCGCGCACCACGATGCGCGAGATGCCGTACTGGTCGCCGAGTTCGGCCTCGGACGGCAGCTTGGCGCCGATCGGCAGTTCGCCCTGCAGGATCTGCAGGCGGACGGCGTCGCGAAACTGGGCCCACAGGGGCGATTCGGAATTCCGGTCGAGGGCGGGCGCGGTCAAGGTCGGGCTGTTCACGTGAGGACGGGCTTCGAGGCCATCAATGATGCATCCAAAGGGGAGTCCGCTGCCGGGGCGGCGGTCTGCAGGCGCACGCCGTGGCGTTCGCGCAGCGCGGTGGCGCAGGCATGGAGCTCCTCGCGCTGGCGCTGCGCGTCCCAGCCCAGGGCCTCGGCCGCGATGCCGGCGATCTCGGCCAGCGCGGCGTCGGTGACCTGGCCGCGGATCGCCAGCAGGGTGCGGCGCACCACCAGGTCCGACAGGTGGATCACGCCGGTCTCGAGGCACAGGTAGCCGAGCTCGGCCACCGAGTAGTCGGGCGCATGCCGCAGCGGCACGTCGCCCGAGGCCGCGAGCCGCTGCGCCAGCGGCAGCGCCTTGGCGCCGTAGCGCGCGAACAGCGCCTGGGCGCGGCGGCGGCTCGCGCCGGTGGCCATCAGGCGCTCGAGCAGGCGCTCGGTGGCGGCCGCGTCGGCCGGGAACTCGGCGCCGCCGCCGATCGGCAGCATGTCGGTGGAGGCGGTGCGCGCGCGGCCGAGGTGGCGCAGCACCGCGTCGGTGGCCTCCTCGGCCAGCGCGCGGAAGGTGGTCCACTTGCCGCCCACCAGGCAGACGATCGGGATGTCGCGCGTGGCGTTCGGCGGATCGACGGCCACCGAGTGGTCGCGCGAGATCTGGCCCGGCTTGTCGGCATCGGAGCGCGCCAGCGGCCGCACGCCGACATAGGTGTAGACCACGTCGGCCGGGTCGAAGGCGAGGTTGGGGAACACCTCGCGCAGCACCTCGAGCAGGTAGTCGACCTCCTCCGGCTCGGTGGCGATCTGGTCGGGATCTTCCACCGGGATGTCGGTCGAGCCGACCAGCACGCGGTCGAGGAAGGGATAGACGATGCACACGCGTCCGTCCATCGCCTCGAAGTAGGCCATGCGGCCGTCGAGCGCGTCGCGCAGCGCGGGATGGTCGAGCACCAGGTGCGAGCCCTTGGTGCCCATCACGCGCGGGCCGCTGCCGCCGAGCACCGCGGTGCTGCGGTCGAGCCAGGCGCCGCTGGCATTGACCACCGTGTCGGCCGTCACGCGCACCAGCTCGCCCGTGATCTCGTCGCGCAGGGTGAGGATGTTGCCCGCGCAGCCCATCACGCGGCAGTGGTTGACGGCGGTGGAGCGCGGCTGGTCGCGGCAGGCATCGGCGATCAGCTCGAGGATCAGCCATTCGGGATGGCTGATCCAGGCGTCGAAGAAGGTCGCGGTCCAGCGGATCGCCGCGCGGAACAGCTGGCGGTCGCGCGGCGGCACGCGGTCGATGCGGTGGCCCGGCATCACGCGCTGGCGCCGGCCCAGCAGGTCGTACAGCCGCAGCCCCAGCGCCACCGCCAGCAGGCCGCGCGTGCGCGGCGAGGCCGGCCGGCCGAGGAAGCGCAGCGCGCTGCCGAGCATGCCGCCGAACAGGCTCGCGAGCGGCACCACCGTCTTCAGCGGCTTCACCAGGTGCGGCGCGTTGCGCAGCAGCAGGTTGCGTTCGCGCGTGGCCTCGGCCACCAGCGAGAAGCTGCCGTTCTCAAGGTAGCGCAGGCCGCCGTGGATCATGCGCGAGGGCGCGCTGCTCGCGCCGGCGCCGAAGTCGCCCTTGTCGACGATCAGGCAATCCACGCGCTGCAGCGAGAGGTCGCGGAACACGCCCACGCCGTTGATGCCGGCGCCGACGATGACGGTGGAGAAATGGCGTCCGGCGAGCGAGGCGGGACGGGTGAAGGGCAGTTGCCAGGCGCTCATCGTGCGGAATCCGGCATGCGGGTGGTGCCGGTGGTCAGGGTGAAGGCCGGTGCGAGGCTGTCGAGCAGCGCATCGAAGCCGGCCAGGAAATCGGCGCAGGCCGGGATGTCGCCCGCTTCGGGCGCGAGGGTCTCGCAGGGCGCGAGCAGATGGGCGTTGGCGCTCGCGTCGAGATCGAGGCCCTGCGAGATGGCGGCGTAGAGCGCCGCGCCGCGCGCGCCGGTCTCGTCGTCGCCGCAGCGCGCGACCGGCCGGCCGAGGAAGCCGGCCAGCAGCCGCGCCAGCCGCGCGTCGCGCGCGCCGCCGCCGAGCATGGTGAGCGCTTCGGGCAGCAGGCCGTGCGCCGCGAGCCGGCCCAGGTGGCGCGCATGCAGCGCCACCACCGCGTCGACCACCGCGCGCGCCATGTCGGCGCGGCCATGGTGGCTGCGCAGGCCCACGAAGCCCGCGCTCGCGCCCGGCGGCGCGCTGCCGCCGTTGACGAAGGGCAGGAAGCGCACGCCGTGCGCGCCCAGCGGCGAGCCCATGGCGGCATCGATCACGGCCTGCTCGCTGCCGAAGCCCAGCGCCTCGGCGGCCCAGGCGATGTTGGCCATCGACGAGGGGCTGTTCTCCATGTAGAGCCGGCGCTCGGCCGGCCCGAAGTTCACCACCGCGGCCACCGGCGGCTTGGGCGCGCCCGCGGGCGTGGCCGGGCCGATCGCGGCGTTCACGCTCCAGGTGCCGAACACCGCCACCGCATGGCCGCGCGCCTCGGCGCGGATCGCGGTCATCGAGGCCAGCAGGTCGATCGCGCCCATGGCCACCGGCACGCCCGCGGGCAGGCCGCAGGCCGCGGCCTGCGCGGGCAGCAGCCGGCCGTACACCTCGCCGCTGGGCACGATGCGCCCGAGCGTGCGCGGCGACAGGTCCGACAGGCCCGCTGCGTCGAAGGCCTGCTGCGACCAGCGGCCGCTGGCCAGCGACACCAGCCCGGCGGTGCTCGCATCGCTGAGGTCGGTGGCGGCCTCGCCGGTCAGCAGGAAGCCCAGGTAGTCCTTGGCGAACAGCAGGCGCTGCAGCTCGCCGCGCTGCACCGCGTCGTGGCCGAACAGCTCGGCCGCGATCAGCGTCGGCTGTCCGGGCCAGGGCCCGCAGCCCACGTCGTCGAACAGCGCCGCGCCGTGGCTGCGTGCGAGCTTCAGGGCACGCGCGGTGGCGCGCTGGTCGGTGGAGGCGACCGCGCTGCCGCCGACCAGCCGGCCGGTCGCGTCGAGCGCATAGAGGCCGGCGCCGTGGCCGGTGCAGCCGATGGCGCGCACCGCGGCGGCCAGCGGGCCGAGCTGGCCCGCGATGGCGCCGAGCACGCGGCCCAGCGCCGCATGGATCGCCGCCTCCGCCACCTCGCAACCGCCGCCGGGGCGCCGGTCGTGCGGCAGCGCGGCGCGCGCCAGCGCCACCGTGCGGCCGCTGTCGGCATCGAGCGCGAGCGCCTTCAGGCTGCTCGACCCCATGTCTATACCCAGGTAGATGTTCGTTGTCATGTCATAACAGCTTCGGGCAATTTGGTTCAGATCGCAGTAGCGTTTCCCCTAGTATTCTGGGCAAAACGAGCCGCATACATTCTGACCTGTCATGACAACGTGCATGACGACTAGAGATCCAAAGCCACCCGCCAAGGCGGCCCATCTGCCAGGTCAGAGCAACACGAGGAGACAGAAGTGAGAAGAGATTTCCTGAAGTCCGCGGCGGCCGCCGCAGCCACCACCGGCCTGGGCCTGGCCGGCTCCAGCGCCTTCGCCCAGCAGCCCGCCGCACCGGCCGCCACCGGCCTGCGCGGCAACCCGAACGACGTCTACGTGATGAACGTGATGGTCTCGGGCGTCGAGTACTGGTTTCCGGTCTACGAAATGATGAAACAGCTGGGCCGCACGCTGGGCGTGCGCACCCGCTACACGGGCACGCCCGAGTACGACGTGAACAAGCAGCTCGCGTCCTTCGAGCAGGAACTCGCGCGCAAGCCCGCGGGCATCCTGCTGCACCCGATGAACCCCGACCCGTTCATCGAGCCGATCAACCGCGCGGTGGCGGCGGGCATCCCGGTCGTGACCTTCGCGGCCGACTCGCCGAACTCCAAGCGCGCCTCGTTCATCACCTCCGACAACGACCGCGAGGGCACGCAGGCGGCCGACGCGATCGCCGCCGCGCTCGGCGGCAAGGGCGAGTACGCGGTGCTCGAGAACCCGGGCCAGGACAACCACGACCGCCGCATCGCCGCTTTCGTCAATCGCATGAAGACCAAGCACCCGGGCATGAAGCTCGCGGGCCGCGCGGCCAGCAACCAGGACCCGAGCAAGGCCTACCAGGCGGTGCTGAGCCTGGCGCAGGCCAACCCGAACCTGGGCGCGCTGTTCATGCCCGAGGCCAACTCGGCGCTCGGCGCGGCGCAGGCCAAGATCGAGTCGAAGAAGAACATCCGCGTGATGTGCTGCGACGTCAACGCCAAGATCCTCGACATGATCAAGGCCGGCGACGTGTTCGGCGCCATCAATCCCAACCAGGGCATGCAGGGCTACATGGGGATGATGATGCTGTTCCTGGCCAAGAACCCGCAGCTCATCGACCCGATGAACGACGCCAAGCGCAACGGCACCAACCCGATGTCGGTGCCCTTCCTCGACAACGGCCTGTCGGTGGTGAGCAAGGCCAACGCCGACGACTTCTACTGGGACAAGTACCTGGCGCGCCGCGGCACCAAGGGAATCGGCGAGTGAGCGACGACCCGAAGCCGCTGCTCTCGCTGCGCGGCATCAGCAAGCGCTTCGGCGCTTCGCGCGCGCTCGCGGGCGTGGACTTCTCGCTGCGTGCCGGCGAGATCCACGCCCTGTGCGGCGAGAACGGCGCCGGCAAGTCCACGCTGATGAACATCATCGACGGCATCCACCAGCCCGACGAGGGCACGATCGCGCTCGACGGTCTGGATGTGCGCATCGACGGCCCGGCCCATGCCATGAGGCTGGGCATCGGCCTGGTGCACCAGGAGATCGCGCTGTGCGGCGACGCCACCGTCGCCGAGAACATCTTCATGCCCGAGATCAACGCGGGCGGCCGCGCCTTCATGGACTACGGCGGCCTCAACGCGCGCGCCGCGAAGGTGCTGCGCCGGCTCGGCCAGGACATCGACCCGGCCGCGCGCGTCGACGAGCTCGGCATCTCGAGCCAGCAACTGGTGGAGATCGCCAAGGCGCTCACGCTCGACTGCAAGGTGCTGATCCTCGACGAGCCCACGGCCGCGCTCACCGAGCTCGAGTCGGCCGCGCTGTTCCGAGTGCTGCACGACCTCAAGGCGCAGGGCATCGGCATCATCTACATCAGCCACCGCATGGCCGAGATCTTCGCCAACTGCGACCGCGCCACCGTGCTGCGCGACGGGCGCAACGTGCACTGCGGCCCGCTCGCCGGCACCACGCCCGACGAGCTGGTGCGCCGCATGGTGGGCCGCGACCTCGGCAACTACTACCCGCCGCGCGCCACGCTGCCCGAGGCGCCCGAGACGCTGCTGCAGGTCGACGACATCGCCGACGGCGAGCGCGTGCAGGGCATCTCCTTCGCGCTCAGGCGCGGCGAGATCCTCGGCATCGCGGGCCTCATGGGCGCCGGGCGCAGCGAGCTGGCCGAAACGGTGTGCGGGCTGCGGCCCGCGCGGCGCGGCAGCGTGCGCCTGCGCGGCAAGACGCTCGCGATCCGCAAGTACGCCGACGCGCTGCGCCATGGCATCGCCTACCTCAGCGAGGACCGCAAGGCCGCGGGCGTGTTCCTCGACCTGCCGATCGCGCAGAACGTCTGCGCGATGGCGCTGCGGCGCGTGAGCTCGCGCTTCGGCCTGATGGAACGCGCGGCCGAGCGCAAGCTGGCGCAGGACCTCGGCGCGCAGCTCAACCTCAAGTCCGACGGCGTGGCGATCGAGGTCGCGAGCCTGTCGGGCGGCAACCAGCAGAAGGTGGCGATCGCCAAGCTGCTGGCCACGAAGCCATCGGTGCTGCTGATGGACGAGCCCACGCGCGGCGTCGACGTGGGCGCGAAATCCGAGATCCACCACATCCTGCGCGCGCTCGCGAACCAGGGCGTGGGGGTGATCGTGATCTCGTCGGAACTGCCGGAAATCATCGGCCTGTGCGACCGCGCGCTGGTGATCCGCGAAGGCCGGCTGGCCGGCGAGCTCGGCACGGCCGAGATGACGGAAGAGGGCCTGCTGCGGCTGGCCTCGGGACTGGGCGAACAGGAGATGCAGTGAGCTACCAATTCAGAATGGACGGCACCAACCCCGCGAGCACCGCCGGCACCGGCACGGCGGCGGGGGCCAAAGGAGACGCCGTGAACCTACCCTTTCGACTCGGCAGCATGCGGGAGGCCGGCCTGCTGCTGATCATCGCGGTGCTGTGCGTGGGCATGAGCTTCGCGTCGCCGTACTTCCTCACCTGGGAGAACATCCGCGCGATGCTGCTGTCGTTCTCGATCGAGGGCATCGTGGTGGTCGGCATGACCATCCTGCTGATCGTGGGCGGCATCGACCTCTCGGTGGGCTCGGTGGTGTGCCTCGCGATGGTGATCACCGGCAAGCTGTTCCTCATGGGCGTCGACCCCTGGCTCGCGAGCGCGATGGCGATCGGCGCCAGCGCGATGATCGGCGCCATGATCGGCGGCTGCGTCACGCGCATCGGGCTGAACCACTTCATCGCCTCGCTGGCCTTCATGGTGATCGTGCGCGGCCTGTGCCTGGCCTTCACGCAGGGCACGCCGCAGTCGCTGTTCTCGCTGCCGGCCGAGTTCAAGTTCATCGGCCAGGGCACGCTGTTCGGCATCCCGGCCGTGATCCTGATCTTCGTCGCGATCGTCGCCATCAGCGACTTCGTGCTGCGCCGCGCCACCCTGCTGCGCAAGGTGTTCTACGTCGGCAGCAACGAGAAGGCCGCGCTCTATTCGGGCATCCGCGTGGGCCGCGTGAAGTTCTGGGTCACGGTGCTGTGCTCGGCCTCGGCCGGCCTGGCCGGCGTGATCTACACCGCGCGCTTCGGCGCCGCCACACCCACCTTCGGCATGGGCATGGAACTCAACGTGATCGCCGCCGCCGTGATCGGCGGCGCCAGCCTCAAGGGCGGCTCGGGCACCGTGCTCGGCGCGGTGCTCGGCCTGGCGCTGCTGTCGGTGGTGACGAGCTCGCTGATCCTGCTCGACGTCTCGCCCTACTGGCAGGACGTGATCAAGGGACTGATCCTGCTCGTGGCCGTGACCATCGACCACCTGCTCAACGTGAGGAAGACCAAGAGATGAAGACGACGACGCTGGGACCGTCGGGCATACGCTGCTCGGCGATCGGCCTGGGAACCTGGGCCATGGGCGGATGGATGTGGGGTGGCGGCGACAACGCGGGCGCGACGCTGGCGATCCAGGCCTCGCTCGACGCGGGCGTGACGCTGATCGACACCGCGCCGGCCTACGGCCTGGGCCGCTCCGAGCGGCTGGTGGGCACCGCTCTCAAGGGCCGGCGCCACGAGGCCGTGATCGCCACCAAGTGCGGGCTGGTGTGGCATACGCAGAAGGGCACGCACTTCTTCGAGGAGGACGGCCACCCCGTCTACCGCTACCTCGGCCGCGATGCGATCGCGTACGAGGTGGAGCAGAGCCTCGCGAACCTGCAGACCGACTACATCGACCTCTACATCACGCACTGGCAGGACGCCACCACGCCGGTGGCCGAGACCATGGGCGCGCTGCTCGACCTGAAGAAGCAGGGCAAGATCCGCGCGATCGGCGTGAGCAACATCGACGCCGCCACGCTCGCCGAGTACCTGCGCCACGGTCCGGTCGACGCGGCGCAGGAGCGCTACAGCCTGATCGACCGCGAGATCGAGGCCACGCTGGTGCCGCTGTGCAAGGAGCATGGCGTGGCGGTGATGGGTTATTCCTCGCTCGCGCTGGGCCTGCTCGCGGGGCCGATCGATCCCGCGCGCGCCTTCACGGGCGACGACCAGCGCGCGAGCAATCCGCGCTTCAGCGCCGACAACCGCGCGCGGCTCGCGGCCTTCTTCGCCGACCTCGAACCGCTGCGCGCCGCGCTGGGCTGCTCGTTCTCCGAAATGATGATCGCCTGGACGCTCGAGCACGGCGCCGTCTCGCTGTCGCTGTGCGGCGCGCGCAACCGGCAGCAGGCGATCCAGAACGCCGCGGCCGGCTCGGTCGCGCTCGGCGCCGACGCGCTGCTGCAGATCGACACCGCCGCGAAGCGGCACCTGGGCGCGCTCGGCTGAGACGCGTCCCGCCCCCTCGAACCATCTTCCACCTTCAAGGAGTTCTTTCGTATGTCGAAAGGCAAAGAGGTCCGCATCGCCCGCCTGCTGAAGGCCGGCCGCGGCCTGGACATCGCGCTCGATCACGGCGTGTGCAACGAGCCCAGCTTCCTCGACGGGCTCGAGGACATGCCGGGCGTCATCGACCGCCTGGTGGCCGCGGCGCCCGATGCGATCCAGCTCAACTACGGCCAGGCCGACCTGCTGCAGCTGCGCCCGGGCCGTGAGCGGCCGGCGCTCGTGATGCGGCTGGACATGGGCAATCCCTACAACGCCACGCGCCACCGCTCGATGTGGGCCGTGCTGCAGAACGAGCACGACCCCGTGCTGCCCGCGGTGCAGATGGACGCAGCCTGCGTGGTCGTCAACCTGTTCATGCTGCCCGATGAGCCCGAGCTGTTCCGCCAGTGCGTGCAGAACATCGCGCGCGTGCGCGCCGACTGCGACCGCTACGGCATGCCGCTGATGATCGAGCCGCTGGTGATGCAGGCGCACGGCGCGGGCCGCGGCGGCTACATGGTCGACGGCGATGCCGAGAAGATCGTGACCCTGGTGCGGCTCGCGCGCGAGATGGGCGCCGACATCGTCAAGGCCGACCCGACCAGCGACCCCAGGGACTTCCACCGTGTGGTGCAGGCCGCGCGCTGCCCGGTGCTGGTGCGCGGCGGCGGCCGCGAGGACCTGCAGCAGGTGTTCGCGCGCTCGCGCGTGCTGCTCGACCAGGGCGCGGTGGGCATGGTCTACGGGCGCAACGTCTACCAGCACGCCAACCCGTCCGCGGTGGTGAGCGCGCTGATGGCGATGATCCACGAGGGCGCCAGCGCGGAAGCGGCCTGGGCCCTGTACGAATCGGGCGGCGCGGCGCGAAGCCCATAGCGCAAAGGCTGCGCGGCTTTCGCGCGGCTTCCGGCGAACAGGTTTTTTTTGCCACGGCAGGCGATGCCCGTCGCCCGCCGGGGTGCGCGCTGCGCGCGCATGTCGTGATTCGAGCCAGAGAAGAACGAGCCAGCAGATTCCCCTGCGAACTTCCAACAACACTTGGAGGCAAACGATGAAGATCCGGTATTACCTGATGGCATTGATGGTGCCGTTCGTCACCCTGTTGACGCACGCGGCGATCACCGGGGTCAGTCCGATGACGACCCTCGGCAACATGGCGACCGCGGTGTCCGAGGCCGTCGCCGATCCCCTCCCGCTGCAGGGGCCGGGGCTGGGCAACCTCACCTACACCTCGGAGGAACTGTTCAAGCCGGTGTCGATGATCACCAGCCCCGCGCATCCGCTCGACCCCGCGCACAGCAACGCCTACGAGTCGCGCGAGGTGCCCGCCACCTATCCGGGCCGCAAGGACTACGGCATGAACGCCGGCATCATGGTCAACGGCTATTTCCTCACGTCCTTCGCTCCCGACAGCGGCCTCGGCCCGGGCGGCTTCCTGCTGTACGACGTGTCGAACCCGCGCCAGATCAAGCTCGTCAAGAAGATCTACGAGCCCGAGGCCCGCACCAAGGAGTTCCGCGAAACCCACTCCTTCGGCACCGCGAAGATCGGCGACAAGACCTACGTGGTGCTGCCCAGCATCAACGGCGTGGAGTTCTGGGACTTCACCGACGTCAACGACATCAAGCAGGTGAAGAAGCTGGCGCTGCCCGGCGTGAATGGCGGCGACTACGAGAACGTCGCCTGGCAGCTCTGGTGGCAGGCGCCCTATCTGTACGTGGCTTCGGCGGGCCGGGGCATCTTCATCGTCGATGCCGCCGACCCCGCGAACGCCGTGCTCGCCAACCGCGGCGCCGGCAAGTCCAACCCGGTGTCCACCGGCGAACTCGGCGGCTTTCGCATCGGCCCGATCTTCACGATGGGCAACCACATGGTGCTGACCGCGATGGAGAGCAACGGCGGCTTCGCGAGCCTCGACATCTCCGATCCGCTCAATCCCAAGGTGCTCGACTCCATCGTGGGCAGCACGCCGTTCTACTACGCGACCTGCTTCGACGGCCGGAACCTGCATGTCTCCACCCGCAACAGCGGCGCGAAGATGTACAGCTACGACCTGAGCGACCGCTCGAAATTCGTGGCCGAGGACAACCGCCTGGTCATCGACGAGCAGCTGTACTGCGCCACGCAGGACCACTACGTGATCCAGGGCGCGCAGACGCGCATCCACAAGGTCGACGTGAGCAATCCGCTCAATCACGTGGAGGTGGGCCGCGGCAGCATCCTGCGCGAGGACGATCCGAACTTCTCGCATTCGGACAACGGCCAGGTCGCGATGTTCGGCAACCTCGTGTTCGTGGGCAACGACCACGGCTCGGGCAGCGGATTCGTCGTGCACCAGGTCGACCCCGACACCACCCGGCCCGAGGTCAAGCAGGTCTCCCCCGCCAACGGCGCGAAGCAGCAGGCGCTGACCTCGCGCATCGGCCTGGGCATGACCGACAACATCCGGCCCGAGAGCGTCAACGCCAATACCTTCATCGTGCGGCCCGTGGGCGGTAACACGCTGGCCGGCACCTACAGCGTGCAGCTCGGCATCGTCAACTTCCATCCGACGCAGCCGCTGCAGCCGGGCACCAGCTACGAGGTGTTCCTGCCGGCCAACGGCGTGAAGGACTATGCGGGCAACGCCATCGGCGCCGACTTCAAGTCCACCTTCAACACCGGCAACGCGGCCGAGGTGGGCCTGAGCTATCACTGGGCGCTCAACGGCAAGCTCAGCGACCCGATCTCGAACAACGACGGCACGCCGGCATCCGGCGACGCCTTCGAGAGCATCGGCCTGAACTTCGCGAACCGCGCGGGCGGCGTGCAGCTCAAGAACGACGGCGTGGCCACCGTGCTGGGCGGCACCGCCTCGCTGAGCTTCTACATGAAGACCACGCAGAACGGCAGCGCCAATGCCTGGACCGCGCCCGGCATCTTCGGGCGCGACCAGTCCGGCGGCGCCGACGACGTGTTCTGGGGCTGGCTCGACAACACGGGCCGGCTCAACCTGTCGGTGGCCAACGCGGCCACCAACAACCCGGGCACGCGCTCGACCTCGCCGGTCAACGACGGCAACTGGCACCACGTGGTGCTCACGCGCGACGCGGGCTCGGGCGCGCAGACCATGTACATCGACGGCGCCAAGACCAGCTCGACCGGCCTCACCGGCGTGAAGGGCCTCGCGAACAAGTTCCAGTGGCTGGGCCAGATCCAGGGCAATGCCGACTTCTTCAAGGGCACGCTGGCCGACGTGCGGGTGTTCAGCCGCGTGCTCGGCGACGCCGAGGTCGCGACCCTGCGCGGCCAGGCGGTCATCGGCGACCCCGGCATCGGCAGCGGGCCCAAGGTGGTCAACGGCGCGCTGAACTTCAACCCGGCAACGCTCGGCAGCGGCGGCGCGCAGTTCCGCTGGAACTTCGGCAACGGCACCGTCACGGCCTTCTCGAGCCAGGCCGGCTACAGCTACACCTACACCACGCCCGGCCACTACACCGTGACCCTGACGGTGAAGGACAGCGCGGGCCGCGAGACCTACTACACCTACAACGTGACCATCATTGCGCCCGTCACCGCGAGCGCGCCGCGGCACACCGGCAACATCGCGGGCGACGCGAACCGGGTCTACGCGGTCAATCCCGACAGCGGCACGGTGGCGGCGATCGACGCCCAGAGCCTGGCCAAGCTGTGGGAGGTGTCGGTGGGCAGCGAGGCCAAGACGCTGGCGCTCGGTCCCGACGGCCGGGTCTGGGTCGCGGTGCAGGGCGAGGACAAGCTGGTGGCGCTCAACGCCGCCGACGGCAGCGTCTCGGTCACCGTGCCCTTCGACTACGGCAGCGGTCCCTACGGCGTGGTCTTCACGCCCGACGGCACCAAGGGCCTGCTGACGCTGGAGAGCAAGTCGCGCCTCGTGAGCTTCAATCCCTCCACCGGGGCGGTCACGGCCACCCTGCCGCTCGACGGCACGGTGCGCGGCATCGCGGTCACCGGCGATGCGCAGATCGCCTACGTCACGCGCTTCAAGTCGAAGATGACCGGCGGCGAGCTCTACAAGGTCAACCTGGCCTCGATGAGCACGCTGCCGACCATCGCGCTGCCGGTGGACACCACCACCGTCGACACCGAGGCCGGCGCGCGCGGCGTGGCCAACTACCTGAGCCAGGTCGTGATCTCGCCCGACGGCAAGCGCGCCATCCTGCCCTCGAAGAAGGACAACATCGTGCGCGGCCGCTTCCGCGACGGCCGCGACCTGGTGCACGACCAGACCGTGCGCTCGATCCTGTCGCAGGTCGACCTGCAGTCGGCGGCCCACGTGGCCGGCGAGCAGATCGACTTCGACGACCGCGCGCCGGCGCGCGCCGCGCTGTTCTCGCCCGCGGGCGACTACATCTTCGTGGCGCAGATGGAAGGCAACCGGGTCGCGATCGTCGATTCCTACACGCGCTCGGTGCGCGGCGAGATCGACACCAGCAGCGCGCCGCACGGGCTGTTCCTCGATGCCGCGCGCAAGCGCCTCTACGTCAACAACTTCCTCGCGCGCTCGGTGTCGGTGCACGACGTGGCGGCGGTGCTGGCCTCGGAGAGCAACGCGGCGACCTTTCTGCGCAATGTGCAGACCGTGGCGACCGAGCCGCTGGCCGCGGCCGCGCTGCGCGGCAAGCAGGTGTTCTACAACGCGGCCGACCGGCGCATGAGCAAGGACAACTACATCTCGTGCGCGAGCTGCCATGCCGATGGCGGCGACGACGGCATGGTGTGGGACTTCACCCAGCGCGGCGAGGGCCTGCGCCGCACCATCAGCCTGCAGGGGCGGCGCGGCACGAGCCACGGCAAGCTGCACTGGACGGCCAACTTCGACGAGGTGCAGGACTTCGAGAACGACATCCGCAACGAGTTCGGCGGCACCGGCTTCCTGAGCAATGCCGACTACGCGGCCACCTCCAATCCGCTGGGCACGCCCAAGGCCGGACGCAACGCGCAGCTCGACGACCTCGCGGCCTACCTGTCGTCGCTCGACAAGTTCATGCGCAGCCCGGCCCGCACGGCCGACGGCAACCTCAGCGTGGAGGCCGCGCGCGGCCAGACGGTGTTCAACACCGCGCAGTGCGCGACCTGCCACACCGGCGGCACCTTCCGCGACGGCCAGCGGCACGACGTGGGCACGATCCAGCTCTCGTCGGGCAAGGGAAGCAACCAGCCGCTGGCGGGCGTGGGCTTCGACACGCCGACGCTGTCGGGCACCTGGAGCGTGACCTCGTTCTTCCACAACGGCCAGGCCGCCTCGCTGCAGGCGGTGCTCGACAGCGGCCACGGCAACGCCAACGGCCTGCCGCCGGCCGACGTGGTGGCGCTGCGCGAGTACGTGCGTTCGCTCGACACCGCGCCGCCGCTGGTCGCGCGCATCCGCTCGGACAGCAGCAACCTGTGCGTGAACATCAAGGGCGTGTCGACCGCCAGCGGCGCCACCGCGGTGCAGTGGCCCTGCGGCAACGACGCCAACGAGAAGTTCACCGTGACCAGCAGCGGCGGCTACGTGCAGTTCGTGGCGCAGCACAGCGGCCTGTGTCTGGCGCAGAGCGGCAACGCGACCACCAACGCGGCGGTGGTGCAGCTGGCCTGCACGGCCGGCAACGCGACGCAGTGGACGGTGGTCGGCTCGACCCTGCGCAACCGCGCCTCCGGATCCTGCCTCGACGTCCCGAACGGATCCACCACGCAGGACACGGCGCTGATCACCTGGACCTGCAACGGGGGCAACAACCAGAACTGGACCCAGCTGCCCTGAGCGGGCGGCCGGTAGCGCGCGGGGGCGGTGTTACCGCACCCTGCGCGCTTCGGTCCACACCACGATCAGCAGGCCGGCCAGCACCATCGCGAGCCCCGCGAAGGCCCAGGGGCCCGGGCGCTCGTGCAGCACTACCAGGGCGAGCCCGAAGGCGGTGACGGGCTCGGCCAGTGCCAGCGTGACGCCCGAGGCGCCGGAGATGTGCCGCAGCGCATGGCTGAACAGCAGGTAGGCGATGCCGGTCGACACGAGGCCCAGGTAGGCCACGAGGACCCAGCCCGCGGGCGTGGCCGAGAAGGGGCCGGAGATCAGCAGCGCGGCCGGCATGGCCGCCACGGAGGCCGTCGCGAAGAGCCACAGCGTGACCGTCGCCGGCGGCGACCGGCGCACCAGGCGCTGGCTGACCAGCGTGTAGGTCGCGTAGCAGAGCCCCGAGCCCAGGCACAGCGCCAGGCCGCCGAGGTCGACGCGCGAGCCATCGCCCGATCCCGACATCACCATCAGGCCGCCACCGCCGATCGCGAGCAGCGTGCCGGCCCACCAGGCCGGCGCGGGCGGTGTGCGAGACACGAGCGCCTGCAGCAATCCGGCCCAGGCCGGCCCGCTGCCCACGGCGATCGCGGTGCCGATGGCCACGCCCGTGGCCCTGACGCCCGCGAAGAAGCTCAGGTTGTAGCCGGCCATGCACAGGCCCGCGAGCAGCACCCAGCGCCACGTCGGCCGCGCCATCGACAGCGCGACGCGCTCGCCGCGCTGCCGTCGCCAGCCGATGAAGGCCGCGAAGAACAGCGTGGCGATCGCCATGCGCAGCGTGCCGATCCAGAAGGGCGACGTGTCCAGGGGCGCGAAGCTCTGGGCGGTGCCGGTCGTGCCCCAGAGCGCGGCGGCGGCAAGCACCATGGCGGCGCCGGTGAGGGAAGCGTGCTTTGTCATGCGCGCATCCTCCAGCGCCGCGACCGCGGCAACTGTCGAGAGACTCTCGACCTCGTCAGCCCGCGCGCGCGTGCCGGGCGCCCGACTGGCGGTCGCGTCGCAGTGCGAAGCCGAGGGCGCTGGCCGAGCGGTAGCCCGTGCGCAGGGCGGTCGCTTTGAGCGGCAGGCCGCCGCGCAGCAGGCGCTGGGCGGCGTCGAGCCGGCGCGCGCGCAGGTAGGCCTGCGGCGACAGCCCCGTCAGTTCGAGCAGCCGCGCATGGAAGCGCTGCGGGCTCAGGAAGAACAGGGCCGCCATGCGCGCGGTGTTCCAGGGCTCGTGCAGCGCGCCGCCGAGGGCGGTGTCGAGCCGTGCCAGGTCGATGCCGCGGCGCGCGAGGATGGAGGGCGCCTCGAGCACGTGCGCCAGGTGCTGCGCGGCCCGGGCCGGATCGACGTCGTTCCTGCAGGCGGCCGTGACCGCGAAGCGCCGGATGCGGTCGACGCCCGTGGCGGGGGGCGTGTCGATGACCACCATGCGCACGCCGCGCGGCGACATGAAGGTGTGGGCCACGCCCGCCGGAATGATCATTCCGCAGGAGGTGTCGGTGAAGGCGGCGCGGCCGCCGATCTCCAGCTCCATGCGGCCGTCGAGCGCGAACATGATCTGCGCGTGCGCATGGTCGTGGCCGGCGTATTCGCCCGCGTAGTTGCGCACGCTGTAGGCGATCCCGGGGACGAGCGGACTGTGCATGCCCGCGATTGTGCCCAGGCCTCGCGAACCCCGGCGCGCCGACGGCCGGGTCAGCGTTCCGGCCAGCGCTGCGGCACCCGGCGCAGCTTCGCGAGGTCGTAGCCCAGGGCCTCGATCTTGCGCAGCGCCTGCGCGTAGGCCTCGGGCGCGAGCTCGGGCGTGCGTGCCATCAGCCAGACGTGGTCGCGCTTGCTGCGCGCGACGATGGTGCTCTGGTAGTCGGGCGAGACGTCGGCGATCAGGTACTCGGCCTGGATCGGCCAGATGAACTGCATGCCCCAGACCGCGTTGCCGGTGCCGGGCCGCACGGTGGCCACCGGATGCAGGGTCTTGACCGGCGCCTCGAAGCTGCCGTCGCGGTAGCGGAAGTCGGTCTGGATGCGGCCGTCGGGCCGCAGCGCGTAGGACTCGACGGCGTTGAACGCGTTCTTCTCCGGAAAGGTCGGGATGTTCGCGATCACGTACCAGTCGCCCATGAAGCGCGCGATGTCGACCGCCGGCAGCGGCGCGATCGTCGGTGCCGGCGTGGCGCAGGCCGTGAGCGCGGCGCACGCGCACAGGGCGAGCCAGCCGAGCGGGTGCCTGGGGCGCGCCGCGGGGGCGCGTTCGGGGTGGGGGTGTGGAAGGCGGGTCATCCGGGCAGTACGCGGCAGCGAGCCGACTGGATCCCCTGCCCGTGGCCGCAACCTATTCGGAGAGCCCGGCGCGCGCGAGCTCCACGTCCAGCCGCTCCTTGGCGTCGGCCGGCTGGAGCGCCGCGGCCTTCTCGTAGAGCCGCGTGGCCTCGCCCATGCGCGCGTCGCCATGCAGCATCAGCAGCGCGCGCGCGTACTCCATCAGCGCGCTGGCCGAATGCGGATGCAGCGCGATGCCGTGCTCGAACAGCTCGACCGCGGTCTCGGCGCGCACGCCATAGGTCATGCGGCCGACCAGCGCGCCGACCTTGTCGATCACCTCGGCATGGAAGGCGCCCAGCGCGACATGGGCGTCGGCATGGCGCGGCTCGAGCGCGATCACGCGTTCGAGCGCCTCCTTGAGCCGCGTGCCCAGGCCCTGCGCGAGCGCGCGCGCCACGCTGATGCCCTGGCTGTAGCGGCCCATCGCGTAGGCCTGCCAGTACAGGGCCTGGCAGTCGTCGGGCTCGGCCGCGGCCCGCGCGCCCGCGCGCTCCACCACCTGGCGGAACATCGAGAGCCGCACCGCCTCGCGCGGCTCGAGGTAGTTGGCGTAGATCGCGGTCGCCTGGTTGGCCAGCGCGAGGCCTTCGGCGCCGTGCAGGAGGCCGATGGCCGCGGCGCGTTCGAATTCGCCGCTGTGATAGAGCGCCCAGCCTTCGGCCAGTGCCGCGTTGTGCTCGGGGGCCGGCATCGCGTGGCCGGCATGCAGCCGGCTCCAGTGCGCGATCAGGCTGCTGGCATCGAAGCGCGGCACGTCGGCGTAGGGCAGGGGCGCCCACGGGCCGGCGTGGCCGGAGGCGCCGCCGGCGGGCGCGGCGGACGTCGGCGGGAGCGGTTTGAAATCGTGGGGGGACATGGTTCAGGCAGCCAGATCGGCGGGGGTCGCGGTGGGCGGGCTGCTGGCGGCATCTTCGCCGCCGTAGGCCCGGCCCAGTGTCAGCAAATGGCG
Source organism: Variovorax endophyticus (assembly GCF_025376855.1). Taxonomy (NCBI): domain Bacteria; kingdom Pseudomonadati; phylum Pseudomonadota; class Betaproteobacteria; order Burkholderiales; family Comamonadaceae; genus Variovorax; species Variovorax endophyticus. The sequence continues at coordinate 74,508 of NZ_JAHUTH010000017.1, forward strand.
CCGTTGCTCGGCGCCCAGGTAGGGCGCGAGCTGGTGCAGGGTGTGGCGGGCGCCGCGCAGCAGCGCGGCCTGCGCATGGGCCGGCTCGAGCGCCTGGCGCGGGTTGCGCACGTACTCGTAGCTGAGCCAGTATGTCAGCACCACCACCATGCTCTGCGCCAGCGTGTCGACCTCGTGGGCGTCGATCTCGAGGTGGCCGGCGCGGCCCAGGCCCGCGATCAGCTGGCGCATGGCGCGCACCTTGTGCTTGAGCACGAGCTGGAACTGGGTCTCGAGGTGCCGGTTCTTGCTCAGCAGGTCGTTGAGGTCGCGGTAGAGGAAGCGGTGGCGCCAGATCAGCTCGAACAGGCTGTGCATGAAGAACCAGGCGTCCTCCACGTCGTGGATGCCCTCGCTCGCATGGAGCAGCTCGCCGAGCTCGGTCTCGTAGCCCTCGTAGAGCTTGTTGATCAGCTCTTCCTTGGCCGGGTAGTGGTAGTAGAGGTTGCCGGGACTGATGTTGAGCTCGCCGGCCACGAGCGTGGTGGAGACGTTCGGCTCCCCGAAGCGGTTGAACAGGTCCAGCGCGGCTTCGAGAATGCGTTGTGCAGTGCGGCGTGGCGCTTTCCTGGCCATGTCGGTGCTCCCGGGTTGTCTCTTGGAAACACTCTAGCGCAGGAACGCCGCGCGAAGCGCGCAGGGGGACATTGATTTGCGAGGCACTGCGTTTGTGCAGTGCCGCATGCGCATGGCGTCGTGCAACGCCTCTTCGCGCATTCGGCGCCGGAATCGGCCGCTTCGAGGCCGGAAAGCGGCTTTATTCGGTGCCGCTCGATTTGCTGCGCCGCACCGTGGCCTTGCGTGCCGGGGTCTCGGCCGACTTGGCGTGGCGCGCGGCGCGGGCACCGCGCGCCGGACTGGCGGCGGGTTTCGCGGCGCCGCGCAGGGCGGCCAGCTCGGCCTCGAGCGCCGTCACGCGCGCCTGCAGCGCGGCCACCTCGGCCGGCGGCGGCATGCCGAGCTTGTCGAGCGCGCGCGCCACGCGTTCCTCGAAGATGTTCTCGAGCTTGCCCCACTGGCCCGCGGCCTTGGTGCCGAACTCGTTCGCGAAGCCGGCCATGCGGGCCTGGGCCTGCGACAGGGTTTCCTCGGCCGCCTGCTGGGTGCGCTTCTGCATGCCGGCGCCGTCCTTGACCAGCGACTCGAAGGCCTTGCTGCCCTCCTGCTGCATCTTGGCGAAGGCGCCGAGGCCGGCCAGCCAGATCTGCTGCGCGGAATCCTTGATGCGGTCGGAGGTCTTGTCGAAGCGGTCGTCGTCCTGGGTGGCCATGTGCGGTCCGAATGGAGGAGGGAGGGGGAGGGGCGGTCTGCCGGAAACCGCCGAACTCTAGCCGCGCGGGCCGCGCGCGGTTAGAGCCTTTTGCCTATTCAGGTCTTTGGCGGACCGCTCAGGGCGTGCCCGAGGCCGCGCGACTCGCGTCGAGGTGCGCCCGCGCGCGCTCGGCCAGCGCCATCTCGCCCGGCGTACCCGGCACGTAGGCCTCGACCGGCAGCGGCCGGCCGTGCGAGTCGACCGAGACGAAGACGATCAGGCACTCGGTGGTCTTCTCCATCGCGCCGCCCTTCATGTCGCCGCTGCGCACCTCGACCGAGATGTTCATGCTGGTCTTGCCGGTGTAGGCCATGCGCGCCTCGACCTCGACCAGGTCGCCGATCATGATCGGGCGGTGGAAGCGGATGCTGCCGATGAAGGCGGTGACGCAGTAGCGCTTGGCCCAGCTCGTGGCGCAGGCGTAGCCGGCCTCGTCGATCCACTTCATGACCGTGCCGCCGTGGACCTTGCCGCCGAAGTTGACGGTGTTGGGCTCGGCGAGGAATCGCAGGGTGATGGAAGACATGCTGTGCCTTTTGCTTTCGGAAGGGGCCGTGGGGGCCGGAACGGGGGGAGGCGATTATGCGAGGGCGCGCATGACGGTTCGACCGCCGCCCGTCGTCCCGGCATGCCCGCCGGGCTGCAAGCGCCATGCCATCGGCTCAGGCCGGGCCCGCCGCCTCGCCCTCGTTGAACAACTGCGCCAGCGTGCGCCGCAGCCAGGCATTGCCGGCGTCGGCATGGAAGCGCTCGTGCCAGTGCTGCTTGACCGCGTACGAGGGCAGTTCGAACGGCGGCTCGAGCAGCTGCACCGGTTCCTGCGTGGCCAGCACCTGGCCGAGGATGCGCGGCACCACCACCAGCAGCTCGGTGTGGGCCACGATCCGCGCCACGCTGAGGAAGCTCGACAGCCGCGTCACCACGTGGCGCCGCAGCCCGAGCCGCGCGATGGTCTTGTCGACGATCGCATGGCCGGTGCCCGAGGAGGCCACCACCGCGTGCGCCTCGGCCTCGAAGCGCTTGCGCGTCAGCCGGGCGCCCACGCGCGGATGGTTGCGCGCCGCCAGGCAGACGAAGTTCTGCATGAACAGCGTCTGCTGGTAGAAGCCGGCCTCGAGCTGCGGCATGAAGCCCACCGCGAGGTCGACCGCGCCATCCTCGAGCCGGCGGCCGCTCTCGGTCGAGATGATCTCGGTCTCGATGCGCACGCCCGGCGCCACCTGCCGCAGGTGGCCGAGCAGGCCCGGCAGCAGCACCACCTCGCTGATGTCGGTCATGCAGATGCGGAAGCTGCGCTCGGCCGTGGCGGGGTCGAACACCGCGCGGCCGCCCTTGGCGCGGTTGAGGCGGTCGAGGATGTCGAGCACCAGCGGCTGGGTCTGGCGCGCATAGGGCGTGGGCTCCATGCCGCGCGAGGTGCGCACGAACAGCTTGTCGCCGAAGTGGGTGCGCAGCCTGGCGAGCGCCGTGCTCGCGGCCGACTGCGAGATGCCGAGCCGCTCGGCGGCGCTCGAGACGTTGGCGGTCTTGTAGACCTCGTCGAACACCAGCAGCCATTCCAGATCGAGTTGTGCCATGGGCGCGGCCCTCGCGGTGTGCGGCCCGCGGGCCACCATTATCGAAAAACAGGATCGGAGCTATCGCCGGTCCCCCATTGCGCCAATAGTAGTGCGGGCGGATGATCCCGTTGATTCGGAAGTTCTAACCAGAAGGCCGGCGCCCCATGTCGTCGCCGCGCCATGCACCGCGAGAGACACGCCATGAACCCCTCCACCGCCCGCGCAGCGCCCTCCAATGCGGATGAGCGCCGCGACTACTACGACCGCATCCGCCCGCTGCACCTCACGCCGCTGTGGGAATCGCTGCACGCGCTGGTGCCGCGCGAGCCGCAGACGCCCTGCGTGCCCGCGCTGTGGCGCTACGACGAGATCCGCCCGCTGCTGATGGAGTCGGCCGACCTGATCACGGCCGAGGAGGCCGTGCGCCGCGTGCTGGTGCTCGAGAACCCGGCGCTTCCGGGCAACTCCTCGATCACGCAGTCGATCTATGCCGGGCTGCAACTGATCATGCCGGGCGAGGTGGCGCCCTCGCACCGCCACGTGCAGTCGGCGCTGCGCTTCATCGTCGACGGCCAGGGGGCCTACACCACCGTGGGCGGCGAGCGCACCACCATGTACCCGGGCGACTTCATCATCACGCCCTCGTGGGCCTGGCACGACCATGGCAACGAGGGCATCGAGGGCGTGGTGGAGCCGGTGGTCTGGCTCGACGGCCTCGACATCCCGATGCTGCGCTTCTTCGACGCCGGCTTCGCCGAGAACGACGACGCCAAGGTGCAGCACGTGGCGCGGCCCGAGGGCCACAGCCTCGCGCGCTTCGGCCACAACATGGTGCCGGTGCGGCACGACCACGCGTCGCAGACCTCGCCGATCTTCAACTATCCCTATGCACGCAGCCGCGAGGCGCTGGCGCAATTGCAGAAGCAGGAAGCGCCCGATGCCTGGCTGGGCCACAAGCTGCGCTACATCAACCCGCTGACCGGCGGTTCGCCGATGCCGACCATCTCGACCAACCTGCAGCTGCTGCCCAAGGGCTTCGCGGGCAAGACGCACCGTGCCACCGACGGCAGCGTCTACAGCGTGGTCGAAGGCCATGGCAGCGCCGAGATCGCGGGCCAGCGCTTCGAGTTCGGGCCGCGCGACACCTTCGTCGTGCCCTCGTGGGCGCCGCTGCGGCTGCACGCGCCCAACGGCGACTGCGTGCTCTTCAGCTTCTCGGACCGGCCGGTGCAGCAGGCCATGGGGATCCTGCGCGAAGCCTTCCTCGAGAACGCCTGAGTCCCGGCCCTTTTCGTTTTTTTCTTTCCCTCGACCGTTGCCGCCCCACGCGGCAGGAGCCCTCATGTCCTTCGTCTTCACGCCCCCTTCCATCGTCGGCCTGCCCATCGTCGGCAGCGACAAGCAGTTCCCCGTGCGCCGCGTCTACTGCGTGGGCCGCAACTACGCGGCCCATGCGCGCGAGATGGGCTTCGATCCCGACCGCGAGCCGCCGTTCTTCTTCTGCAAGCCCAACGACGACGCCTCGGTGGTGCCGGTGGCCGAGGGCGCGACCGGCGCCATTCCCTATCCGGCGCTGACCGCCAACTACCACTACGAGGCCGAGCTGGTGGTGGCCATCGGCAAGGGCGGCCGCGACATCCCGGTGGAACAGGCCGCGAGCCACATCCACGGCTATGCCGTCGGCCTCGACATGACGCGCCGCGACCTGCAGATGAAGATGCGCGAGCAGGGCCGGCCCTGGGAGATCGGCAAGGCCTTCGACTTCTCGGCGCCGATCGCGCCGCTGCGCACGCTGGCCGAGGTGGGCGAGATCGATGCCGGCGAGATCCGCCTCGAGGTCGACGGCGAGGTGCGCCAGAAGAGCGACATCACGCACCTGATCTGGTCGGTCAACGAAGTGATCGCCAACCTGTCGACCCTGTTCGCACTGCAGCCCGGCGACCTGATCTTCACCGGCACGCCCGAGGGCGTGGGCGCGGTGAAGGCCGGCCAGACGATCAAGGTCAGCATCGAGCGGCTGCCGTCGCTCCGCGTTCGCATCGACTGAGCGAGCCGCGCATGAGCCCGACCCCTTCCCCCACCGTGCTGCTGGTCGGCGGCGGCATCGGCGGCATGGCCGCCGCGCTGGCGCTGGCACGCCTGGGCGTGTCGATCGACCTGCTCGAGCAGAGCGCCGCCATCGGCGAGATCGGCGCCGGCCTGCAGCTCGGCCCCAATGCCTTCGCCGCGCTCGACGCGCTGGGCGTGGGCGAGGCGGTGCGCCGGGGCTCGGTGTTCACCGACCGGCTGGTGATGATGGACGCGGTCGACTGCTCGGAGGTGGCCTCGGTGCCGGTCGGCGAGGCCTTCCGCGCGCGCTTTCGCAACCCTTATGCCGTGAGCCACCGCGCCGACCTGCACGGCGCGATCCACGAGGCCGTGAAGCAGCATCCGCTGATCCGCTTCCACACCTCGGCGCAGGTCGAGAGCCTCGACACCCGGGGGCAGGGCGTGGTGGCAGTCACGCGCGACGGCCGACGCTTCCAGGCCGATGCCATCGTCGGCTGCGACGGCGTGAAGTCGGTGGTGCGCGCCGCGCTGATCGGCGACGCGCCGCGCGTCTCGGGCCACGTGGTCTACCGCGCGGTGGTGCCGGCGGCCGACATGCCGGCCGATCTGCGCTGGAACGCGCCCGTGGTCTGGGCCGGCCCGAACTGCCACCTGGTGCACTACCCGCTGCGCCATGGCGAGCAATACAACCTGGTCGTCACCTTCCACAGCCGCGAGCGCGAGGAATGGGGCGTGACCGACGGCAGCAAGGAAGAGGTGCTGTCGTACTTCGAGGGCGTGCATGCGCGCCCGCGCCAGCTGCTCGATCGCCCGACCTCGTGGCGCCGCTGGAGCACCGCCGACCGCGATCCGGTCGAGCGCTGGAGCGAGGGCGCTGCCACGCTGCTGGGCGATGCCGCGCATCCGATGATGCAGTACCTGGCGCAGGGCGCCTGCATGGCGCTCGAGGACGCGGTGACGCTCGGCGAGGCCGTGAAGGCCTGCGACTTCGACCTGCCGGCCGCCTTCCGGCTCTACGAGGCGGCGCGCGTGGCGCGCACGGCCCGCGTGGTGCTGTCGGTGCGCGAGATGGGCCGGCTCTACCATGCCAAGGGCGTGGAGCGCCTGGTGCGCAACAGCCTCTGGCCGGGCCGTACGCCCGAGCGCTTCTACGATGCGGTCGAGTGGCTCTATGCCTGGCGGCCCGAGCGCTGCCTGGGCGACGCGCCCGAGGCGCTGCGGCCCCAGGCCACCGCGCTTTCGCCGCACTGACACCCGACGCCTTCAAGATCCACAACCATCGAGGCCCCAGGCCCACCGGAGACAAACGACCATGAACTTCCCGCGCGCACTGCTGACCGGCCTTCTCGCCCTGACCTCGCTGGCCATGGCCGGCGGCGCGGCGGCCCAGGCCGGCGACTATCCGAACAAGCCCGTGACCCTGGTCACGCCCTTCGCGGCCGGCAGCGGCCCCGACGCGGTGCTGCGGCTGGTCTCGGACAAGCTCTCGCGGCTGTGGAACCAGCGCGTGCTGATCGACAACCGGCCCGGCGGCGGCGGCTTCATCGCCATCGACCAGGCCCGGCGCGCCGCGCCCGACGGCTACACCCTGCTGCAGCTCGACAGCGAGCACGTGGCCGCGCTGCCGCACCTGTACAAGTCGCGCAACTTCGTGACCTTGCAGCACTTCGACCCGGTGGCCTCGCTGTTCCGCACGCCCTTTTTCGTGGCCGTGGGCAGCGATTCCAAGTGGAAGACCATGGGCGACCTGATCGCCGCCGCCAAGGCCGACCCCGACGCCATCGTCTACGGCTCCTGGGGCGTGGGCAGCCCGGGCCACCTGGGCGCGCAGCAGCTCGAGGCGCTGAGCGGCATCCGCATGCGCCACGCGCCCTACCGCGAGGTCTCGCAGCTGTATTCGAACGTGGGCACCGGCGAGGTGCCGTGGGCCTTCGCGAGCATTCCCTCGAGCCAGGGCATCTACAAGGCCGGCAAGCTGCGCTACATCGCCGTGGCCGCGCCCAAGCGCATCCCGCAGATGCCCGACGTGCCGACCATGGCCGAGGCCGGCGGCCCGGCCGGGCTGGAGGTCAATTCCTTCGTCTCGCTGCTCGCGCCCAAGGGCGTGCCGGCGGCCATCAAGGCGAAGATCAACGCCGACGTGGCGAAGGTCATCGCCGACCCCGAGATCCGCGCCCGCTTCGACACCTTCGCCTTCGAGCCGCTGGCCTGGTCGCCCGAGGAGATCGAGCGCCAGGCCGAGGCCAAGTCCAAGGTCTACGGCGAGCTGGTGCGCAGGGGCAACATCAGCCTCGAATAGCGGCCCGTGCCTTGCTTGGGGCAGTTAAGCTGCCCGCCTGTTTTGACACTTTTTGACATTTCTTCCTCCATGCACGCCACCAAGAGAGCCCTCCTGATCGCCTGCGGCCTGGCTGCCGCCTCGCTGCCGCTGGCCGCGAGCGCGCAGACGCCCGCCTGGCCCACCAAGCCCATCCGCCTGCTCGTGGGCTTCCCCGGGGGCTCCACGCCCGACATCGCCGCGCGCACCATCGCCGAGCCGCTGTCGAAGGCGCTGGGCCAGCCGATCGTGGTCGACAACAAGCCCGGTGCCTCGGGCAACATCGCGGCCGACACGGTGGCCAAGGCCAGCGACGACCACACGCTGGGCGTCGTCATCAACGGCAACCTGACCTCGTCGAAGCTGCTCTACCCGAAGCTGCCCTACGACCCGGCCAAGGACTTCACCTACCTCTCGCTGCTCGCGACCGCGCCGCTGGTGCTGGTGGCGCAGAACAACCTGCCCTCGGGCGAGGCTTTCTTCGATGCCGGCCGCAAGGCGGGCAACAAGTGGAACTACGGCTCGGTGGGCATCGGCTCGGTCGGCCACCTGGGCATGGAGCTGCTCAAGAGCCGCGTGCCGGGCTTCAACCCCGAGCACGTGCCCTACCAGGGCAATCCGCAGGTCATCACCGGCATGCTCGGCGACCAGATCCAGATGGGCCTGATCCCGCCTGGCGTGGCCATGCCGCAGGTCAAGGCCGGCAAGCTCAAGGCCATCGGCCTGACCGCCGGCCGCAGCGCGCTGGTGCCCGAGGTGCCGCCGCTGGCCAATGCCGGCGTGCGCGACTTCAACCTCGAGGTGTGGGTGGCGCTCCTGGGCCCGGCCAACCTCTCGAAGACCGCGCAGGCGCGCATCGGGCGCGAGCTCGAGGCCGTGATGAAGCAGCCCGAGGTGCGCCAGAAGCTGTTCGAGCAGGGCTGGCAGGCCGTGGGCACCTCGCCCGACGGCATGCGCGCGCGCGTCAACGACGAGGCCGCGATCATGACCAAGATCATCTCGACCAAGGGCATCACCCTCCAATGACGGCTGCAATGACGATGGCCGAGCCGTCGCGTTCGCTGCCGGTGTTCGGCAGCTACGACGTGGTGGTGGTCGGCGGCGGTCCCGCCGGCATCGCCGCCGCCGTGAGCGCCGCGCGCCACGGCGCGAGCACCCTGCTGGTGGAGCGCTACGGCTTCCTCGGCGGCATGGGCACGGCGGGCGGCGTCACCAACTTCGCGGGCCTGTACGGCAAGCGGCGCGGCCAGATGACGCAGCTGGTGCGCGGCGTGGTCGACGAGCTGGTCGAGCGCATCGCCGCGCTCAACGGCATGAACGATCCGCAGGACGGCATGGGCGGGCGCATCCGCGTGCGCTCGTACGACACCTCGGCCTACAAGCTCGCGGCCGACCAGTTGCTCGAGGCGGCCGGCGTGAAGCTGCTGTTCCATGCCTTCGCGGCCTCGGTGATCCTCGAGGGCGAGCGCATCGCGGCGCTGGTGGTCGAGACCAAGTCGGGCCGGCAGGCGATCCGCGCCAATGCCTTCGTCGACGCCAGCGGCGACGCCGACGTGGCGGCCTTCGCGGGCGTGCCCTTCGAGGTCGGCGACGGCCACGGCAGCGGCCTGTTCCCGACCACCATGTTCCGCATCGGCCAGGTCGACGCGCCGGCCGCGCTCGAGGCGGTGGGCGAGTTCAAGGCCATCAACGATTTCATGGCGCGCGCCGAGGCGAGCAAGCCCGGCGCCTACCGCTTCCCGCGCGAGGGCGCGATCCTGCGGCCCAACAAGGACCCGCGCGAATGGCGCGCCAACGTCACGCAGATCCGCAATGCCGAGGGCCGCGCGATGAACGGCGTCGATGCGCGCGAGCTCACCGAGGGCGAGCTCGAGGGCCGGCGCCAGATCGCCGAGTACTTCCGCTTTCTCAAGGCCGAGGTGCCGGGCTTCGCGCAGTCGGCCATCGTCGAGATCGCGCCGCAGGTCGGCCTGCGCGAGACGCGGCGCATCCAGGGCCTGTACGCGCTCGAGCGCGAGGACATCCTGTCGTCGGCGAAGTTCGACGACACCATCGGCCTCAATGCCTGGCCGATGGAGATGCATGCCGATGGCCGCATCGAGTGGGCCTTCCCGCGCGATGCCGACAACGCCTACAACCACCTGCCCTGGCGCATGCTGGTGCCGCGCACCGTCGCCAACCTGCTGGTGGCGGGCCGCTGCGCCTCGATGACGCACGAGGGCCAGTCGGCCGCGCGCGCCAGCGGCGGCTGCTTCGTGATGGGACAGGCCGCGGGCACGGCGGCCGCGTCGCTGGGCAGCGGAGCGTTTGCGAACGTGGACGTGGCCGCGCTGCAGGCGAAGCTGGCGGCGGACGGGGTCGATTTGGATCGCTGAGGGAGCGGGATCGGACAGCCGGACGCAGAGGGCGCGAAGGTTTCGCGAAGGACGCAAAAAAGAAACCTGAAAAAGGTGGGCTGTCGTCGAGGCGCCGCCGCGCTCCCTTCGAGGCGAGCCTTGCTCGGGGCGCCGCGGTCGATCGGGCGCGGCCCACATCATTTCGGCTGTTCTTTCGCGTCTTTCGCGAAACCTTCGCGTCCTCTGCGTACGGTTCCCGCTTTCGGGCTTCCTGCGCGACAGCCCCCTGGCCCCATGTTTGCTATCGTTTGCGGTTCTTTCCCGTCCAGACCGCTTCCGATGACCCCCGATCCCGCCACCGCCGCCCGCCTCGTCCAAGACCTCGTCGCCTTCATGCAGCTCGAACCGCTGGGCGGCGACCGCTTCCTGGCGCAGAGCGAGGACATCGGCACGCCGGCCGTGTTCGGCGGGCAGGTGCTGGGCCAGTCGCTGATGGCGGCCAACCTCACGGTCGGCGCCGACCGGCCCGTGCATTCGATGCACGCCTACTTCCTGCTGCCGGGCGAGCATGCGCCCATCGAGTACAGCGTGGACCGCGTGCGCGACGGCCGCAGCTTCACCACCCGCCACGTGGTGGCGCGCCAGCAGGAGCGCATCATCTTCGAGATGTCGGCCTCGTTCCAGACCGTGGACGAGGGCGTCGAGCACCAGATCGACATGCCCGAGGTGGCCGGCCCCGAGGGCCTGGTCAGCGAGCTCGACCAGCGCATCGCGCTCGGCGACCGGCTGCCCGAGCCCTGGCGCAGCAAGGCGATCGAGCCGCACGGCATCGAGTACCGCCGAGTCCAGCCCGACGACCTGCTCGCGCCGGTGCCGCGGCCCGCGTCCGACAGCGCGATCTGGATGCGCGCGATCGCGCCGCTGCCCGACGACCCGATGGTGCACCGCGCGCTGCTGGCCTATGCCTCCGACCACGGCCTGCTGCGCGCCGCGATGCTGCCGCACGGCCTGAGCTTCATGACCGGCCAGGTGCGGCCCGCGAGCCTCGATCACGCGATGTGGTTCCACCGCGACTTCCGCTTCGACGACTGGCTGCTCTACGTGCTCGACTCGCCGAGCGCGAGTGGCGCGCGCGGCCTGTGCCGCGGCAGCATCTACACGCGCGACGGCCGGCTCGTGGCCTCGACGGCGCAGGAAGGCATGCTGCGCATCAGGGCGCTGAAGAAGGGGTAGACCCCAGCCTCAGAAGGTGTGGGCGATGCCGAGCTCGAAGCCCGTCGACCGGCCGCCCGCGAAGTTGCCCGCGTTGACCGCGGGCCCGCCGGGCAGCGCCATGAACGAACGCCCGCGGTTCTCGATGCGCGCCGCCTGGGTGTAGAGCGTGGTTCGCTTCGACAGCGAGTGCGCGTAGCCCACCACCCACATCGCACCGCCGTTGCCGTCGACGGGACCGGCCACGGTGCCGGGCGCGAGCTGGGTCGTGACCGCGCCCGACAGCCGCGTGCGGCCATGCGAGAGCTGCACCTTGCCGGTCTGGACCGGCACCGTCGCGGCCAGCATCCAGTTCGCCTGCCGGCTGCCGGCCGCGCGGAACTGGCGCCAAGTGCCGGCCAGCCGCACGGCACCGAAGTCCCAGGCCAGGGTGGCGACCGAATCGTCGAGCCGGTTCGTCGGCGTTCCGGCGCGCAGCTGCACGTCCGAGACCGAGTGCGCGACCGCCGCGCTGAAGGGCCCGCCGGCGTTGTAGGCGAGCCGGATCTGCCGCAGCCGCGCCGCGCCGGTGGCGACGACCTCGTTCTCGCGCAGGGCAAGGGCGAGCGTGCCCGAGAAGCCGTTCACCCTGGGGCTGAAGTACTGCAGCATGTTGCGCGCGTAATGCAACGTGGTGTCGTTCTTCGAGAGCGGGCCGAACACCGAGCGCAGCGGACCGTTCTGCAGCGTGTCGTAGAGGTTGCCCGAGCTGCCCATGCCGATGTTGAGCCAGGGATCGTTCTCCATCCAGGTGACGTAGACCGGATGGAGGTCGTAGCCCAGGCGCAGCGTGCCCCAGCCGGGACCGAGGATCTCCACGTAGGAGCCGCGGTTCCAGAACTGGCCCGGCATGCTGGTCGAGCCGGCATTGCCGGTGTCGACGCCGACCAGGGTCTCGAGCTTGATGCCCACGCGCAGGCCGTCGCCGAGGTCCTCCGAGCCGCGGATGCCGAGGCGGCTGGTGCGGTAGCCGCCGCTGGACAGGCTGTCGATCGAGCCGACGCCGCTGTTGCTCACGTGGCGAAAGCCCGCGTCGACGATGCCGTAAAGCGTGAGCGACGACTGCGCATGGGCCTGCGATGCAAGGCCCGCGCACAAGGGCAGCGCGAACCGGAAAGCTCCGAACTTCATGATCTCCTCCTTGGGGTGGCGTGGAATGGGCGACAGCGCTCCGCCCAGGGGCGATGGGCCCCTGGGGTGCTGTTCTTCGCGGCCCGCGGGCCGTGGGTGGGGAAGGCGGCGCCTGCGCGGCGCTAGGGTTCCGGCTTCGGGAAGGCGCGGGCCTTCATCCGGGCGCGGCCTCGGCGGCCACCGGGTTCGACAGCAGGCCCACGTCTTCGATCTCGATCTCGATGCGGTCGCCGGGCTTCATCCACACCGGCGGGTTGCGCGCATAGCCCACGCCCGAGGGCGTGCCCATGGCCACCACGTCGCCGGGCTCGAGCGTCAGCGCCTCGCTCAGCAGCACCAGAGCCTGCGCCACCGTCACGAGCATGTGGTCGGTACGGTCGCTCTGCATGACGCCGCCGTTGAGGCGCGATTCGATCCGCAGCCCGCTCGCGCCGGGCGGCAGCGCCGAGGCCGGCACCAGCCACGGGCCGAAGGCACCAGTGCCGTCGAAGTTCTTGCCGATGGTCCATTGCGCGGTGCGGCGCTGGTAGTCGCGCAGCGTGCCGTCGTTGAAGCAGGCGTAGCCGGCCACGGCGTCGAGTGCTTGCGAGAGCGTGAGGTGCCGGGCGCGGCGGCCGATGACCACGGCCAGTTCGGCCTCGAAGTCGAGCTTGTCGGACACGCGCGGGCGCACCAGCGGTGCCTCGTGCGCGATCAGCGAGGTGGCGCCGCGCAGGAAGAAGCTCGGATAGTCGGGCGCGGCATTGCCGCCCTCGGCCGCGTGCGCGGCGTAGTTCAGGCCCAGGCAGATCACCTTGCCGGGGCGCGCCACCGGCGTTTCCCAGCGCACCCGCGCGGGGTCGAGCAGGGTGGCGCGCGACAGCATGGCCGCGCCCGGGCCCGAGGCCACGAGGTCCTGCCAGGCCGTGTCGTGCGCGCCGGCCGGCACCTCGGCGCCGAGGCCCCAGAGTTCGCCATGGCGTTCTACCGCCCACTGGAGGACGCCGTCCGCGGGCGTCACGCGTGCATAGCGCGCCATGTCAGAGGCTCCCCGCCGGATGGGCGGCCAGCACGGTGCCGGCCGCTTCGCCGAAGCCCACGCGCGCGCGCCCCGGCGCCTCGCACCAACCGCGCAGGATCACGCGGTCGCCGTCATGCAGGAAGGCGCGCCGTTCGCCGCTGTCGGCCAGCACGACCGGCTCGCGGCCGCGCCGGCCCAGCTCGATCAGGCTGCCGGCCTCGGGCGCGGTCGGCCCCGAGATCGTGCCGGTGCCGATCAGGTCGCCCGCGCGCAGGTTGCAGCCGCCCACCGTGTGGTGCGCGATCATCTGGCCGATGCTCCAGTACTGGTGGCGGAAGTTGGTGCGGCTCAGGCGCGAGGCCGGCTTGCCTGCGGGCTCGAGCCAGGCCTCGAGCTCGATGTCGAACGCGCCCGCGGCGCGATGGCCCGCCGACTCGAGATAGGGCAGCGGCTGCGGATGATCGGCCGGCCGGCGCCAGGGCACGCTGAACGGCGCCAGCGCATCGAGCGTGACGATCCAGGGCGAGAGCGTGGTCGCGAAGTTCTTGGCCTGGAACGGGCCCAGCGGCGTCATCTCCCAGGCCTGCACGTCGCGCGCCGACCAGTCGTTGAGCAGGGTGAGGCCGAACACATGGTCCATCGCATGGGCCAGCGCAACGGGCGTGCCGCGCGCGTTGCCCCGGCCGATGACCACGCCGAGCTCGAGTTCGTAGTCGAGCATCTCGCAGGGCCGCAGCACCGGCGGCTCGTCGCTCGAGGGCCTGGCCTGGCCCCACGGGCGATGGATGCGCTCGCCGCTCACGCCCAGCGACGAGCTGCGGCCGTGATAGGCGATCGGCATCCACTGGAAGTTGGGCGCGAGGGCCGCGGGCGGATTGCGCAGGCGGCCGCCGTTCTCGGCATGGTGGATCGAGGTGTAGAAGTCGGTGAAGTCGCCGACGCTGATCGGCAGCGTATGCTCGATGTCAGCGAGCGGAACGAGCGCGGCCTGCAGCGCCGCCGCCTTCGGATGCGGCTCCTGCGCATCAAGCAGGCGCACCAGCGCATGGCGCAGCGCGCGCCACGCGAGCGGACCCAGCGCGAGCAGTTCGTCGAGCGTCGAGCCGCCCGCGGCGCTCGCGGCCTGGCCGGCCAGGCCGTCGAAGCAGCCGCGCGCCTGCGCCTCGGCCAGGCACAGGGCCTGGTCGCCGATCGCGATGCCGCCCTGGAACGGGCCGTTGCCGCCCTTGCGGCGGAACACGCCGAACGGCAGGTTCTGCAACGTGAAGTCGCACCCGGGCGCATGCGCGGACGCGACGATGCAGCGGCGTGCGGGATCGTGGGTGAAGTCGAGTGCCATGGAATCCTCGCTGGAGTGGATGGACGGTGCGTGGACGACGATCAGCCCGCGTTCAGGCGTTCGTCGAAGATCGCGACGGCGCGGGTCCACCCGGCGGAGGCGCTGCGGATCTTGTGCGGGAAGCAGGCGACGTGGAAACCGTCGGCGGGCAGTGCCTCGAGGTTGTGCAGCTTCTCGAGGTGGCAGTAGCCGATGTCGCGGCCGGCCTTGTGGCCTTCCCAGATCAGGCCCGCGTCGCCGGTCGCCTCGTACTTCTTCGCGGTGTGGACGAAGGGCGCGTCCCAGCTCCAGCCGTCGGTGCCCGTGAGCCGGATGCCGCGCTCCAGCAGGTACATGGTGGCTTCGTAGCCCATGCCGCAGCCCGAGCTCACGTAGACCGGATCGCCGTAGAGCGCACCGGCGCGCGTGTTGATCATCACGATCTCGAGCGGCCGCAGCGCATGGCCGATGCGCGCCAGCTCGGCCTCCACGTCCTGGGGCTGGACCACGTAGCCGTCGGGCAGGTGGCGGAAGTCGAGCTTCACGCCGGGCTGGAAGCACCACTCGAGCGGCACTTCGTCGATGGTGATCGAGGGCCGGGGCTCGCCGAGCGCCTTGTCCATCGTGCTGTGGAAGTGATAGGGCGCATCGAGGTGCGTGCCGTTGTGCGTCGACAGCGACACGCGCTCCACGGCCCACGCCTCGCCGTCGGGCAGATCTTCCTTCCGCAGCTTGGGAAAGAAGTTGCCGAGCTGGTGGTGCGAGTTCTGGTGGTGGAAGTACTCGATCTTCGGACCCTTGCCGGGCGGGTCCGAGAGCACGTCGTTCTCGAGGTAGATGGACAGGTCGACGAACTTGCGATGCATGGAGGTCTCCGAGGTGGGGTTCGTGGGGGATGGGGTTGTTCATTCGGGCGCGATGCCGGCCGCAGCCAGTGCCCTGGCCCACAGCGGTTCCTGTTCGCGGATGAAGCGGGCGAACTCGTCGCTCGACATCGGCATCGGCTCGCCGCCGAGGCCGCGCAGGAAGCTCGCGGTGTCCTCGCTCGCGAGGATCTGCTGCAGGGTCTCGTGCAGCTTGTCGACCACGGCCTTCGGGGTGCCGACCGGCACGACGAAGCCGCTCCAGCCCGTGAACTCGGTGGCGCCGGGCAGCACTTCGCGCAGGGTGGGTACCTCGGGCAGCAACGCGGAGCGGCGCGCCGAGGTGACCGCCAGCGCCTTGAGCTTGCCGGCGCGGATCTGCGGCAGCACCGCGCCGAGGTCGGTGAACAGCAGCGGCATCTCGCCCGAGAGGGTTTCGACCACCGCCTGCGGGCCGCTCTTGTAGGGCACGGCGACGATGTCGATGCCCGCGGCCTGCTTCGCGCTCGCGCCCGCCACCGCGCCGGTGGCATGCGAGTAGGCGTACGACAGCTTCCCCGGGTTCGCGCGGGCGTGGGCCAGCATCTCGGCGAAGCTGCCGAACGCGCTGCCTCGCGGATTCGTGACGACCGCCGACGGTATCTGGAACAGGCTCGCCACCGGCACCATGTCCTTGCGCGGATCGAAGGGCAGGCGCTTGAACATGTGCAGCGCCGCCACCGTGTTGGTGTTCGAGATCTGCGTGATCGTGTAGCCATCGGGCGCGGCGCGAAGCCCCTGGGCCAACCCGATGGTGCCGGCCGCGCCGACCACGTTGTCGACCACGAAGGGCTTGCCGAGCGCCAGGCTCATCTTGTGGGCGAAGTGGCGCGTGACCGCATCCGCCGTGCCGCCGGCCGGGAACGGCAGGATCAGCCGTACGGGCCTGGCCGGGTAGGCCTGGGCCCAGCAGCCCAGCGGGGGAAGGCCGAGCGCGAGTGCCGTGAGACCGGCGCGAAGCCAGCCCCGGCGTTGCGTCGAAGAAATCATGTCTCCTGCTCCTTGTGGTTGCCGGCGCATCGAGGCTGCCGGTCGGGATGAATCGATGGATCGAAGGTCTAGACGCCCAGCCCCGGCATGCCGCTCGGCAGGCCCAGCCGCACGCGGCCGTAGGCCGGGCCCGACACGTCCCACTGCAGGCCGAACTGCGCGGCGCCGGCATGCACGTCGCGCCACATGCGCTGGATCGGATCGGCCTCCTGCAGGCCGGCGCCGCCGGTGCCCGCGAACACCAGGTCGACGGCCTGGGTGACGAGGCGCGCGCAGAAGGCCGAGTCGCGGCGCAGGCGCGCTCCGAGGGCACCGGGGATGGCGGGATGGCTCTCGAGCGAATCCATCGCATCGCACCAGCTGCGCCGCGCGACGAGCTGCGCCGTGTCGAGCAGCGCCTCGACATGGGCGACGCGGTCCTGCACGCCCGGCAGCTCGGCCTGGCTGCGCGCGCCGACCGTGGTCTTGCGCTGCCGCGTGCGTTCGACGTACTCGTTGGCCGCCGCGCGCGCGGCACCGAGCAGCACGGGCAGCAGCACGAAGCCGCCGACGCCCTGCATGGTCACGCGGAACAGCGGCGCCGCGTGGAGGGCCAGGCCCGGCGCCTGCGCGGCGGCGACCTCGTCGAAGGACAGGCTGCGGTAGCCGGGCACGAAGGCCTTGCCGACGGCGACGTCCTTGCTGCCGGTGGCGCGCAGGCCCACCACGTGCCAGGTGTCGATGACCTCGTAGTCCTCGCGCGGCAGCAGGAAGTAGCGCGGCCGCGGCGGCTCGCCGGGCGCGTCGCTGGCCATGGCGCCGAGCACGCACCAGCCGCAGGGATCGATGCCGCTGGAGAACGGCCACTGGCCCTCGAGCTCGTAGCCGCCGTCGACCTGGCGCGCCGTGCCGCGCGCGAAGATGTACGAGGAGCCGACCAGCGTGTCGGGCGATGGGCCCCAGACCTCCTGCTGCGCCTCGTCCGGCCAGAGCGCGAGGAACTGGTGGTGATAGGCCAGGTTCGACAGCACCCAGGCGCTCGACGCGCAGCCCTGCGCGATCTCCGCGCAGATGTCGAAGAACTCGGCGGGATGCAGCTGAGCGCCGCCCACGCGCGCCGGTTGCAGGGCGCGGAACAGGCCCGCGCGATGGAAGTCGGCGACGGTGTCGTCGGGCACGCGGCGCAGCCGCTCGGCCTGCGCGGCGCGTTGCCGCAGCACGGGCTGGAGTTCGCGCGCGCGCCGCAGCAGTTCGCTGGCGACGGCTTCGGATGAAGTGCGGAGGAGGGCCTGTGTTTGCATGGTCGGATGCGGCGGGTGGTGAGTCATTGCGACCGAATGCTAGTGATAGAACTATCATTTATTGATAGGGTTATCACCATGCGTGCGGGCATCCAACGCATCCTTAATCAATCATTAACGCCATAGTGGCAGCCAAACTTGCCGATGCAATGAACAGCGTCATGGAATTTTGGTGATAACCCTATAAATAATAAAACAACCGATCGATACGATCGACCGAGGCCGGCAATCGCGCCCCAGGCCACTCACAGGAGTTCTTCATGGGCATTCGCAGACTCGAACACTTCAACATCCGCACCGAACGGCTCGAGGCCACGCTGGATTTCTATACGCGCGTGCTGCTGCTGCGCGACGGGCCACGGCCCGGCAATCCGCCGCGCGCGACCGGCGCCTGGCTCTACGACGCGGACGACGTGCCCGTGGTCCACGTCACGGCCTTCGACCGCAACGACGCGCAGCGGCTGGCATGGATCGACGAATACCTGGGCCCGCGCGATCCCGATTCGCTGCAGGGCAGCGGCGCCATCGACCACGTGGCGCTGCTGGCCGAGGGCTACGAGGAAACCATCGCGCGCTGCCGGGCGCTCGGCGTGTCGTACCGCGAGCGCCTGGTCGCGGCGCTGGACCTGCGGCAGATCTTCGTCACCGATCCCAACGGGATCTCGATCGAACTCAACTACCGCTGAGCCGTCACGCCATGCACGCAGCCACCACTTCCGCCGTCGACCGCCGGCAGTTGCGCGACGTCTTCGGCGCCTACATCACGGGCGTCGCCGTCATCACCACGCTCGACGCCGAGGGGCGCCCCTGCGGCGTGACGGCCAACTCGTTCAGCTCGGTGTCGCTCGATCCGCCGCTGGTGCTCTGGAGCCAGGCGCTCAATGCGCGCAGCTTCCCCGCCTTCAGCCGGCACGAGCGCTTCGTGGTGAACGTGCTCGCGAAGCACCAGCTCGAGCTCTCGCAGCGCTTCGCGATTCCAGGCGCCGACAAGTTCGCCGGCGTCGATTGCCGCCCGGGCATCGGCGGCCTGCCGGTCCTCGCGGACTGCTGCGCGCATTTCGAATGCCGCAAGGTCACGACCTGGCCCGGCGGCGACCACGCGGTGTTCCTCGGGCTGATCGAGCGTTTCGAGCGCTCGGCCTCCGAGGGCCTGGCCTTCGGCGGCGGCCGCTACCTGGTCACGCGGGCCCATGCGGAGGCGGCGGGCGCGCCCGGGTGAACTGGTATCGTGCCGGCTCCCGCCGCACCGGCACCGGCCACCTTCCCAGCGACCTCGCATGCCACGCGCTCCTTCCGCCTCCAGCCCTTCGGATTCCGCGGCCCCCGCAACCGGCGGCGTCGTGCGCCTGCGGCGCGCCGACCGCGAGCGCGAGATCGTGCAGGGCGCGATCCAGTACTTCGCCGACGTCGGCTTCGCAGGCGACACCACGGGCCTGGCGCGTCAGCTCGGCGTGGCGCAGCCGCTGCTCTACCGTTACTTCCAGAACAAGGAGGCGCTGATCGAGCGCGTGTTCCAGGAGACCTTCCTGTCGAACTGGAATCCGCTGTGGGAGGAAATGATCCTCGCGCCCGAGCAGGCGGTCGCGCAGCGCCTGCTCGACTTCCACCGCGACTTCGCGCGCGTGCATTTGCGGCGCGAGCGCGTGCGACTGTCGCTGTTCTTCGCCCTGCACGGCTGGGACATGTCGCCGTACTTCCGTGTCATGCGCCAGCGCGTCTACGAACCGATCGCGCTCTCGCTGCGCCAGTACACGGGCGCCGGCCGCGATGGCCAGTCTTTCGCGGTGCAGGAGATCGAGCTCGCGAAGACGGTGGTCGAGAAGATCCAGTACCACGGCATCCGCCAGTGGGTCTACGGCCTGCCGGTGCCCGAGATCGAACCCGTGATCCAGGCCAGCGTGGCCAGCCTGCTCGACGGCGTGGGCGCGGTGTTGGGCAAGCCGGCGGCCAAGTCCTCGTGAACGCGGGCGCCTCCTAGGCGCCGCTGCTCAGGGCCAGCGGCGGATCCTGCGTGACCGCGCTGCCCGCGCGCTCGTCGAGCACGCGCTGGTAGTTGTCGCGCAGCAGGATGCCCGCGTAGTACACGTGCTCGCGCATCAGCTGCTCGGCGCGCGCCGCGTCGCCGTCGATCACGGCCTGCACGATGCGGTGGTGGTCGTCGTGCGAACGCAGGATCACGCCGTGGTCGTGCCACAGCATGATGCGGTCGGAGGCGAAGGGCACGGCCTGTGCCTGCGCGCCGAAGCGCACCACCCACGGGTTGCGCGCGCCCTGCATCAGCGCGTTGTGCAGCGTCACGTTCATCTGCTGGTAGGGCGCGAGGTCGTCGAGCAGCAGTTGTCCCTTGGCCAGGATCTCGTCGCCGGTGCGCAGGCAGTCGCGCAGCAGCGCGGCGGTCGCGTCGTCCACGCCGAGCGCCGCGAAGCGCCGGCAGGCCAGGCCCTCGAGCACCGAGCGCACCTCGTAGGCGGCCAGGATGTCCTCGAGCGCGAAGGCGCGCACCAGATAGCCCTTCTTCGGCTGATGATCGATCAGCCCTTCCATCGCCAGCGCGGCGAGCGCGGCGCGCACCGGCGTGCGCGACACCTTGAGGGTCTCGGCGATCGGCACCTCCTCCACCCGCGTGCCCGGCGTGAGCCGTCCGTGCAGGATCCAGGTGCGCAGCGTCTCGGTGACTTGTTGGGAGAGTGTGTCCATGTCAGGTATACATGATGCCGTGGAAACTGGTTCAATAGTCGTCGAATAAGGGAAAACGAGGGCGTGCAAAGATGGGCATGTATACACAATGCGGTCCTCGATTCACTTTCACGCCGCATCCGACGCGGCTTCGGAGACCTCGCATCCCATGGCGGAACATCATGCACAAGCCCCCGGCCGGCTGGCCCTCGTGACCGGCGGCGGCCGCGGCATCGGCGAGGCCGTGTGCCGGCGCCTCGCGGCCAGCGGCCTGCGCGTCGTCGTGGCCGACATCGACGGCGACAACGCGCGCGCCGTGGCCGCCTCGCTCGGCGCGGGCCACCATGCGCGCCAATTCGACGTGAGCGACGAGGCCGCGGTCGAGGCTGCCTTCGAGGACATCGAGGCCGGCATCGGGCCGGTCGGCGTGGTGGTCTGCGTGGCCGGCCTGCTGCTGATGCCCGGCGGCGAACGCTCGCCGATCAAGGACACCTCGCTCGAGGACTGGGAGCGCACCTTCGCCGTGAACGCGCGCGGCGTGTTCCTCTGCGGCCGCGCCTACCTGCGCCGGCGCGAGGCGCGGCCGGTGGCGCACGGGCGCATCGTCACCTTCGGCTCGGTGGCCGCGCAGCTCGGCGGCTACCGCTCGAGCGCGACCTACATCGGCGCCAAGGCCGCGGTGCTGGGCCTGACCAAGGCCATGGCGCGCGAGTCGGCGCACCTGGGCGTGACCGTCAACTCGGTCGCGCCGGGCCTGATCGACACCGAGATGCTGCGCGGCACCGTGCAGAGCAGCGGCGCACTGACGGCCGCGGCCGCCAACATCCCGCTCGGGCGCATCGGCACGGTGGACGACGTGGCCGGCGCGGTCGACTACCTGGTGTCGGAGCAGGCGGCGTACATCACGGGCAACGTGATCGACGTCAACGGCGGCTACCGCATGCAGTAACGCCCGGCGCCAGCGACCGGGCGGCGCCTTTCACTCACCCATACCAACGGAGACACGTCATGAAGAAGAACTTTCTCGCCCTGGCATTCGGCGCCGCGCTGTGCGCCCTGGCGGGCACCGCCGCCGCGCAGGCCGAGCCCGGCCTGACCGACAAGACCATCAAGATCGGCATGTTCTCGCCGATGTCGGGTGCGTCGATGAACTACGGCTTCGACGTCATCAACGCCGCGAAGATGTACTACGACAAGATCAACAAGGAAGGCGGGGTGAACGGCCGCAAGATCGAGCTCGTGGTGGAGGACGACCGCTGCAACGCCAACGACCTGCTGGCCGCGGTCAAGAAGCTCACCGAGCAGGACCAGGTGTTCCTGCTCAACGGCGGCTCCTGCTCGGCGGCCGTGGTCGGCGCGCGCGAATACGTCGAGCGCGCGAAGATCCCGCTGGTGATGCTCAACGCCTCGGGCGACGGCGCGCTGTATCCGCCTTCCAAGTACATCTACGGCGCGTTCTCGATCTCGCAGCATGCGGTGGGCGGCTCGATGGTGCAGTTCGCGAGCGAGCACCTGAAGGCGAAGAAGATCGGCTACATCAACCACGACGACGCCTACGGCGGCTGGAACCTCGAGTCGGCCCAGGCGCAGGCCAAGGCGCTCGGCGGCGTCGACCTGCAGGTGCAGTCGGTCAACCCGAACATCACCGACGTCACGGCGCCGATGCTCAAGATCAAGGCCGCCAACCCCGACGTGCTGCTGCTGACCACCTACGCGCGGCCCGTGAGCCTGATCGTCAAGCGCGCCTTCGAGCTCGGCTTCAACAAGCCGATCGTGCTGGCCGTGAACTCCACCGCCGACCTCAAGCAGCTGGTGGAGAACGTGGGCAACAAGGACGCCTTCAAGAACGTCTACATCCAGGAAGTGCTGGCCGACGTGCCCGGCGGCCCCAAGCTCAAGTGGGTCTACGACATGTACAAGGCCGCCTATCCCGAGCTGGCCGCCAAGCCCGGCTACCCGCAGACCTACATGCCCTACGGCATTCCCTCGGCCATGGCGGTGGTCAATGCGCTGAAGGCGGCCGGCCCCAGCCCCACGCGCGAGAAGGTGCTCACGGCCTTGTCGACCATGAAGTTCGACTCCGGCGTGATGGCCGGCCCGATCGAGTTCGGCCCCGACGACCGCGCGGCGCAGGAGGCGGCCATCTACATCAAGTTCGACGCAACCAACATGACGCTCGTGCCCGGCAGCTACAAGAGCGTGTGGAAGTACAAGCCCTGAGGGCGGCTGCAATCCCATGAGCCTTTCCGACATCTGGCTGTTCGTGCAGCAGGGCGTGCTGTCCGGCATCGTCACCGGCAGCGTCTACGCGCTGCTCGCGGTGGCGATCGTCATGGTCTTCAAGACCACCGACGTGCCGAACTTCTCGCAGGGCGAGATCTTCATGGCCGGCGGCTACCTCGCGCTGTTCCCGCTGGTGGTGTGGGGCTGGCCCTACTGGGGCGCGGTGCTCGCGAGCCTCGCGGTCACGGCGCTCGTGGCCGCGCTGTTCCAGCGCGTGGTGATGCAGCGCGTGACCGCCTCGCGCGGCGTCGGCGTGCAGCTCGTGATCGCCACGCTGGGCTTCGCCTACCTGCTCAAGGGCCTGGTGCGCAAGACCGGGCTGGGTGACACGCCGCGTTCGCTGCCCTCGCTGGTGCCGCAGGACCCGATCACCATCGGCCAGGCCTCGCTCACGCTGCTCGACCTCGCGATCTTCGGCACCGCCGTGGTGGTGATGGTGCTGCTGTACCTGATGTTCACGCGCACCCGCACCGGCCAGGCCATGCGCGCGGTCGGCATGAACCCGCGCGGCGCGCAGATCGTGGGCGTGAAGCTGGGCACCATCCGCATGAAGATCTGGGCCCTGACCGGGCTGCTCTCGGCCATCGCGGCGCTGCTGATCACGCCCAAGATCCTGATCACGCCCGACATCGGCCACATCGCGATCCTGGCCTATGCGGCCGCCATCGTCGGCGGCTTCACCAGCCTGCCGGGCGCGGTGGTCGGCGGCTTCGTCATCGGCATCGTCGAGAACCTCGTGGGGCTGTTCATCTCGTCCAACGCCATCGTGGTCGCGCCATTCGTCGCGATCATGGTGGTGTTGCTGGTGCGGCCGCAGGGTCTGTTCGGCGGCAAGCCGCAGGTGAAGAAGGTATGAGCATGCAGACCACTTCTCCCTGGTGGGATCGCGGCGTGCTGATCGCCATGGCCGTGGTGCTCGCGGTGCTGCCCTTCGCGGCCAGCGGCTACGTGCTGTACGTGGTCAACCTGCTGATGGTGTTCAGCGTGCTCGCGCTCGGCATGCACCTGGTGATCGGCGAGACCGGCCAGTTCGCGCTCTCGCACGCGGCCTTCTTCGGCATCGGCATCTACACGGCCGGGCTCATCAACAACCAGTGGCAGCCGCCGTTCGTGGTGTCGATCCTCGCGGGCGCGCTGCTCGCGGCCGCGCTGGGCTGGGTCATCGGCCTGCTGGCGCTGCGCATGCGCGACATCTACCTGGCGCTCGCCACCTTCGCCTTCGGCGAGGCGATGCAATGGGTGTTCCTCAACTGGGAGCAAGTGACCAACGGCTCGAACGGCCTGCAGATGAAGCCGGCCGCGCTCGGCGGCCTGCGGCTGATGAACGACCTGCAGGCCTATCCCTTCGTGGTCGCGATCGCGGCGCTGATGCTGTGGCTCACGGTGGCGCTGTCGCGCTCGCGGCTGGGCTCGTCGTTCCGCGCGGTGCGCGAGAGCGACGTGGCGGCGATCGCGATGGGCGTGAACACGCGCGCGGTCAAGGTCACGGCCTTCGTGCTGTCGGCCGCCTTCGCGGGCGTGGCCGGCGGCATGTACACGCTGTTCACCTCCTTCATCCATCCCGAGAGCCTGGGCTTCCAGACCACGATCCTGATCCTCACCATGGTGGTGGTCGGCGGGCTGGGCTCGGTGCGCGGCGCGGTGGCGGGCGCCATCGTGTTCGGCCTGGCCTCGGAGCTGCTGCGCCAGGCACCGTCCTACCAGGAGATCATCTACGGCGGCATCCTGATGCTGTTCATGATGTTCCTGCCCAAGGGCATGGCCTCGCTGTTCGCGGCACGCAAGGCCACGCGCCGCGCGGCCCCGGCGGGAGGCGCGCGATGAGCACGACCAATGCCGCCGCTTTCCTCGACGTGCGCGACATCAGCGTGGTGTTCGGCGGCCTCAAGGCGGTCAACGGCCTGTCGTTCCAGGTCGAGCAGGGCCGCATCCACGCGCTGATCGGGCCCAACGGCGCGGGCAAGTCGACCACCTTCAACTGCATCTCGCGCTTCTACACGCCCAGCAGCGGCAGCGTCGTCTTCGAGGGCCGCGAACTCACGCGCGTGTCGCCCTACCGCATGGCCTCGCTGGGCATCGCGCGCACCTTCCAGAACCTCGAGCTGTTCGCCGAACTTTCAGTGCTCGAGAACGTGCTGCTCGGCACCCATGCGCGCGGCACCGGCACGCTGGGCCGGCTGCTGCGCCGCCCCGACCGCGAGACCGAGGACTTCGCGCTGCACCTGCTCGAGCGCGTGGGCCTGGCCGACGAGCGCCACCAGCCCGCGCGCGACCTCGACTTCGGCCGCCAGAAGCTGCTCGAGCTGGCGCGCGCGCTGGCCATCCGCCCCAAGTTGCTGCTGCTCGACGAGCCCGCGGCCGGCCTGCGCAACCGCGAGATCGAGAGCCTGGACCGGCTGCTCAAGGAGCTGGTGGCGCGCGACGGCATCACGGTGCTGCTGGTCGAGCACGTGATGCAGCTCGTGATGTCGATCTCGGACCGCATCACCGTCATGGCCTTCGGCGAGAAGATCGCAGAGGGCACGCCCGCGCAGATCGGCAGCGACGCGCGCGTGATCGAGGCCTATCTGGGCAAGGGAAGTGCAAAGGGGGCCGCGCATGGCTGAATCGCTGTTGTCGTTGCGCGCCATCTCGGCCGCCTACGGCCGCATCCAGGCGCTGAGCCATGTCTCGGTCGACGTGCCCGAGGGCGAGATCGTCGCGCTGCTCGGCAGCAACGGCGCGGGCAAGACCACCACGCTCAACTGCATCTCGAACATCGTCGACTGCACCGAGGGCGAGGTGCGGCTGGCCGGCGAGCGCATCGACCGGCTGGGCTCCGACGCGCTGGTCAAGCGCGGCATCGTGCAGGTGCCCGAGGGGCGGCAGGTGTTCCGCGACATGAGCGTGCGCGAGAACCTTGACCTGGGCGCCTACCTGCGGCGCGACCGCGCGGGCATCCGCAACGACCTCGAGGCCGTGTATGCGATGTTCCCGCGCCTGAAGGAGCGCCAGGGCCAGATGGCGGCCACGCTCTCGGGCGGCGAGCAGCAGATGCTCGCGATCGGCCGCGCCGTGATGGCGCGCCCGCGCGTGATGCTGTTCGACGAGCCCTCGATGGGCCTGTCGCCGCTGCTGGTGGAGCAGATGTTCGAGATCATCGAGCGGCTGCACCGCGAACAGAAGATCACCATCCTGCTGGTCGAGCAGAACGTGCAGCTCGCGCTCGCGGTGTCGAGCTACGGCTACATCCTCGAGAACGGCGAGATCTCGCTGCACGGCCCCGCCGCGCAGCTGGCCAACGACGAGGCCGTGCGCCGCGCCTACCTCGGCGTCTGAACGGCGCCGCTTTCGCAAAGGAATTCCCATGCTTCTGAAGGACAAGCTCTCGCTCGTCACGGGCGCCGCGCGCGGCCTCGGCGAGGCCATCGCGCGCCGCATGGCGGCCGAAGGCGCGCACGTGCTGGCGGTCGACCGCGACCTCGAGCCCGCGCAACGGGTGGCGGCCTCGATCCGCGCCGCGGGCGGGCGCGCCGATGCCGACAGCGTCGACGTCAGCGACGCGGCGGCGGTCGACGCGCTCGCCGCGCGCATCGCCGCGGCGCACGGCGACATCGACGTGCTGGTGAACAACGCCGGCATCTCGGCGCGCTCGAAGTTCGACGAGCCCGGCGCGCGCGAGGCCTGGGACCGCGTGCTGTCGGTCAACCTGCAGGGCGTGTTCAACGTCACGCAGGCCTTCGTGCCCGCCCTCAAGCGCACGCACGGCAGCATCGTCAACCTGTCGTCGATCGTGGCCTTCGGCGCGGGCATCTCCTCGGCCGGCTACGTGGTGGCCAAGGGCGGCGTGCGTTCGCTCACGCAGGTGCTGGCGCGCGACCTCGCGCCCTGGGGCGTGCGCGTGAACGCAGTGGCGCCCGGGCTCATGGTGACCGACATGACGGCCGGCCAGCGCGAGACCGAGCACGGCACCGACTGGTACATGAGCCGCGTGCTCACCAAGCGCCACGGCGAGGCCGACGAGATCGCCGGGCCGGTGGTCTTCCTCGCCTCCTCGATGGCCAGCTACGTCAATGGCGTGGTGCTGCCGGTCGATGGCGGCTATCTGGCGGCATGACGCGAATGCGGACAGCCGTACGCAGAGGACGCGAAGGTTCCGCGAAGGTCGCAAAAGGGAAATTCAAGAAGATGTCTCTGGATTCTTTTTCGCGTTCTTTGCGGAACCTTCGCGTCCTCTGCGTCCGGCTGTTGGCTTCCTGAACTTCTCAAGGAACAACGATGAACGACAGCAGTGAAGACAAGCCGCTGGTCCTGGTGACCGGCGGCGCCAGCGGCATGGGCCGCGCCATCGTCGAGCGCCTGGCGCGCGACGGCTGGCGCGTGGTGATGGCCGATTACAACGGCGCGCTGGCCGAGCGCGAGACCCAGGTGCTGCGCGCCGCCGGCCTCGACGTCGACTACCGCGCCATCGACCTGACCGATGAGTCCGCGGTGCGCGCGATGGTGCAGTCGCTGCCGCCGCTCGCCGCGCTGGTGAACAACGCCGGTATCTTCGACGAGCGCGCCTTCATGGACGTGAGCTCGGCCGACTTCCGTCGCATGTACGAGGTGAACCTGCTCGCGGTGGCCACGCTCACGCAGGAGGCCGCGCGCAAGATGGCCGACGGCGCGCGCATCGTCAACATCGCCTCGCGCGCCTACCTGGGCGCGAAGAACCATCCGCACTACGTGGCCTCGAAGGCCGCGCTGGTGGGCTACACGCGCGCCAGCGCGATGGAGCTCGCGCCGCGCGGCATCCTGGTGAACGCGATCGCGCCGGGCCTGATCGACACGCCGCTGCTGCGCGCGCTCACGCCCGAGCGCCGCGCCGCGCAGCTCGCGCTGCAGCCCACGGGCGCGGCCGGCCGGCCCGAGGACATCGCGCAGGCCGTGGCCTTCTTCGCCTCGCCGGCCACAGGTTTCGTCACGGGCCAGGTGCTGTTCGTCGACGGCGGCAAGTCGCTCGGCGGCTCGGGGGCGTGATGGCGCCATCGCAGGAGAAGACCGAGTACGACGTGGTCGTGATCGGCAGCGGCGCGGGCGGGCTCGCGGCCGCGCTCACGGCGAAGCTCGAAGGGCTCGACGTGCTGGTGATCGAGAAGACCGACCGCATCGGCGGATCGACCGCGATCTCGGGCGGCGCGGTGTGGGTGCCGCTCAACGACCAGGCCGAGGCCGCGGGCCATCCCGACACGCCCGAGAAGGCACTGACCTACCTGCGCAACACGGTGGGCGCGGCCGGCGACGAGGCGCTGCGCCATGCCTTCCTCGAAGCCGGACCGCGCGCGCTGCGCTACCTGCGCGAGCGCACCGACGTGCAGCTCGCCGCGCGCACCTATTCGCCCGACTACCACCCCGACCGCGAGGGCGCCGCGATGGGCGGGCGCTCGCTCGATCCGATCGAGTTCGACGGCCGGCTGCTCGGCCCGCACTTCCGCACCCTGCGCGATCCGCTGCCCGAGTTCTGCGTGCTCGGCGGGATGATGGTCAACATGACCGACGTGAAGCACCTGCTCGCGGTCACGCGCTCGTTCGCGTCGTGGAAGCACGGCATGAAGCTGGTGCTGCGCTATTTCGCCGACCGCCTGGGCGGCCACCACCGCGGCACGCGGCTGCTGCTGGGCAATGCGCTCGCGGGGCGGCTGTTCCACGGGCTGCTGAAGGAGAAGATCCCGTTCTGGCTCGAGACGCCCGCGCTGGCGCTCGAACAGGATGCGGGCGGTGCCGTGACCGGCGTGCGCGTGAAGCGCGATGGCCGCGAGATCGTGCTGCAGGCGCGGCGCGGCGTGGTGGTCGCGACCGGCGGCTTTCCGTGGAATGCGCAGATGCGCGCCGAGCACTATCCCGCGCCGACCGGGCCCTACTCGATGTCGCCGCAGGGCAATGTCGGCGAGGGCATCGCGATGGCGCGGCAGGCCGGCGGCGTGCTCGGCACCGGCCACACGGGCCCGGCGCTGTGGGCACCGGTGTCGATGATGAAGCGCCCCGACGGCAGCATGCTGCGCTATCCGCACCTGGTGTGGGACCGCGCCAAGCCCGGGCTGATCGCGGTCGATGCGCGCGGCGAGCGCTTCGTCAACGAGGCTAGCTCGTACCACGAGTTCGTGCGCGGCATGTACCAGGCCAACGAGGCCGGCACGAGCGTTCCGGCGCTGCTGGTGTGCGACAGCGACTTCATGGAGAAGTGGGGCCTGGGCCTCGCGCTGCCGGGCGGGCGCTCGCGCGAGCACCTGGTGCGCGCCGGCTACCTGTACCGCGCCGACACGCTCGAGGCACTGGCACGCCAGGCCGGCGTCGACTCCGACGGCTTCGCGCGCACCGTGGCCGCGTTCAACCCACCGGCCGCGCGCGGCGAGGACCCGGCCTTCGGCAAGGGCAGCACGGCCTACAACCGCTACCTCGGCGACCCCGAGCACCAGCCCAATGCCTGCGTGGCGCCGGTCGCGAAGGCACCCTTCTACGCGGTCAAGGTCTATCCCGGCGACATCGGCACGGCACTGGGCGTGCGCGCCGATGGCCATGCGCGCGTGCTCGATACGCGCGGCACGCCGATCGCGGGCCTGTACGTGGCCGGCAACGACATGCACTCGGTGATGGGGGGCGAGTATCCTGCGCCCGGCATCACGCTCGGACCGGCCCTGACCTTCGGCTGGGCCGCCGGCATGCACCTGGCCCATGGCCATGACGAACACGCCTGACCCCACCCACTTCACACCCATCATGAAGATCTTCTATTCCCCCGCTTCCCCCTTCGTGCGCAAATGCATGGTCGTCGCGCACGAGCTCGGCATCGCCGAGCGCATCGAGCGCCTGCCGAGCGCGGCCGGCCCGGTGAAGCGCGACGCGACCATCCTGCCGACCAACCCGCTGGGCCAGGTGCCGACCTTCCTTACCGACGATGGCCAGGCGCTGTTCGACAGCCGCGTGATCTGCGAGTACCTCAACGACCAGCAGGGCGGCACGCTGTTCGCCGCCTCGGGCAAGGAGCGCTGGGCCCGTCTCACCGAACTCTCGCTGGCCGACGGCATGACCGCCGCCGCGCTGCTCGCGCGCTACGAGAACGTGCTGCGTCCGCAGGAATTCCGCTGGGCCGACTGGACCGACGGCCAGCTCGCGAAGGTGCGCACGGGGCTCGAATGGCTCGAGAAGGAAGCGGCCGGATTCGGTGAACGGGTGGACATCGGGACCATCGCCTTCGGCTGTGCGCTGGGGTACATGGACTTCCGGTTTCCGGATGTGGATTGGCGTGCTCAGGCGCCTCGCAGCGCTGAGTGGTTCGAAGCGTTCAATCGGCGGGCCTCCATGCAGGCGACGTTGCCTACTGCTTGAGGTTGGAGCGGGCTCACGCCGACGGGGTACTCCCCTCCGCGAATGTCCCCCGGCCTTCGGCCTCCTCCTTGATTTCGCTGCGGGGAGTACCCCATCGACGTGAGTCTGGAGCAGGTCGGTTGAACCGGCTGGCACCACTGCTGCGCCTCCGTGCACAGGGCAGTGGGTGCTTCCCGCAGCGAAATAAAGGAGGAGCCGAAGGCGGGGGACATTCGCGGAGGGAAGTACCCGCTGTCCTGTGCACGCGCCCCGAACAAAAAACGCCCAACCTGGCAAGACAACCAATTCCTTGGCTAAATGCCACCCTCCGCAAGAAACCAAGGACCCCGAATGTCTTCTGAGCAAAAAAAGGTAGCCATCGTCACCGCAGGCGGCAGCGGCATGGGCGCCGCCGCGGCCCGCAAGCTCGCGCAGGACGGTTTTCGTGTCGCCATCCTCTCCTCCTCGGGCAAGGGCGAGGCCCTCGCGAAGGAGCTGGGCGGCATCGGCGTGACCGGCTCCAACCAGTCGAACGACGACCTCAAGCAACTCGTCGACCGCGTGATCGCCGAGTGGGGCCGCATCGACGTGCTCGTCAACAGCGCCGGCCACGGCCCGCGCGCGCCCATTCTGGAAATCACCGACGACGACTGGCACCGCGGCATGGACGTCTACCTGCTGAGCGCCGTGCGGCCCAGCCGCCTCGTCACGCCGCACATGGTCAAGCAGGGGGGCGGCGCCATCATCAACATCTCGACCTTCGCCGCCTTCGAACCCGATCCCGTGTTTCCGACCTCGGGCGTGTTCCGCGCCGGCCTCGCCGCCTTCACCAAGCTCTTTGCCGACCAGTATGCGGAGCACAATGTGCGCATGAACAACGTGCTGCCCGGCTTCATCGACAGCCTGCCCGAGAAAGAAGTGTTCCGCGAACGCATTCCCATGGGCCGCTACGGACGCAGCGACGAGATCGCCGCCACCATCGGCTTTCTCGCTTCCGATGGCGCGGGCTACATCACCGGCCAGAACCTGCGCGTCGACGGGGGCATCACGCGCTCCGTCTGAGGCGGTCATGGGCGCTGCCTACAATCGGCGCCCATGTGCCCGAGGACGTCCCGCCATCCCAACAAGCTTCGCGCGGACGTCCTTCTCTTCAGCCGGCATGCCCGCCGGCGCGCCTCCTGCTATGCGCTCGCTCGCATCGCGCGCGACAGCCAGTCCCGGCAATCGGGCTGCTCGCGGCTGACTCCCCCTTGATCCTGGCGCATTGAATGAAGCGCGGCGGCAGCGCCCGCCGCTTTCTCCCTTGCGCCGCCAGCCGGCGCGATGCCTTCCAACGTCCCGCGATGCCTTGCCGGCACGCGGGCTGCTTTCCGTTTTCTCCATGTCTTCCCGCTACAGCCGCCTGCGCACCGAGTGGTGCCCGAGCATTCCGCGCGAACTGATGGCCGGCGCCGTCGCCACCTTCGCGCTCATTCCCGAGGTCATCGCCTTTTCCTTCGTCGCCGGTGTCGATCCCGCGGTGGGCCTGTTCGCCTCCTTCGTCATCGGCATCGTCATCGCCTTCACCGGCGGGCGCCCCGCCATGGTCTCGGCCGCGGCCGGGTCGGTGGCGCTGGTGGCCGCGCCGCTGGTGCATGCGCACGGCCTGGCCTATCTGCTCGCGGCCGGCCTGCTCGCGGGCGCGATGCAGATCGCCTTCGGGCTGCTGCGCCTGGGCGTGCTGATGCGCTTCGTGTCGTCGTCGGTGCGCACCGGCTTCGTCAACGCCCTCGCGATCCTGATCTTCGCGGCGCAGATGCCCCACTTCATCGGCGCCAACGCCGCCACCTGGGCGATGGTCGGCCTCGGGCTCGCGGTCATCTACCTGCTGCCGCGCCTCACCACCGCGGTGCCGTCGCCGCTGGTGTGCATCGTGGTGGTCACGCTCGCGGGCCAGTGGCTCGGCCTGCCGCTCAAGACCGTGGCCGACCTCGGCCAGCTGCCCGATGCCTTGCCCATGTTCGCGCTGCCCGCCGTGCCGCTGACCCTCGAGACCCTGCGCATCATCGCCTTGCCCGCCTTCGCGATCGCGATGGTCGGCCTGCTCGAATCGATGATGACCGCGAGCGTGGTCGACGAACTCACCGACACCCCGAGCTCGAAGAACCGCGAGTGCGGCGGCCTCGGCCTCGCGAACGTGGCGGCCAGCTGCTTCGGCGGCATCGCGGGCTGCGGAATGATCGGCCAGACCGTGAGCAACGTGCGCTATGGCGGCCGCGGCCGGCTCTCGACCCTGTTCGCCGGGGCCTTCCTGCTGATCCTCATGGTGCTGCTCAAGCCCTGGGTGTCGCAGGTGCCGGTGGCGGCGCTGGTCGCGATCATGGTGATGGTCTCGGCCTCGACCTTCGACTGGGGCTCGCTGCGCACGCTGGTGCGCCATCCGCGCCTGTCGAGCGTCGTGATGCTCGCCACCGTGGCCGTCACCGTCGCCACCGACAACCTGGCCGCGGGCGTGGGCATCGGCGTGCTGCTCAGCGGCGTCTTCTTCACCTTCAAGGTGGCGCGGCTGCTGCGGGTGCAGGGGCGGCGGGACGACGAGGGCGCCTGGCGCTTCGCCGTGAGCGGCCAGGTCTTCTTCGCTTCGGCCGACATGCTGGTCGATGCCTTCGACGTGCGCGAGATCGACGGCGCGCCGGTGCGCATCGACGTCTCGCAGGCGCACTTCTGGGACGTGACCGCCGTGGCGGCGCTGCGCAAGGTGGTCGAGCGGCTGCGCAAGCACGGCAGCGCGGTCGACGTGAGCGGCATGAACCAGGCCAGCCGCGACCTCGTGCTGCGCCTCGACGCGGCGCCCGAGTGAGCCGGCTCAGACTTCGGCGGCCGCCTCGGCGCGCACCTGGCTGCGAAAGCGCCCCGGGCTTTCGCCCACCGCGCGCCGGAAGGCCGCGCTGAAGGCCGTCTCCGACTGGTAGCCCACGCGCTCGGCGATGCGCGCGATGCCCTCGTCGCCGTGCCGCAGCGCATGGCGCGCCACCGTCATGCGCCAGCCGCCGAGATAGTCGAGCGGCGTCGAGCCCGTCAGCGCCTTGAAGCGCAGCGCGAAGGCCGTGCGCGACATGCTGGCCGTCTGCGCCAGCCGCTCCACCGTCCAGGGCTGCGCGATGTCGGCATGCATGCGCGACAGCGCGGCGCCGATGCGCGCATCGGTCATCGCGCCGAGCCAGCCCTCGGGCTGCGGCGCGTTCGCGAGATGCACGCGCAGCGCCTGCACCAGCACCAGCGCCGCGAGGTTGGTGCGCGCCAGGGTCGAGCCCGGGCGCAGCTCGGCCGTTTCCCAGCCCATCAGGTCGAGCAGGCCCTCGAGCGGCCGCGCGCCCGGATCGCTCGCGCGCAGGTGGATCAGCGGCGGCAGGTGGCGCAGCAGCAGTTCGCCGGCTTCGCCCGAGAGTGCGAAGCGTCCGCTCGCGAGCACCACGCGCGTCGCGTCGCTCGCGTCCAGGCCGTCGTGGCGCAGCACCCCGTCGGGGCCGCGCTGCTCGCGGCTCAGGCGCGTGCCGTCCTGCAGCGGCCCGGGCGGATCGCTCGCGGCCGAGAAGGGCAGGCCGTTGGTCAGCAGGAAGAAGTCGCCGGCCTCCAGCATTACCGGCGCGGCCGTGCCCTCGACCTCGATGCGAAAGCGCCCCTCGAGCACGCAGCCCAGCTTGATGTGCGAGGCGTAGTGCCCGTAGCGGAAGGCCCAGCGGCCGCGCGCCTCGAAGCGCGACGAGAGCGTGCTGCTCACCGTGAGCATGGCCAGCACATCGGACAAGGGATCCATGATTCTGTACGAATGAATAGGAAATGCGTGCTGATGATTATTCAATCATTCACGGCTGCGCGCGACCATCGGGGCATGTCCTCCTCGAACGCTCCAGTTTTCCGTCACGCCGTCGTGCTGGGCCTGCTCACCACCATCGGCCCCTTCGCCATCGACATGTACCTGCCCGCGCTGCCCGCCATCGGGCGCGCGCTGGGCGCCGATCCGCATGCGATGCAGGCCAGCCTGATGGCCTTCTTCATCGCGGTCGGCGCCGGCCAGCTGGTCGCGGGCCCGCTGTCGGACATGTTCGGCCGCCGCCGGCCGATGGTCGCGGGCCTCGTGCTGTTCATGCTCGCCAGCATCGGCTGCGCCTTCGCGCCCAACGTGGGCGTGCTGGTCGCGCTGCGCTTCGTGCAGGGGCTCGGCGCCTGCGCCTGCATGGTCACGCCGCGCGCCGTGGTGCGCGACCTGTACACCGGGCCCGAGGCGGCGCGGATGATGTCGCTGCTGCTGATGGTCTACAGCGTGTCGCCGATCCTCGCGCCGCTGGCCGGCAGCCTCGTGGCCGAGAGCCTGGGCTGGCGCGCCGTGTTCGTCGCCGTTGCCGCCGTCGGACTCGCGGGCCTCGCGATGCTGCTGGGCCTGCTGCCCGAGACCCGGCCCGCCACCGCGCGGCTGTCGAGCAACTTCCGCAGCGCCATGGCCGGCTACGGCGTGCTGCTGCGCGACCGCCACTTCATGGCGCTGGCCTTCATGGCCTCGTTCACCGTCTCGAGCTTCTTCGTCTACGTGGCCAACTCGCCCTTCGTGATGAGCACGCACTTCGGCGTCTCGCCGCGCATGTACGCGGTGCTGTTCGCGCTCAATGCCGTGTCTCTGCTCGCGCTGTCGCAGGCCAACGGCCGGCTGGTGGCGCGCTTCGGCATCCGGCGCGTGCTGCGCACCGCGGTGATCGCGCAGGCCGCCACCATCGGGCTGCTGCTGGCGCTCACGCTCGCGGGCGTGGACCGGCTCGCCGTGCTGGTGGCGCTGCTGATGATCGGCTTCGGTCTCAACGGCCTGATCGTGCCCGGGGCCTTCGTGCTCGCGATGGAAGGCCATGCCGCGCTCGCGGGCACGGCCTCGGCATTGATCGGCACGATGAACTTCGCGGGCGGCGCGGTGATGGTGGCGCTGGTCGCGCCGTTCGCCGACGGCACGCCGCTGCCGATGGTGGCGGGCATCGCCGGCTGCGCGGCGGTCGTGCTGACTCTGGCCTTGCGCACCCTGCCGCCGGTGCGGCGCGTGCCCGGTGTCATGCAGGGG
Source organism: Variovorax endophyticus (assembly GCF_025376855.1). Lineage (NCBI taxonomy): Bacteria > Pseudomonadati > Pseudomonadota > Betaproteobacteria > Burkholderiales > Comamonadaceae > Variovorax > Variovorax endophyticus. The sequence goes on from NZ_JAHUTH010000017.1 coordinate 109,360, forward strand.
TTCTAAGTGATTGCCCCGTGAGCAAGGTGCGGCCTTGGGCCTAGCCTTTGCGCGTTCCGTCGGCGCCCGATGGACCGGAAAGGCTCCCATGGACATCCCCGCCCCGGTGCTCGACAGCATGCAGCGAACCCTCCAGTCCTACCAGGCATCCGCGCGCGACTACGACGCGATCGTGGCGGACCATCCGCCGCCCGAGATCGAGGACGCGCTGCGCCGCATGGTGGCGTGCATGCCCGCGGGCGGCAGCGTGCTCGAGGTCGGCTCGGGCACGGGGCGCGATGCCGACTTCGTCGAGTCCCTGGGCGCGAGCGTGCGGCGCACCGATGCCACGCAGGCCTTTCTCGACCTGCAGGCCGAGCGCGGCAAGCAGGGCGCGCTGCTCAACGTGGTCACCGACCCGCTGGGCGGGCCCTACGACGCCATTCTCGCGATGGCCGTGCTGATCCATGTCGATCGCGCGCAGATCGCGCCGGTGCTGCACAAGGTGTTCGACGCGCTCGCGCCCGGCGGCGTCTTCCTCGCGGGCATGCGCATCGGCGAGGGCGAGACCAACGGCGATTACCAGACCGTGTACTGGGACCGCGACCGGTTCGCCGCGCAGCTCGCGGCGACCGGGCTGCGACTGGATTGGGAGCGGCAGTGGATCGGCCGCGAGGACGTGCGCTGGGCCAGCTTCCTGGCCTGCCGTCCGCGCGGATGAACGCCGCCTACACGCCCAGGTAGCGCGTCCACAGCGAACGGTCGGCATCGAGCGCGGCCGAGTCGCCCTGCCACACCACGCGCCCGCGCTCGAGGATCACGTGCCGGTCGGCCAGCGGCAGCAGGCGCTGCACGTACTTGTCGACCACCAGGATCGCCTCGCCCTCGGACTTGAGTGTGGCGATGCAGTGCCAGATCTCCTCGCGGATCACGGGCGCCAGGCCTTCGGTGGCCTCGTCGAGGATCAAGAGGCGCGGATGCGTGGACAGCGCGCGCGCGATCGCCAGCATCTGCTGCTCGCCGCCCGAGAGCTGGTTGCCCGCGTTGGCCTTGCGCTCCGCGAGGCGCGGGAACAGGCCGTAGAGCGCCTCGACGGTCCAGCGCGGCGCGCTGCCGGGGCGCGGGCGCGCGAAGGCGCGCAGGTGCTCGTCGACGCTGAGATTGGGGAACACGTGCCGGCCCTCGGGCACGATGGCCACGCCGCGGCGCGCGATGGCATCGGGCTTGTGACCACCGATGGCCGCGCCGCCGAAGCGCAGCTCGCCGCGCATCGGCGCGAGCATGCCGGTGATGACCTTGAGCAGGGTGCTCTTGCCCATGCCGTTGCGGCCCAGCAGCGCGAGCACCTCGCCCGCGCCGATGCGCAGGTCGATGCCGAACAGCACCTGGCTCGCGCCATAACCGGCCTCGATGGCGCTGGCTTCCAACAATGTCGTCGAGCTCATGCGTGACCTTCCGCTTCGGTGCCCAGGTAGACCGCCTGCACGTCGGGATGCCCGCGCACCTCGTCGGCCGTGCCGCTCATCAGCACGCGGCCTTGCACCAGCACCGTGAGCCGACTGGCGAGGCGGAACACGGCGTCCATGTCGTGCTCGATCAGGAGGATCGCCATCGAGGCGCGCAGCGACTCGATCAGGTCCACCATGCGAGCCGACTCGTCGGGGCCCATGCCGGCCATCGGCTCGTCGAGCAAGAGCAGCTTGGGTTCGGCCGCGAGCGCGAGGGCCACGTCGAGCGCGCGCTGCGCGCCGTGCGGCAGCGTGCCGGCGATGCGGTCGCGCTCGCGCGCCAGGCCCACGCGCTCGGCCAGCGCGGCGGCGCGGTCGGCCAGGTCCTTCTCGCGCGAGCGCGGCGCGAGGAAGCGCAGGCTGCTGCCCGCGTGCGCCTGCGCGGCCAGCATCAGGTTGTCGTGCACCGTGTCCTTGGCGAACACGCGCGTGACCTGGAAGCAGCGCGACATGCCCGCGGCCACGCGCTGGTGGTCCTTGAAGCCGGTGATGTCCTTCTCGTCGAGCAGGATGCGGCCCGCATCGGCCTTGAGCAGGCCGGTGATGAGATTCACCAGCGTGGTCTTGCCCGCGCCGTTGGGGCCGATCAGCGCATGCACTTCGCCGCGCTCCACCGTGAGGCTCACATGGTCGGTCGCCAGCAGGCCGCCGAAGCGCTTGACCAGTCCTTCGATCCTGAACAGGCTCATGGCGCGGCCTTTGCAAGCGGTGCGCGGCGGCGCGACAGCGCGGCCAGTCCCTGGGGCGCCCACAGGGCGACGGCGATCAGCAGCAGGCCCAGCGGCATGTGCCAGTGTTCGGTGTGCTGCTTGAGCGCCTCCTCGAGCAGCAGCCACACGGCGGCACCGACCGGGCCGCCCCAGCTGCGGCCGAGGCCGCCGATCACCACCATCACCAGCAGCGTGGCCGACTGCGTCCAGTGCATGGTGGCCGGGCTCACGAAGCCGTTGCCGCCCGCGAGCAGCGCGCCGGCCAGGCCGGCGATGGCGCCCGCGATCGCGAAGGCCGCGAGCTGCAGCCGGAACACCGGGTAGCCGAGCGCGCGCATGCGCGTCTCGTTGTCGCGGATGCCCATCAGCGCATGGCCGAAGCGCGATTGCGTGGCGCGCTGCAGCCACCACAGCGCAAGCGCCACCAACGCCAGCACCACCCAGTAGAAGTTGCTCTCGTTGCCGAGGTCGAGGCCCGGCAGCAGGGTGGGGCGGCTCATCAGCGTGTAGCCGTCGTCGCCGCCGTACTTGCGCAGCGAGACCGCGACGAAGTACAGCATCTGCGCGAAGGCCAGCGTGGTCATGATGAAGTAGACGCCGCGCGTGCGCAGCGCCACCGTGCCGATCAGCGCGGCGGCCAGGCCGGCCGCCACCACGGCCGCGGGCCACAGCACCCAGGCCGAGGTCGTGCCGGCGTCGCTGAGCGCCACCACCGTGTAGGCACCCACGCCGATGAAGCCCGCATGGCCGAGCGCGACCATGCCGCCGAAGCCGAGGATGAAGTTGAGGCTGGCCGCGGCCAGCGCGACGATCAGCACGCGGCGCACGAAGCCGATGTAGAACTCGAGGCCGAACAGCGGTGCGATCAGGGGAAAGGCCGCGAGCAGCAGCAGGAGCAGCCCGAGGCCGATGTGACGGGTTTTCATGCGCGTGCCGAGAAGAGGCCCGAGGGCCTGAAGAGAAGGACCGCCACCATCAGCGCGTACATCGCGACCTCTGCCACCAACGGGCCGAGGTCGGCCGCGGTGGCCGGCGGCAGCGTGGCGCGCAGCAGCATCGGCACGAAGGCGCGGCCGATGGTGTCGACGATGCCCACCAGCAGCGCGGCCACGAAGGCGCCGCGCACCGAGCCGATGCCGCCGATCACCAGCACCACCAGCGCCGGGATCAGGATCTGTTCGCCCATGCCGACCTGCACCGCGACGATCGGGCCCATCAGCGCGCCGGCCAGCGCGGCGAGTGCCGCGCCGAGCAGGAACACGCCGTTGAAGACGCGGCCCACGCGCACGCCCATCAGTTCGGCCATCGGCCGGTCGGAAGCGCCCGCACGCACCCGCATGCCGATGCGCGTGTGGTTCACGAGCAGGTAGAGCGCCAGCGCGACCAGCATGCCGCCGACCAGGATCACCAGCCGGTACGAGGGATAGGGCAGGCCGTCCATCAGCTCGACCGGCCCCGAGAGCGCGGCGGGCGTCGGCGCCATCACCGGCGAGGGGCCCCAGATCATCTTGACCAGGTCGTCGGCCACCAGGATCACGCCGAAGGTCGCGAGCACCTGCGCGAGGTGGTCGCGCGTGTAGAGGCGGCGCATCAGCAGCACCTCGAGCAGCAGCGCCACCACCACGGTGACCGCCACCGCGATGACGATGGCCGCGGCGAACGAGCCGGTGCGCGTGTGCGCCTCTGCCGCGACGTAGGCGCCGGCCATGAACAGCGAACCGTGCGCGAGGTTCAGCACGTCCATGATGCCGAACACCAGCGTGAGGCCCGCGGCCAGCAGGAACAGCATCAGGCCGTAGCCGAGGCCGTTGAGCAGCTGCTCGAGAACGAGGATGGGGGTCATTGGATGAGAGTGGAATGCGGGCAGCCGTACGCGAAGGGCGCGAAGGTTTCGCGAAGGACGCGAAAGAAAACCTCGAAAGTTTTCCCCTGTCTCTTTCGCGTCCTTCGCGGATTCTTCGCGTCCTCTGCGTCCGGAAGTTCGGGAATCCGAATGGCGCGGGCGCCGCTTACTTCATCGGGCACTTGTCGGCGTAGCTGTCGCCGTAGTTGGTCAAGACGGTGTTGATCAGCTTGTTCGTGACCTTGCCCTGCGCATCCTTGCCGATCACGCGCAGGTAGAAGTTCTCGATGGGGTAGTGGTTGTTGGCGTACTTGAAGTTGCCGCGCGTCGAGGCGTAGTTGGCTTTCTTGAGCGCCGCGATCACGGCCTCGCGGTTCTGCGCGTTGCCGCCGGCCTGCTTCACGGCGGCGTCCATCGCGAGGATGGCGTCGTAGGCCTGCGCGGCGTAGACCGACGGGTAGCGGCCGTTGTATTCCTTGCGGAACGCGGCCACGAAGGCCTTGTTGGCGGCGTTGTCGAGGTCGTGCGCCCAGTGCGAGGTGTTGAACAGGCCCAGCATCGGCTCGCCCACGGCGCCGATCACGTCCTCGTCGGCCGAGAAGCCGCTGGTGACCAGCGTGATGTCCTTCGACAGGCCCGCGCCCACGAACTGCTTGATGAAGTTGATGCCCATCGCGCCGGGCAGGAAGAAGTAGATCGAGTCGGGCTTGGAGGCGCGCAGCTGCGCGAGCTCGGCCGCGTAGTCGATCTGGCCGAGCTTGGTGTAGAGCTCGTCGGCCACCTGGCCCTTGAACTGGCGCTTGAAGCCGCCGAGCGCGTCCTTGCCCGCGGGATAGTTGGGCGCGATCAGCACGATCTTCTTGAAGGCACGGTCCTGCGCGAACTTGCCGGCGGCCTCGTGGAACTGGTCGTTCTGGTAGGCGGTGCCGAAGAAGTAGGCATTGCATTGCGCGCCCGCGAACTGGCTCGGGCCGGCGTTGGCCGAGAGGTAGGGCACCTTGGCGTTGAACAGCGTCGGGCCGACGGCCAGCGCCACGTTGGAGCCGATCGGGCCGCTGAACAGGTCGATCTTGTCGCGCTGGATCATGCGGTCGACCAGCTGCTTGGCCTGGTCGGGGCTGCCGGCCATGTCGGCCTGCACGAACTCCACCTCCTGCCCTCCGAGCTTGCCGCCCAGCTGCTTGATGCCGAGCGCGAAGCCGTCGCGCGCCTCGGCGCCCAGCGCCGCGAACGGGCCCGAGATGTCGAGCGCGAGGCCGACCTTGACCGGCGCGGCCATGGCCGAGGCCGCGGCGCCGCACAGCAGCAGCGAAAGCAGGGTGCGCGGCAGCGCGGACGATTTCGGGGACGGTTGGCTCATCGGGTTCTCCGGCAGGGATGGGGGTGAAACGGCATCGAACCGTTGATAGCTAAATACTTTAGCCGTAAACAATTCGGTGTCAACGGTGCTAGCACGAATGGTGCCAGTGGCCGCCTCGTGCGCGGCCCCGATGTCCCCAAAAAAAGAAGCGGCATCGACCTGGATCGATGCCGCCTGCGATGCCCTCGAAGAGGGCGCGGCGCCTGCGTGGTGCGCCGCTTTCCTCGCGCCGATCAGCCGAAGGGGCTGGCCGTCGCGAACCACAGGCCGATGCCGGTGGCGATGATGAAGGCCCCGTCGGTCACGCCCGCGACCAGGAAGAACTTGGTCTGCAGCGTGTCGACCATCTCGGGCTGGCGCGTCGTGCCTTCGAGGAACTTCTGCCCCACCAGCGCGATGCCGATGCACGAACCCAGTGCCGCGATGCCGATCAGCAGGGCGACCGCGAGGGGGAGGATGTTGAAGCCGTTCATGGTGCTTTCTCCAGTGGTTGATGCCTGGACGTACTGTCCCGCATCGACTGCACCGGGTCCATGACCTCGCGGGTCATGCGCGCGCGGCGATCGCTCAGGTCCGCGCGGCGCGCGAGGGCCACAGCACCGAGGCGATCGCCACCATCATCAGCGCCACCGCCACCCAGTCCTGCCAGTGCACCGCCTCGCCGAGCCACACGGCGCCGCTGAACACGCCGAGCACCGGGATGAACATCACGCTGAGCGTGGAGGCCACGGGCGGCAGCCCGCGCGCGAGATAGAACCACGCCGCGTGCGCGAAGCCGAAGATCAGCACCGCGTTGTAGAGGATCGAACCCCAGGTCACGCTGCCGGGCCAGCGCCACTGGTCGCGTTCGAACAGCGCCGACAGCACCGTCATCACCACCGCGGTGAGCGCCGTCATCCAGAACGAGAGCGTGAGCGTCGGCAGCCCGATGCGCGTGTGGCGCAGCAGTTGCGTGCCCAGCGCCCAGGTGGCGGCCGCCACCAGCGCGAGCGCGACGTAGCCGGGCCGGCCCGCGAAGTCGGTGAGCTCGTGCCACAGCAGCAGGCCCACGCCGATCGCGCAGGCGCCCACGCCGGTCCAGGCACGGCGCGAGAGCGCGGCCGAGAACAGCAGCGCGCCGATCACCGCCGAGAACACCGGCATGGTGTAGCCGAGGATGGCCGCGCGCCCGCCCGACAGCGCCTTCACCGCGAGGATGATGCAGGCGTGCCAGACGAACATGTTGGTGGCGCCCAGCCACAGCAGCTCGGGCCAGGCGCCGCGCGGCACGCGGAACGGCACCTTCATCCACGCCAGCGCCAGGCCCAGCACCGGCAGCCCGAGCCAGATCGAGATCGCGCGGAAGGCCAGCGGCGGATAGTCCGCCACGCCGAGCTTCATCACCGGCCAGTTGAGGCCCCAGGCGAGGGTCAGCAGGACGAGGATGACGAACTGGCGCGGGGTGAAGGAAGGCATGGGGCGCGATTGTGGCGCGCCACGGCGCTTCGTGCAGGCGGAGGGGCCCGCGCGTCCCGCCTTCAGGCCGGCAGCAGCCGCTTGAGGTAATGCCCCGTATGACTCGCCTCGTTCGCCGCCAGGTCCTCGGGCGTGCCCGCGCCCACCACCGTGCCACCGCCGGCGCCGCCCTCGGGGCCCATGTCGATCAGCCAGTCGGCGGTCTTGATGACGTCGAGGTTGTGCTCGATCACGACGATGGTGTTGCCCGCGTCGCGCAGCTGGTGCAGCACCTTGAGCAGCAGCTCGATGTCGGCGAAGTGCAGGCCGGTGGTCGGCTCGTCGAGGATGTAGAGCGTGCGCCCGGTGTCGCGCTTGCTGAGCTCGAGCGCGAGCTTCACGCGCTGCGCCTCGCCGCCCGACAGCGTGGTGGCCGACTGGCCGAGCTTGATGTAGCTGAGGCCCACGTCGAGCAGGGTGCGCAGCTTGCGCTCGATGGTCGGCACGGCCTTCAGGAACTCGTGCGCGACCTCGACCGTCATGTCGAGGATCTGCGCGATGTTGCGGCCCTTGTACTGGACCTCGAGCGTCTCGCGGTTGTAGCGCTGGCCGTGGCAGACCTCGCAGGGCACGTAGACGTCGGGCAGGAAGTGCATCTCGACCTTCACCACGCCGTCGCCCTGGCAGGCCTCGCAGCGCCCGCCCGCCACGTTGAAGCTGAAGCGGCCCGGCCCGTAGCCGCGCTCGCGCGCGGTGTTGGTCTCGGCCATCAGCTCGCGGATCGGCGTGAACAGACCCGTGTAGGTGGCCGGGTTGCTGCGCGGCGTGCGGCCGATCGGGCTCTGGTCGACGTTGATGACCTTGTCGAAGTACTCGATGCCTTCGACCGCCTCGTGCGGCGCGGGCTCCTCGTGGGCGCGGTAGAGGGTGCGCGCAACCGCGCTGTAGAGCGTGTCGTTGACCAGCGTGGACTTGCCCGAGCCCGAGACGCCGGTGACGCAGGTCAGCAGGCCGACCGGAAAGGCCACGCTCACGTTCTTGAGGTTGTTGCCGCTGGCGCCGACCACGCGGATCTCCTGCAGCGCGGTCTGCGAGGCGAGGTGCGCGGCCTCGCGCGCGGCGCGGCGCTCGGCCGCGGGGCTCTGCGGAAAGCGCGAGGCCTTGCGCGGCTCGGCGGGCGCCTCCTTCTTCACCACCGGCAGCCACGGGGTGCGGCGCTTCGGCACCTCGATCTTCTTCGCGCCCGAGAGGTACTGGCCGGTCAGCGACTCGGGGTTGGCCGCCACCTGCGCGAAGCTGCCCTGCGCCATCACGCGGCCGCCGTGCACGCCGGCGCCCGGGCCCATGTCGATCACGTGGTCGGCGGCGTGGATCATGTCCTCGTCGTGCTCGACCACGATCACGCTGTTGCCGATGTCGCGCAAATGCTTGAGGGTGCCGATCAGGCGGTCGTTGTCGCGCTGGTGCAGGCCGATGCTGGGCTCGTCGAGCACGTACATCACGCCGGTCAGGCCCGAGCCGATCTGCGAGGCGAGGCGGATGCGCTGCGCCTCGCCGCCCGACAGCGTCTCGGCGCTGCGGTCCAGGCTCAGGTAGTTGAGGCCCACGTCGTTGAGGAACTTGAGGCGCAGCCCGATCTCGCGCACCACCTTGTCGGCGATCTCGGCCTTGGCGCCGCGCAGCTGCAGGCGCTGGAACCAAGAGAGGCTGTCGCGCAGGGTGAGGCGGCTCAGTTCGAAGATCGCCATGCGCGGCGGCTCGCCGCCATCGGCCGGGCGTGCCGACTCGTCGACCAGGAACACGTTGCGTGCCTCGCGCCGCAGCCGCGAGCCGCCGCATTCGGGGCAGGGCTGGAAGCTGCGGTAGCGCGCGAGGTCCTCGCGCACCATCACCGAATCGGTCTCGCGGTAGCGCCGCGCCATGTTCGGGATGATCCCCTCGAAGGGATGCTTCTTCGTGAGCTTCTTGCCCGCGAAGTTGCCCGACTCCATGGTGTAGTTGAACTTGATCTCCTCGCCCGCGGAGCCGTGCAGCAGCACCTGCTGCACCGAGGCCGGCAGCGATTCGAAGGGCGCGTCGACGTCGAACTTGTAGTGCTTCGCGACGCTCTCGATCATGCTGAAGTAGTAGCCGTTGCGGCGGTCCCAGCCCTTGATCGCGCCGCTGGCCAGCGACAGCGAGGGGAAGGCCACCACGCGCGCCGCGTCGAACACCTCGCTGTGGCCCAGGCCGTCGCAGCTCGGGCAGGCGCCCACGGGCGAGTTGAACGAGAACAGCCGCGGCTCGAGCTCGGCCAGGGAGTAGTGGCAGATCGGGCAGGAGAACTTGGCGTTGAACAGGTGCTCGCGGTCGGGCTGGCCCTCGGCGCCGAGCTCGAGCACCAGCGCGCGGCCCTCGGCCAGGCGCAGCGCGGCCTCGAAGCTCTCGGCCAGGCGCTGCTGCATGTCGGGGCGCGCGCGCAGCCGGTCGATCACCACGTCGATGTCGTGTTTCTCGGTCTTCTTGAGCTTGGGCAGGTCGTTGTATTCGTAGGTCTGGCCGTCGACACGGAAGCGGATGTAGCCCGCGGCCTGCATCTCGGCGAACAGCTCGACGAACTCGCCCTTCTTCTCGCGCGCCACCGGCGCGAGGATCATCAATCGCGGCTCCTCGCCCAGGCCTAGGGTCGCGTCGACCATCTGCGAGACGGTCTGCGCCTGCAGCGGCAGGTGGTGGTCGGGGCAGAAGGGCGTGCCCGCGCGCGCATAGAGCAGGCGCAGGTAGTCGTGGATCTCGGTCACCGTGCCCACGGTGGAGCGCGGGTTGTGGCTGGTGGCCTTCTGCTCGATGCTGATCGCGGGCGACAGGCCCTCGATCACGTCGACGTCGGGCTTGTCCATCAGCTGCAGGAACTGCCGCGCATAGGCCGACAGGCTCTCGACGTAGCGCCGCTGGCCCTCGGCATAGAGCGTGTCGAAGGCCAGGCTCGACTTGCCCGAGCCCGACAGGCCGGTGATCACCACCAGCTTGTTGCGCGGGATGTCGAGGTCGACGTTCTTGAGGTTGTGGGTGCGCGCGCCGCGGATGCTGATGCGCTGCTGGGCCAGTACGGCGCCCAGGTAGGCTTCGCGTTGGGCGTCGCGCTCGCTTTCGCGTTCGGCTTCTGCGTTCGCAGTGTCTTCGGTGGCTTTTGAATTCAAGGGGCGATCGTCCGAGGGCAACCGGACATGATAGACCGCCGGGGAATTCATTGCGAGCGGGGCGGTTCCTCGCGGGCGACGGGCTCCTGCGGCTGCGCCGCGAGCCGCCCGGTGGCCACGCCCACCATGTGCTCGGCCAGCGTCTCGTACAGCGGCCGGCTGATCATGCGCGAGACCAGGCTCGCGAGCATGGCCGAGGCCATCAGGCTCAGCACCATGGCGTGGCCGTCGACCATCTCCATCACGATGATGAAGGCCGTCAGCGGGGCCTGCGTCACCGCGGCCAGGAAGCCCGCCATGCCGAGCGCGATCAGCGCCGGCCCGAACTCGGGGCTCGCGAGCCGGGCGATGGCATCGCCGATGCCGGCGCCGATCGACAGCGAGGGCGCGAAGATGCCGCCCGGCGCGCCGCTCCAGGCCGTGAGCCAGGTGGCGACGAACTTCAGCAGCGTATAGAGCGGCGAGAGCGGGGCCTCGCCATGCAGCATCTGCTTGACCGCCTCCGAGCCCGCGCCGTAGGTGACGCCGCCCGTGGCCAGCCCGATCACGGCCACGGCCAGCCCGCAGGCCGCCGCGAAGCGCACCGGGTAACGCCGGCGCCAGTGGTTCAGGCGCTGCGGCGCGCCGGTCAGCGAGGCGATCAGCAGGCGCGCGAACAGCCCGCCCGCCACGCCGCTGAGCAGCGCCACGGCCAGGCCCGGGCCGAGCAGGCTCCAGTCCAGGTGCGGCACGCGGATCACGCCGAAATAGCTGAGGTTGCCGAAGGCCGACACCGCCACCAGGCCCGCGAGCACGATGCCGGTGATGATCACGCCGCTGGCGCGTGCTTCCAGCCGGCCCGACAGTTCCTCGATGGCGAACACCACGCCCGCGAGCGGCGCGTTGAACGCGGCCGCGATGCCGGCCGCGCCGCCGGCCACCAGCAGCGCGCGCATGTCGATCGTGCTGCCGGGCGACAGCCAGCGCTTCGCGTGCTGCATCACGCCGGCCGCCACCTGCACCGAAGGCCCTTCGCGCCCCACCGACAGGCCGGCCGCGAAGCCCGCGGCGCCGAGCCCGATCTTGGCCAGCGTCAGCCGCAGCGAGGCGAACAGGCCACGCCGCTCCGAGGGCAGCTCGGGGTCGAGCGCGGCCTTGATCTGCGGGATGCCCGAACCCGCCGCGCCCGGGAACCAGCGCCGCGTGGCCCAGACGATGGCGGCGGTGAGCGCCGGCGTCCACAGCAACACGGCCCAGGGATGGCGGTGGAACAGGCCCTCGAACAGCGCGAAGGCCCATTCGGCCGCGTGCGTGAAGCCGACCACGAACAGGCCCGCGAGCACCGCGTAGCCGAGCACGATGGCGCGGTCGATCCACAGGCGCCAGCCCGAAAACTCGGCGCGCAGGTTCTGCAGGAAGTCGGGCTCGTGATTCATCGGTCCAGCCCGCCATTCTGCCGCGCGGTAGCGGGATGCCTTGCCAGCGGAGGCCGCGTCGCGCGGTCCATCGGGCACAATGCGTGTCCTTCTTTTTCCTTCAAACCTCCTCTTACTCATTCATCAGGGGCAGCGCACATGGCATCGGTCAACAAAGTCATCCTCGTCGGCAACCTCGGCCGCGATCCCGAAACCCGTACCTTCCCGAGCGGCGACCAGGTCTGCAACGCGACCCTCGCGACCACCGACAAGTGGAAGGACAAGCAAAGCGGCGAGATGCGCGAAGCCACCGAGTGGCACCGTCTCGTGTTCAACGGCCGCCTGGCCGAAATCGCCGCGCAGTACCTGCGCAAGGGCTCGCAGATCTACGTCGAAGGCCAGATCCGCACGCGCAAGTACACCGACAAGGACGGCGTCGAGAAGTACGCGACCGACATTCGCGTCGACCAGATGCAGATGCTCGGCAGCCGCCAGGGCCAGGGCGCCCCGGCGGGCGGCGGCTACGACGACGGCGGCTACTCGCAAGGTGGTGGTGGCGGCGGTGGCGGCTACGCCCCCGCGCCGGCGCGCGCGCCGGCCGCCGCGCCACGCGCACCGGCGCCCGCGCCGCGCCAGGCACCGGCCAAGTCCTCGTCGGGCTTCGACGATATGGACGACGACATTCCGTTCTGATCCGACGGGACTTCCTTCGCAAGCAAGGGCCGGCTCTCCAGGGAGCCGGCCTTTTTTCTTGCCGCGCGCCGCGGCTCAGGGCCGGCGTTCCTTTGCGTGGACATCGCCGATGGTGCCGGCGTCGAGGGCGCTGTCGTAGATGCGCACGTTGTCGAGGAATCCGTTGTTCAAGCCATTGCCGCCCATGAAGGCGCCGATCGTGAAGAAGCTGGCCTGGTCGCGCAGGGCCGGGACCCCGGCCCTCTCCGAGACTTTCACGCCGTTCCTGTAGAGCTTCAGCACGCCACCGGATACCGCTGCGTCATAGGTGACCGCGAAGTGGTGCCATGTGTCGAGCTCGGGAGGGCCGGAGGGGTCCGCGACCAGTTCGAAGCCCTGGCCATGTCCTCCGGCGGACACGGGCTTGCCCTGCGGCAGGAAGAAGGTGTGCTGCCCGGCCGTTCGCCCCTGGTTGTCGCTCGACACGAGGTTCTGGGCGCCCGTGTAGGTGCCGAGCTTCACCCACACCGACTTGGTGTAGGCCGTGGCATTGATCGCCCGTGGCACCGTGACCCAGCCCGGCGCGCCGGTGTCCTGCGACAGCCGCATGACCTTGCCGCGCACGGCATCGTCCACGAAGCCGACCCCCTTGCCGGCGGCCGTGCCATTCATCGCGGTGCCCAGCGAACCGGTGTTCGCCAGGTCGCCGGCCTCGAAGGCGTATTCGAAAGCCGCCGGCGGCACGCGGACCGTCTGCGCCGGCAAGGTGGCGACGGCATCCAGCTGGGCCGCGGTGCCCAGGCCGGCCTGGCCCACGGCGGCGATGCGCACCGAATAGCTCGCGTCGGGTTTCAAGCCGCTCAGCATGATGGAGGTTGCCAGGCTGGTGGCGAATCCCGTGTCGGTCCACGCGGCCTCGCCGGACAGGCGGTAGGCGATCCGGTAGCCCGTGATGGCGTTGCGGCCCGAGAGGGCCGGCGCAGTCCAGCGCAGCTCGATCCAGCTGGCTCCCGAGGTGGCGCTCAAGGCCGTCGGTGCCGAAGGCGGCGCGAAGGCCGTCGGTGCATTGGCCAGGGCATGGGGCAGTTGCGCGAAATAGCGCAGCCCGTGTTCCCGTTGGCCCGCCGCGCTGAAGTGAATCGGGTCGCCGGGAGGAGACGGCAAACCGGTGGACGAGGCCACGGCGGTGAATGGAACGCGCTGGGTCGTCTCGTCGATGGCCTGCATGATGTTCGCCTTGGCCGCCGTCGTTTCGCCGGCCGCGTTGAACGTCGTGTCGACCAGTCCCCAGCTGTCGGTGAACTTCCCCAGGATCATCGGTGCCGAAGCCGCCCCGGCGATGCGAGCCCGGAACCCGTAGATCGCCGCATCCAGCGCCGCCGCGTAGCGCGCCGGCTGCGAGCCCCAGAAGCGGACATCGTCCTCGCCCTGGTGCCAGAGGATGCCCGCGAACCTGTTGTTCGGATGCGTGGCCATGGCCGCATTGGCTCGCTCCACGGCTTGTTCGAACAGGTCGTTTCCGGGATTCCAGCGCTGTTGATAGAAGCCGGTGCCGCCGAAAGCCGAGGGCACCAGCAGGATGCCTCGCCCCTTGGGGAGGTTATCGAGATAGGCCCTGGAAAACTGCATGGCCAGACCCACCCCGTTGTCGCGCTGAGGATGGTCGAGCGGATCGATTGCGGGAATGACGAAATTGCGGTGATCGTTCCAGAAGCCCAATTGCAGGATGCGCGGGTCCGGTGCGTCCAGAACCGGATCGAAGTTCTTGTCCCAGCCGACCATGTTCGATTGGCCGGCGAGCAGGAAGACGTCGAACCCGGTTTCGGCGGAAGTCTCCGGCACCGCCGGATCGGTCGTCGTGCCGCCTCCCGGCCCGGGCCCCCGGGTGTCGCCGCCATTGGGCGCCACGGCAACGGGCACGGGGACGAAGCGCGTGTTCGTATCGCCGCCTCCACATCCCGCGAGGACCAGGCATGCGGCCGCGCAGGCCAGAATATTTCGCAGTGATTTCACGATTTGCCTCCTTTTGCTACCGATCAATACGGCGGGCCGTTTTTTTTGATTTTTTGAAAGATGCGGCCTTTGGAAGCCGGGAGTCTTTGGCGATCGGCTGACGGTCTTCTTACGCAATCGATTCAATTCCTGGAGGATTGAATTTCAAGAATCCCGAATTGCATGAGTGGGCGAAATGGCCGGCGGCTGACCAATCGGCCTCGCCGATGAATTCATTCCATAAAGAAATTTCGCGTGCCCGCCCGCGGCCTCGAACGGGCGACCCGCGACACCGAGGAGGCGAGGCGGCCGCGGCCGAGGTGCTCCCGCCCGCCGCCTCCCGGGCGGAGGAGGGTAAGCCTTGAGAGAGGAATGGATTTCTATACTGGAAATATTTTCCAGTTCTGCTTATGATTCCTCCCAGCGGGCCCTTCGGCCCCGACTCCCAGTCCTGGAGACGATCCGTGCCACTGCCTCGTCCGTTGTCCGTGTCCGATCTGCGGCGCGTGCCGAACGCGCCGTCCTGAGCGTTCGCCCGCGCCCCGCGCGTCCTTCGCGCCTGCTTCCGTCGTCGCAACCGCAGCTTCCTTCGCTCGCCGAGGGAGGGCGGCCTGCCGCACCCGATCGAAGCAGGGCGTCGCTTTCCTTCCCGTCTGAGGCCGGCATTCCTTGGTGCTTCGTCGGCTGCTTCCCCGGCCATCGGAAGCAGTCGAGCCATCCCGGCAGGGCGCGCCCGCGCGGTCCCGGCCACGACTACAAGTAGGAGACTTCGTTGAAACCAGCTCATTCCCTGACCCTCGGCCTCGTGTCGAGCGCGGCGCTCGCCCTGGTCCTGACCGCCTGTGGCGGCGGCAGCGGCGGCGGTGGCGGCTTCGTGCCGATCGCGGTGGCGCCGCCACCGCCGCCGCCGGCCGCTGCGCCCGAGGAACCGGTGGACGACCGGCCCACCGATCCCGTGGCCGAGGCGCCCGACAACAGCTTCGACACCTACTACAACGTCTGCCGCGGCACCGACCCCAAGTGCTACAACGACTGGGGCGCCTTCGCCACCACGCCCGACCGCGTGCTGATCTACTCGCGCACCGCCGGGCCGCGCCACGCCAACCTCGGCACGCCGATGGGCCCGGGCCTCAACCCCGTCATGAATCCCGACAACGTGATGCAGGCCGGCCTGGTGCGCATGCTCAAGGACGCGGCCATCGCGGCCGACTGGACCGAGGACGTGGCCGTGCTCGGCAGCCGCATCAACAACTACAAGGCCGTGATCTTCGCGAGCTCGAACCGCGACACGCTGTGGAACGGCGCGGTCACGACCAGCAACGATGCCGCGCGCACCGCGCTGCGCAACTACATGCGCCGCGGCGGCGGCTTCGTCGGGCTGCACAACGCCTTCGGCGCCGAATACAACTGGCCCTACTACGAAGGCCTGCTGGGCAACGCCAACTTCTACAACCACGGGCCCAACCGCTCGGGCGACGTCGAGATCATTGCCGACGACCCCTCCACCGTGGACCTGCCCAGGCGCTTCACCTTCCAGGACGAGTGGTACAACCTCGCGCCCTTCCCGACCAACGTGAAATTCCTCGCCAAGGTCGACACCTCCACGCTCAAGCCGCTGACCTCGCCGCCGCATCCGGGCCATGCGGACTTCCATCCCGTGGCCTGGTGCCAGTACTACGACGGCGGCCGCGCCTGGCTCAGCACGCTGGGCCACAACGACCACTCGTT
Source organism: Variovorax endophyticus (assembly GCF_025376855.1). Taxonomy (NCBI): domain Bacteria; kingdom Pseudomonadati; phylum Pseudomonadota; class Betaproteobacteria; order Burkholderiales; family Comamonadaceae; genus Variovorax; species Variovorax endophyticus. The sequence goes on from NZ_JAHUTH010000017.1 coordinate 125,159, forward strand.
CAGCGCCAGCTCGACCGGACCCGGCGCCGACCAGTTCCAGAAGCTGGTGGTGCAGGGCGTGAAGTCGGCCATGGGCCTGACGCCCTTCTGCACCACGCCCTGAGCTGACCCGACCGGCCTCGCGGCCCGCACGGTGCCTTGGCGCCGTGCGCGCAGCCCTGCGCGCCGCGTTCCTCCTTCCCATCGCGGACAACCTTTTCTTCGGAGCGGAGATCTTCACCATGCGACTCACATCACTGGCAGCGACGCTGCTCGCCTGCGGCGCCATCGGCGCACCCCTGCTGCTGGCCGGCTGCGGCGGCGGCGACTCGGGCGGCGGCGCCTTCCCCTGGTTCTCGGCGCCCCCGCCGGCATCCAACCCGCCGGCCCCGCCGCCGGCACCGCCCGCGGCCGGTCCCTCGGCCGCCGCGCTCGCCGACTGCTGCACCGCGGGCGACCGCGACTTCCCCAAGGTGGGCGGCAACCTCGGCAACCAGAACTACTCGAGCCTCGCGAAGATCGACAAGGCGCGCGTCGGCCAGCTCGGCGGCGCCTGGCTCAACCGCATCGAGGGCGGCACCAACACCGGCAACAGCCAGAGCACCACGGTGGTGGTCGACGGCGTGATCTACATCGAGTCGGCGCTCGGCAACCTGATCGCGGTCGACGGCAAGACCGGGGTCACCAAGTGGAAATGGACCACGCCCTACGGCGCGATCACGCGCCGCGGCGCGGCGGTCGCGAAGGACCTGGGCCTGGTCTACACCGTGGCCACGGGCAACCGGCTGGTGGCGCTCGACACGAACACCGGCAAGCCGGTCTGGATCAAGCAGTACCCGAGCAGCGCCACCGACGCCGACTACCAGGGCGCGGTGCAGAAGGTGGCGCTGGTCTATCACGACAAGCGCCTGTACGTGGGCACCAACGACGGCAACCGCGGCGCCGCCTTCTCGGCCGACGCGGCCACCGGCAAGGTGCTCTCCACCTTCTGGGGCGTGCCGCGCGTGGGCGAGCGCGGCTACGACACCTGGGGCGGCGCGCCCGAGTCGGACCGCACCGGCGCCACGCCGTGGATCCATCCCGCGGTCGATCCCGAGCTGGGGCTCGTCTACTGGACCTTCGGCAACGTGCGCGGCGGCTCCTCGCAGAACGGCTCCACGCGGCCGGGCCTGAACCTGTTCGCCAACTCGATCGTCGCGCTCGACCTCAAGACCGGCGAGTACAAGTGGCACTTCCAGTCGGTGCACCACGACATCTGGGACATGGACAACGTGATGTCGCCCGTGCTGGCCAACGTGAGGATCGCGGGCCAGGAGCGCAAGGTCGTGATCTACGGCAGCAAGACCGGCATGTACTACATCCTCGATCGCAAGGACGGCAGCGCGCCGCTGGGCATCGACGAGATGCCGGTCAAGCAGGACGCCCGTCAGGCGAGCTGGCCGACCCAGCCCTTCCCGCGCCAGGGCGCCTGGACCGAGACCTGCATCGTCGACCAGCCGCTGGGCACCGCGATCCCCGGCGACCCGAACCGCGCCGTGCCCAACTACCTCAAGGGCTGCCTCTACGACGCGCACTGGGACGTGCCGCTGCTGTCGATCCCGGGCCACGGCGGCGGCGCCAACTGGAACCACCAGTCCTTCAGCCCGCGCACCGGCCTGGTCTACACCGGCATGGGCTACGTCTCGGCCGCGCACTCGCTGACCGAGTCGAGCAACGGCCTGCGCCCGCCGGGCACCTACATGACGGGCGCGGTGGTGGCGGTCGACCCGAGCACCAACCTGGTCAGGTGGAAGAAGCCCATGCCCTATTCGCTGGCGCACGGCAACGGCATCCTGAGCACGGCCGCCGACCTGCTGTTCATCGGCCAGCCCGACGGCAACCTGCTCGCGCTCGACGCGGGCGACGGCAGCGAGCTGTGGCGCTTCCAGACCGGCGCGGCCATCGCCGCGAGCCCGGTGGCCTACGAGGTCGACGGCGAACAGTACATCGCGGTGTATGCGGGCGGCACCAGCATCCCCTACGGCGACTCGGCGCCGCGCGGCGACTACCTCTGGGCCTTCAAGGTCGGCGGCACGGTGGCGCCGGCGGCCACGCCGAAGCCGCCCGAGGTGCGCCGGCCGGTGTCGGGCCAGGCGGTGGAAGGCGCGGCGCTGCCCACGCCCAACACCGTGTTCCTCGCGCGCGTGCAGACCGCGGCCAACGCGCCCGGCACCAGCGAGAGCACCGCGGTCAACGCGATGACGCCGACCTGGATGCGCGTGCCCGCGAACACCACCGTGACCTTCACCAACCCCGCCGGCAACGCCAACCTGCACTGCGCCACGCAGTTCTTCGAGGGCCGCTTCGACTTCAAGCTCGCACCGGGCCAGTCGGCGCAGCACCGCTTCGACACGCCCGGCGAGTACTTCTACAACGACTGCCACAGCGCGCGACCGACCGGCAAGATCGTCGTGTACTGAGCCCGCGCGCGATGCAAGAAGGCCCCGGTGCGAACCGGGGCCTTTTTTCGTTGGCGCGGGAAAGGAGCCGGCGAGCCGGCGCGGCTCAGCGCAGCCGCTCGCGCAGCGGATCGCCGATCAATGTGGCGCGGCGCGCGCCGCCCTTCGTGCTGCGCGACCACAGGCGCTCGTTGCCGAGGCCGTCGTCGGCCACGAACAGCACCGCGCCGCCGAGCGCGACGAAGCCCAGCGGCATCGCATGGCGCGGTCCGGGCGCGACATCGGCCGCGAGGCGCGTGCCGGCCGCGCTGCCGTCGGTGGACCAGGGCTCCACGCCGTGCACGCCGTCGTTCGCCGAGAACCACAGCCGGCCGCCGGCCTGCGCGAAGCGCGCGGGCGAGCCGCTGCCGGCTCCCGGCCCCAGGTCTTTCAAGAGCCGGGTGCCGGCCGCGCTGCCGTCGCTGGTCCAGAGCTCGGCGCCCGTCTCGCCGTCGGTGGCGGCGAAGTAGAGCCGGCCGCCGAAGGCCGCGAGCGGGCCGGGCACCGAACTCGCGGCGCCGGGGCGGATGTCCTTCACCAGTTGCGTGCCGGCCTCGGTGCCGTCGCTGCGCCAGAGCTCGATGCCGTGCGTGCCGTCCTCGGCCGCGAAGTAGAGCGTGGCGCCCACGGCCGTGAGATGCGCGGGCCGCGACGCGGCCTCGCCGGGGCGGATGTCCTTGACCATGCGCGTGCCGGCTTCGCTGCCGTCGCTGGTCCAGAGCTCGATGCCATGCCGGCCGTCGCTCGCGGTGAACCAGAGCCGCTCGCCGGTCGCCACCAGGTTCTCGAGGTTGCCGTCCTCCGCGCCGGGCCGGATGTCCTTCACCAGCCGCGTGGTCTCGGGCGTGCCCTCGCTGACCCACAGCTCGTGCCCATGGGCGTGGCTGGTGGCGGTGAAGAACAGCCGCCGGCCGGCCGGGGTGAGCTGGCGCACCACCGCGCCCGGCCCCGCGTCGACCGAGGACACGCGCCGCGTGCTGCGCGCATCGCCGCCGGTCTTCCAGAGCTGGAAGCCGTGGCGGCCGTCGTTGGCGACGAAGTACAGCGCGTCGCGCCAGGCCGTCAGCTCGGCCGGCATGGCGTCGGCCTCGCCGGGGTTGAGGTCGGTCACGCGCTGCGTGCCGCGCGCGGTGCCGTCGCTGCGCCACAGCTCGAGGCCGTGCTCGCCGTCGGTGGCGGTGAAGTAGACGTGCGCGCCGAAGCGCGTCTGCCAGCTCGGGAAGGCGCCGCGAAAGCCGGGGCGGATGTCCTTCAGCAGCACGGTGCCGGCGGTGGTGCCGTCGCTGCTCCAGAGCTCCTGCCCGGTGGTCACGTGGAAGGCCGAGAACAGCACGCGCGGGCCCAGCCGCACCAGGCCGGTCGGCCCGACGAAGGCGCGCGGCTGCAGCTGCTCGGGCAGCACGTCGCGCGCCGGGTCCTGCGCCGATGCCGCCAGCGGAACGAAGAGCGCGAGCGCCGCGCACAGCGCGCGCAGCCGGCAGCGCGCGGGCCGAAGGGTGGGCGCGCGCATCAGCCGCCGAACCATCTGGCGGGCACCGTCACCAGCTGGGGGAACAGCACCATGAGGAACATGATCGCGAACTCCGCCGCCATGAAGGGCAGCACGCCGCGCGTGACCTCGTCCATGCGCATGCGGCCCACGCCCGCCACCACGTTGAGCACCACGCCCACCGGCGGCGTGATCAGCCCGATCGAGTTGTTGATGATGAACATCACGCCGAAGTAGACCGGGTCGATGCCGGCCGCCGCCACCACCGGCATCAGCACCGGCGTGAGGATCAGGATGGTCGGCGTCATGTCCATCGCGGTGCCCACCGCCATCACCAGCAGCATGATCGCGATCATCAGCAAGATCTTGTTGCCCATGAAGGGCTCGAGCAGCGCGACCACCTTCGCGGGCAGGTCGGCCACCGTGATCAGCCAGGCGCTGACCATCGCGGCGGCGATCAGGAACATCACGACCGCGCTGGTCTTGGCGGCGCTCACGAAGATCTTGTAGAGATCGGGAAAGCGCAGCTCGCGGTAGATGACCGTGGCCACGAAGAGCGCGTAGACGGCGGCCACCACGGCCGCCTCGGTGGGCGTGAACACGCCCATGCGCAGGCCCACCAGGATGATCACCGGCAGCATCAGCGCCCAGCCGGCCTCGCGCGCGGCGCTGGCGATCTGGCGGCCGGACTGGCGCGGCGGCGGCTCGATCCTCTCGTGCCGCACCAGCCAGGCCCAGGTGATCCACAGCGCGCCGCCGATCAGCAGGCCGGGCACGATCGCCGCGAGGAAGAGCTTGGAGATCGAGACATTGGCCGCCACGCCGAAGATCACGAGCCCGATGCTCGGCGGGATCACCGGGCCGATGATGCCGGTGGCCGCGATCAGGCCGCCCGCGCGGGCGCGGTCGTGGCCGGCCGAGACCATCATCGGCAGCAGCAGCGCGGTCAGCGCCGCAGCGTCGGCCACGGCCGAGCCCGACAGCGCCGACAGCAGGCAGCCCGCCATGATCGTCACGTAGCCCAGGCCGCCGCGCACGTGGCCCACCAGCGCGAGCGCCAGCGCGACGATGCGGCGCGACAGGCCGCCCGCGTTCATGATCTCGCCCGCGAGCATGAAGAAGGGCACGGCCAGCAGCGGGAAGCTGTCGGCGCCGCCGATCAGGTTCTGCGCCAGGATCTGGGCATCGAACAGGTCGAGCTGCCACATCAGCGCCACGCCGCTGGCCAGCAGCGCGAAGGCGATCGGCATGCCCAGCGCCATGGCCAGCAGCAGCGATCCGAGGAAGACGGCGATCGTCATGCGCGGCGCTCCCGTTCGTGGTCGAGCACCTGCGCGAGCGCGGCGGCTTCTTCCGATTCCTGGATCGCCACCAGCTGGTCGTCGGCGAGCCGGCCCGTGACCAGGCGCAGCAGCTCGATCAGCAGCAGCGCCGCGGCCAGCACCGAGAACACCAGGCCCGAGGCGTAGACCACGGCCATCGAGGCGCCGGTGACCGGCGCCTCCACGTCCCAGTTGATCCGCGTCTGCGCCAGGCTGCCCTGGAACAGCAGCCACAGGATGTAGAGCATCAGCAGGTGGCTGGCGCCCAGGCACAGCTTGCGGCCCAGCGGCGGCAGCTTGCCGACCACCATGTCCACGCCGAGGTGGGCATGCTCGCGCAGCGCCACCAGCGCACCCAGGAAGGTGATCCAGATGAACAGCCAGCGCGAGACCTCCTCGGACACGGTGATGCCCGAGTTGAGGCCGTAGCGCAGCACCACGTTGCCGAACACCAGCACCACCATCGCGGCCAGGAAGGTCGCGATCAGCGCCTCCACCACGCGGCAGGCGCGATCGATCCATCGATTCATGTCGTCCTCTTCAATCCGGTCGGGGGGCGTGCGCCGTGCACGGGCGCACGCGCGGGCTCACTGCCTGGCGTCGCGCACGATCTCGACCAGCGCCCGCAGCGCCGCGAGATAGGACTGCGGACCGAGCCCCTGCACCGTGCCGCGCACGGCCGGAGAGATGATCGAGTGCGCGCGCCAGGCCTCGCGCGCCGCGATGTTCGACATGTGGACCTCGATGGTCGGGAACGGCATGGCCTTGATCGCGTCGTGCAGCGGCACGCCGTGCTGCGTGAGGCCCGCGGGATTGACCAGCGCGCCCTGCGCCTCGTCGATGTGCTGGTGCAGGAAGTCGACCAGCGCGCCTTCGTGGTTGGACTGGATCGTCGCCACCGTGATGTCGAGCTCGCGCGCGAGCTTGTCGATGCGCGCGTCGATCTCCGCCAGGGTGGTGCGGCCGTAGATGTGCGGCTCGCGGCGGCCGAAGAGATTGAGGTTGGGGCCGTGCAGGACGAGGAACTTCATGATGGATGCTCGCGGTTCCCTTGCACTCACTGCTTGCCGCCGCGGATGCGCGCGAGCTCGTCGTTGTAGAGCTTGACGATGGCGGGGTCGTACTGGGCCGCGAACTTGTCGATCACCGGCTGCGCGATCTCGCGCATGCGCACCTGCTCCTTCGGCGCCACCTCGTTGAACTGCGCGCCCTTGGCCTGCAGCTCGCCCACGGCCTTCTGCGCCGCGGCGCGGCTGGCCTGGCGCTGGTAGCCGCGCGCCTCGTCGGCGGCCTCGCGCATCCACTTCTGCTCGGTCGGCGAGAGCTGGTCCCAGAACTTCCTGCTCACGAGCACGATGTTGGCCGCGTACACGTGGTTGGTCGCGCTCACGAACTTCTGCACCTCGTAGAACTTGTTCGACAGGATCACGGCGAACGGGTTCTCCTGGCCGTCGACCGCCTTCGACTCGAGCGCGCCGTAGAGCTCGGCGAAGGGCATCGGCACCGGGTTGGCCTTGAAGGCCTTGAAGGTGTCGAGGAACACCGGGTTCGGGATCACGCGGATCTTCAGGCCCTGCAGGTCCTCGGCCCTGGCGATCGGGTGCTTGCTGTTGGTCACGTTGCGAAAGCCCAGGTCCCAGTAGCCGAGCGCCACCAGACCCTTCTCGGGCAGCTTGGCGATCAGCGCCTGGCCCAGCGGCCCGTCGAGCAGCTGGTCGGCCTGCTCGAAGCTGGCGACCGCGAACGGGAAGTCGACCAGGCCGAACTCCTTGACGATGCCCGCGAGCGAGGTGGTCGCGGGCGCCGACATCTGCTGCACGCCGCCCTGCAGCGCCGACTGCTGCTGCATCTCGTTGCCGAGCTGGTTGGCCGGGTACTCCTGCACCTTCATCTTGCCGCCGCTCTTGGCCGCGAGCAGCTCGGCGAAGCGCTTCACGCCCAGGCTCACCGGATGGTCGGTGTTGTTGAGGTGGCCGAAGCGGATGGTGCGTTCCTGCTGCGCCAGGGCGGGCGCGGCGAGGCCGATGCAGAGGCTGGCGAGGGCGAAGGTGCGGAGAAGTTTCACGGAAGGGCTCCAGGGAGGGACGGAAGTCGGCAGGGCCGAAGCGATGGAGCGGATTCTGTATTGAATCGGAAAATCTTTCCACTATGGAAATCCCTTCCCTTGTTCTGCTAGAGTTCGGCTGTCGCATCGGTCCGCGACATGAACCGGGAGTACTGACATGAGCGAAATGCTGGGACGCAGCTTCAGGGTGCTGGAATATCTGGCGTCCCATCCCGAGGGCGTGCCCCTGTCCCTGCTGGCGGGCGATCTGCAGATCCCGCTGAGCGCCTCGCACCGCCTGCTGACGGAACTGATCCGCTACGGCTACGTGCGACAGGAGCAGCGCGACGGCCACTACGTGCTGACCATCAAGCTGGTGTCGATCGGCCTCTCGTTCCTCAGCAACTCGGGCGTGGTCGACGTCGCGCAGCCGCTGCTCGACCAGCTCGCCAAGGCCACCGGCGAGCTGGTGCGCCTCGCGGTGGTCGACGGCGACGAACTCACCTTCGTGGCCAAGGCCCAGGGCGCGACCCACGGCCTGCGCTACGACCCGGACATGGGCCTGTCGGTGGCGCTGTCGTGCAGCGCGGCCGGCCATGCCTGGCTCTCGACCCTGCCCGAGGACGACGCGATGGCGCTGGTCGCGAAGAAGGGCCTGGGCAAGCCCGAGGACTTCGGTCCCAAGGCGCCGACCACGCTCAAGGCCGTGATGGTCTACGTGAAGGCGGCGCGCCAGCGCGGCTTCAGCCTGATCAACGAGGTGTTCGCACCGGGCATGACCGCGATGGCGGCACCGGTCTTCGGCCCCACCGGCCCGGCGATCGGCGTCATCACCATCGCCGGCCCCGCGGTGCGGCTGACGGCGCAGCGCATGGAGACGCTCGGGCCCACGCTGATGCAGGCGGCGGCCGAGGTGGCCACGGCGAGCGGGGCCTCGGCGCTGTTCAAGAAGCGCGCTTAGTCGGCGTCTTCGTCCGATGCGTTGCGGATCCGCAGCGCCATGTCGTAGAGCGTGTTGCGCGGCGCGTCCGTGATCTCGGCCGCGAGCTTCACGGCGGTCTTCACCGGCAGCTCGGCCAGCAGCAGGCGCAGCACGCGCTCGCCCTCGGCGCCGTCGTCGGCCGCCACCGCCACCGGATGCAGCACCAGCGCGAACTCGCCGCGCGTGCGGTCGCGCTCGGCCGCGAACCAGCCGGGCAGGGCGCTGGCCGCCAGCGTCGCGATCTCCTCGAACTGCTTGGTGAGCTCGCGGCCCACGGTGACGCGGCGCTCGCCGAGCACGGCCAGCGCGCGCGCCAGCGGCTCGATGCGGTGCGGGGCCTCGAGCAGCACCACGGCGCGCGGCTCGCGCGCGAGCGCCTGCACGGCGCTGTCGCGCTCGCCGGCCTTGCTAGGCAGGAAGCCCGCGAACACGAAGGCGCTGCTCGCGCTGTCGCCACTGCCATCGGAGACCAGCCCGGCCGCGCCGACCAGCGTGGTGACGCTGCTCGCGCCCGGCAGCGGCAGCGCGCGCAGGCCGGCGGCATGCACCGCGGCCACCAGCCGCGCGCCGGGGTCGCTCACGCCCGGCGTGCCGGCGTCGCTGACGTAGGCGATGCGCTCGCCCTGCGCGAGCCGCGCGACCACGGCCTGCGCGGCCTCGGCCTCGTTGTGCTGGTGCAGCGCGAGCAATTGCGCGCCGGGGCGGTCGATGCCGTAGGCACGCAGCAGGCTCTGCGTGTGGCGCGTGTCCTCGCAGGCGATGGCGTCGACCAGTTGCAGCACGTGCAGCGCGCGCAGCGTGATGTCGGCCAGGTTGCCGATCGGCGTGGCGACCACGTAGAGGGTGCCCTGCGGATAATGCTGCGCACCGGCGGCGTCGCGCGCGGCCCCGAGGGCGGCACCGAAAGAGGCGGGTGCGAGTGAGGCCAAGCGCTTTTCTCCGAGGGACGTCGACACAAGAACAAACGGGAACAGGGAGCGGTCATGAAGACCACGACGACGGCATCGGCCGTCACGACCAAGGGCCGCGGCGACGCGGCCGAGGACGCCGCATTGGCGCACCTGGAACGCGCGGGGCTGCGGCTGGTCGCGCGCAATTATCGGACGCCGGGCCGCGGCGGCGGCGAGATCGACCTGATCATGCGCGATCCGCGCGACCGCACGCTGGTGTTCGTCGAGGTGCGCCAGCGCAGCTCGGGCGGCCATGGCGGCGCGGCCGGCAGCATCACCGCGGCCAAGCAGCGGCGCATCGTGTTCGCGGCACGCCACTATCTCGCGCGTCTGCGCGAGCCGCCGCCGTGCCGTTTCGACGTGGTGCTGGTCGAGGAACGCATCACCTGGCTGCGCGCGGCCTTCGACGCGGACTGAGCGGCGCGGCTCGGCCGCGATGCCCGCAGTTATCATCCCGCCCCATGCTCGAGCAACGGATTCAGCAGCACTTCATCGACAGCGCCGACCTCAAGTACCAGGCCGGCCCGATTCTGAGCAAACCCATTTCGCAGGCGATGCAGGCGATCCTGGCGTGCGTGACCAGCGGCGGCAAGGTGCTGGCCTGCGGGTCGGGCGTGTCGGGCCTGCTGGCCACGCAGTTCGCGTCGCAGTTCGTCGGCCGCTTCGAGCGCGAGCGGCCCGAGCTCGCGGCCATCGCGCTGCCCGGCGACAGCACCGACCCCGCGGCCGACGGCGCGAATGCCGTCGACGGCGACCGCTTCGCGCGCCAGGTGCGCGCGCTCGGCCAGGCCGGCGACGTGCTGCTCGCGCTCAGCGTCAGCGGCCAGTCGGCCCCGGTGCTCGCGGCGGTGCACGCGGCGCACGAGCGCGACATGACCGTGGTGGCGCTGCTCGGCAATGCCAACGCGGGCGCCTCGGCCGCGCCGGGCACGGGCGGCGTGATCGGCCGCGCGCTGCGCGAGACCGACGTGCAGATCAGCGTGCCGCACGAGCGCGGCGCGCGCATCCACGAGATCCACCTGCTCGCGCTGCATTGCCTGTGCGACGGCGTGGACGCGCAGCTGCTCGGCGATCCCGACAGCGACGTGCTGTCGCCGTCGAGCTGAACCCTTCACGCATGGCGCTCCCCGGCGCGCGGGGGTATGCGTTTTGCTGCGCCGGGGCCTGAGTTTTTCTCAGAATGATTTCATAAATGTGTTGAACAAAGTTCATGTGATTGACATGACGGCTTCCTAGCATCGCGGCCGAGCGCGCTCGCTCCTCAACTCTCCGGCGCGCCGCCCCCCATGAAACTCCCGAACTTTCCCTCCCTGCCCGCGGTCCGCGGCAGGCTGTCATCGGCCCCTTCCACGCGCCGCACGTCACGCGCCGCGCTGGCCACCCTGAGCGCCGTCTGCGTGCTGGCACTGAGTGCCTGCGGCGGCGGCAGCGGTGGTGGCGGCGGCTTCTTCGGCTTCGCGCCGCCCTCGGGCGGCGGTCCCGCGCAAGGCGACAACGGCCAGGACGGCGGCACGCAGCCCGCGAGCTTCGCGTTGTCGCTCGCGGTCGAGGGCAGCGGCGACGTCGAATCGCTCGACGCCAGGCTGGCCTGCGGCCCCGGCAGCTGCACCGGCGCCAGCGCCGACTACGCCGAAGGCAGCACCGTCACGCTCAACGCCACGCCCGCGCACGGCTTCGTGTTCGCGGGTTGGCAGGGCACCTCGTGCGAGGGCGGCGACACGCGCTGCGTCGTGACCGTGAAGGCCGCGCAGCGCATCGCCGCGAAGTTCACGCAAGCCGCGCCGTCGATCCCCGCCGGCACCTGGCTCAAGGGCGACACGCACGTGCACGACGACCACTCGTCCGACGGCAGCGCGGCGCGCCAGCTCAACGACGACAAGGGTCCGGGCAACACCGGCATCGCCGACCAGATCGGGCAGGGCACGCGCATGGGCCTGGAGTTCATGCCGCTGACCGACCACCGCACCTACGACCAGCACTACGACTGGAACTGGGAGTCTCCCTCGCTGCTGCTGGTGCGCGGCGAGGAAGCCAACGGCAGCCCGCACGCCACGGTGCAGGGCGGCGTCGATTCGATCGTGCAGGGCGCCGCGCGCGCCGACCGCCAGCCCTTCACGCACCTGCAGCAGTCGATCTGGGACGCGCACAGCCAGGGCGCGAACTGGACCGTGGCGCATCCCAACGACGGCGAGACCAATGCCGACGGCTCGTTCAATGCCTATGCCAACGTGCAGGGCGTGGACCTGGTCGAGACCTGGAACGGCACGCCGAGCCCCGAGACCGTGCTGGCCGACGCCTATGCCGAGAAGCTGTGGAACGCGGGCTTCCGCTTCGGCATCGCGGGCGCGAGCGACAGCCACATGCGCGAGCTGTGGGACGGCGAGGGCACGGTCTATCCGATCTCGAACCCCGGCATGCCGGCCACGCAGCTGCTGTCCAGGGCCTACAACGAGCGTGCCATCGTGCAGGCGCTGCAGCGCGGCCACACCAGCCTCTCGTACGACCCGAACGGTCCCTTCGTCTCGATCGCCACCGACCTGCGCGGCGGCGGCTACACCGCGATCGGCGGCGACGAGGTGTTCGTGCCGGCCGGCACCGCCGGCCACCTGCGCATCGACGTGCGCCGCGCCGCGGGCCTGGACGTGTTCGTCTACCGCGCGCCCGGCAAGAGCGCCGGCCCGCTCAAGAGCTTCAAGCCCAAGACCGATGCCGAGAGCTTCATCGTCGACATCGCTGCCGGCGACAAGCCCGACTGGTACCGCGCCGAGGTGCGCGGCATGAGCACGCCGCAGCCCTGGGCGCCGGTGTCGGTCGACGAGGTCAAGGCCACCGTGTCGCCGATCTTCGTCTCGCCCGCGCCGGTCGAGGCCAAGCCCGCGACGCCGATTCCCGCCGATGCCGGCACCGAGGACGGCGCGCTGCGCGTGGCGGGTGCGCGCGGCGGCTTCGCGGGCTTCCCCGACATCGCGGTCGCCGACGGCGCGCTGCACTTCGTGGCCGAGCTGCATGGCGCCTCGAGCAGCACCGTGGTCTATCGCCAGCGCGATGCCAAGGGCGTGTGGCGCGACGCGGGCCGCACGCTCAGCGGCCAGGGCCAGGCGCGCTTTCCGCGCGTGGCCGCGCGCGGCAACGAGGTCTGGGTGGCCTGGGAGGAGGACGCGGTGCAGGTGCCGCACCGGCCCGAGATCAAGCTGCGGCATTCGGCCGACGGCGGCGCCAACTGGGACGCCACCGTGACCGTGCGCGCGGTCGAGGGACGCGCCGAGCATCCGGCGATCGCGCTGTCGGCCGGCGGCAAGCCCGTGCTCGCATGGCAGGAGATCGCGGCCCATCAGGCCTTCGACATCATGGCGCAGGAGATCGGCACCGATGTCCAGCCGCGCAACCTGTCGGCCGCCGGCAAGGTGACCGATCCCGGCATCGCCAGCGACACGCGCACCCCGCGCTATCCGGCCTCGGTGCTGCCCTCGGTGGCGGTGGCGGCCGACGGCCGCGTCGCCGTGGCCTGGCAGGACGACCGCAGCGACAAGGATCCGCTGTGGACCGGCGCCGCGAGCTACGGCGAGGGCACCACGCCCGACGACTGGCAGGTGCAGGTGCTGGTGCGCGAAGCCGGTGGCGCCTGGGCCGCGAAGCCGGCCGAGATCGGCACCTCGGACCGCGCCGATCGCCATCCGCAGATCGCGTTCGGCGCCAAGGGCGAGCTGGTCGCGGTCTGGGAGAGCAAGGAGCTCGCCGCGAGCGGGCGCAACCTCTCGGTGCGCGCCGCGGTCTCGGGCGACGGCGGCAGGTCCTTCGCGGCGCCGGTGGTGGTCGGCGCCGACGACAAGACCATGAGCGAGCGGCCGCGCCTGGGCGTCGATGCCGACGGTGCGGTGCGCGCGGTCTGGTACGACTCGCGCTCGGCCGACTGGCGCTGGCGCGTGATGACTGCGGTGTTCCGCCCAGACAGCGGCTGGGAGCCCGGCACGCTGCTGATGGCACGCGGCAACAACAGCTGGCCCGTGACCGCGGGCGGGCAGGTGGCGTTCGCCAGCACGCGCAACGCGCAGCGGCTGCAGCGCGATCCGACGCAGCAGGTGTTCCTGCTGTCGCTCGCGAAGCCGTGAGCTGAAGACGAACTGAAGAAGCGGCGGCGGCCGCATCCGGCGCGGGCCGCGGCGTTCCCTCGGGAACTCCGCGGCCGTCTTCATTTCTACCAACAAGCCGTAACGGAGCGGCGAATCCGCTGGGCTAAACTCGCCGCGAACCCGGGCCAGGGCCTCGCGGCAGCGCCCGTCTCGCACCTCCATTCCAGGGAAATCACACATGCAGAAGACCGCCTCGACGCCTCGCGCCATGCACCGCCTCGTATTCGCACTCGCCTCGGGTGCGGCATTGGTCGCGGGCCTCTCGGCCTGCGTGCCGCTGGTGGTCGGCGGCGCGGCGGCGGTGGGCGTGGGCATGGTGGCGACCGACCGCCGCAGCTCGGGCGCGCAGCTCGACGATCAGGGCATCGAACTGCGCGCCGCGGCCCGCGTGCGCGACATCGCCAACGACCAGATGTACGTCAGCGTGACCAGCTACAACCGCCAGGTGCTGCTGACCGGCGCGGTGGGCAACGAGGCCGACCGCCGCCGCGTCGAGGAGGTGGTGCGCGGCGCCGACAACGTGCGCTCGGTGGTCAACGAAATCACGCTGGGCGCGCCCAGCACCTTCCAGGACCGCTCCAACGACCTCTACATCACCGGCAAGGTCAAGGCCTCGCTGCTCGATGCCAAGGACATCTTCGCCAACTCCTTCAAGGTCGTGACCGAGCGCGGCACGGTCTACCTGATGGGCATCGCCACGCGCCGCGAGACCGACCGCGCGACCGAGGTGGTGCGCAGCGTGACCGGCGTGCAAAAGGTGGTGCGCGTGGTCGAGGTGGTGAGCGAGGCCGACCTGAGCGGCGCGCAGCGCGGCGGCACCGGCGTGTCCGCGCCCGCGCCCGTGGCGCCGGCTTCGCAGCCGCAGCCCGGCACCTCGTCGCGCGTGCCGCTGCCGCCGATGGAGCCGCTGCCGGCACCGGCGCCCGCGCCGGCCGGTGGCGTGACGACCAGCCCGATCCGCTGAAGTCTTTCCGCCCACCAACGAACAAGGCCCCTCGACGGGGCCTTGTTCGTTTCCGGGTGAGCCAGGGGCTTGCTACTTCAGCCGCGTGATCAGGCTCGAGGTGTCCCAGCGCGTGCCGCCCGACTGCTGCACGTCGGCATAGAACTGGTCGACCAGCGCGGTCACGGGCACGCGCGCGCCGTTGCGCTTGGCCTCGTCGAGCACCAGGCCCAGGTCCTTGCGCATCCAGTCGACCGCGAAGCCGAAGTCGAACTTGCCCTCGATCATGGTCTTGCCGCGGTTGTCCATCTGCCAGCTCTGGGCGGCACCCTTGCCGATGACCTCGAGCACCGCCCGCATGTCGAGCCCCGCGCGCTGGCCGAAGGCAATGGCCTCCGACAGGCCCTGCACCAGGCCCGCGATCGCGATCTGGTTGACCATCTTCGCGAGCTGGCCCGCGCCGCTCTCGCCGAGCAGCGTGACCGCGCGCGCGAAGGCCGCGGCCACCGGCTTGATGCGATCGAAGGCGGCCGCGTCGCCGCCGCACATCACGGTGAGCGCGCCGTTCTGAGCGCCGGCCTGGCCGCCCGACACCGGCGCGTCGATGAACTGCAGGCCGCGTTCGAGCGCGGCCTTGGAGAGCTCGCGCGCCACGTCGGCCGAGGCGGTCGTGTGGTCGACGAAGACCGCGCCCTTCGTCATGCCGGCGAAGGCGCCGTCGTCGCCGAGCACCACCGAGCGCAGGTCGTCGTCGTTGCCGACGCAGCAGAACACGATGGTGGCGCCGGCCACCGCTTCGCGCGGCGTGGCGGCATGGCGGCCGGGGGCGCCGAACTCGTCGACCCAGGCCCGGGCCTTGGCCTCGGTGCGGTTGTAGACCGTGACGCCGTGGCCGGCCTTGGCCAGGTGGCCGGCCATCGGCCCGCCCATGACGCCGAGGCCCAGGAAGGCGACGGTCTGCGCGGGAACGGATTCGTAGGTGCGGGGGTTGATGCTGCTCATGGGCCCGAGCTTAAAGCCATTCGGCGACAGCCTGCACTCGGGGGACATGGCCGTGCCGGCCCAAACCTGTACGTGAACGTACACGTTGGAGTAGAATCAACCCATGAGCTCCCCGGCCCCCCCGCCCAAGTCCCTCACCGTTCGCGATGCCGCGGCGCAGCTCGGCGTGACGCCGCGCACGCTCAAGTACTACGAGGAACTGGGCATCGTGGTGCCGGTGCGCAGCGAGGGCCGCTACCGGCTCTACGAACCGGCCGACCTCGAGCGGCTGGCGCGCGTGCTGCGCATGCGCTCGCTGGGCTTCTCGCTCACCACCATCACCGAGATGCTGCGCCAGCCGATGGAGGCGCCGGCCGAGGGCGGCCGGCCGCGGCTGTCGAATGCCTCGCTCAAGTCGCTGCGCGACACGCTGGGCGCGCAGCTCGCCACGCTCGACACCCGCGTGGCCCAGGTGCGGCGCGAGCTCAAGGAAGCCGCGGCCCTGCAGGCCCAGCTGCGCCGCGACCTCGACTACGTCGAGCGCCGGCTGGCCGGCGAACCGGTGGAGGAGGCTCTCGCGCAGCGGCGCGCGGAGCGTCCGGCGTCATGAACGCACCGGCCCTCGCCCGGCAACCGCACGGCCTCTCGGCCATGGCGTGGATGCCCTGGGCGATCGGGCTGGTCACGGCGGTCGACTACTTCGACAACGCGCTGTTCGCGTTCTTCGCCAGCTACATCGCGGGCGGCGTCAACGCCTCGCCCGACGAACTGGTGTGGGCCTCGAGCGCCTACGCGCTGGGCGCGGTGCTCGGCATCCTGCAGCAGCATGCGTGGATCGAGCGGCTCGGCTACCGCCGCTACCTCGCGCTGTGCATGTTTGCCTTCGCCGCGGGCGGCCTCGGCGCCGCCTGGTCCGACAGTTCCACCCAGCTCGCGCTGGCGCGCGGCGTGCAGGGCTACTTCGTGGGGCCGATGCTCGGCGCCTGCCGCATCCTGATCCAGATCGGCATGCCGGCCGAGCGCCGCGCCAGGGCGCTCAAGGCCTTCATGGTGCTGATCGTCTTCGGCGGCGCGCTGGCGCCGGTGGCGGGTGCCTTCCTGGTCTCGAACTTCGACTGGCGCTGGCTGTTCGGCTGCACCGTGCCGGCGGCGGTGCTGATCGGCCTGCTGGTGCTGTGGGCGCTGCCCGACCTCGGCGACGTGGAGCCGCACGAGCGCACCGCGCCGCACCATGCGCCCTACCTGGTGTTCGCGCTGGCGCAGGCGGCGCTGCAGGTGGTGCTCACGCGCACCCACTTCGAGCTGTTCACCGGTTCGCCCGCGCTCGTGGGGCTGGCGCTGGCCGGCCTCGCGGGGCTCGCGTGGTTCGGCTGGCACCAGTGGCACCATCCCGCGCCGCTGGTGCGGCTGCATGCGCTGCGGCAGCCGGGCTTTCGCGTCGGGCTCGCGCTCTACGTCGTCTATTACTACCTGTCGACCGGCTTCAGCTACCTGCTGCCGCGGCTGATGGAAGGCGGGCTCGGCTTCAGCGTGGGCAACACCGGTTACTTCACGGGCGCGATGTCGCTCGCCACCGGGCTGCTGGTGTTCGTCTACCTGCGCTACTCGGCGCGCCTCGCGCGCAAGAAGTGGCTGATCGTCGCGGGCTTCGCGATCGCCGCGCTGGCGTCCGCCTGGCTCGCGCGCGTCACGCCGCAGTCGGGGCGCGAGGCACTGGTCGGCCCGCTGCTGCTGCGCGGCCTGCTGATGCTGTTCGTGGTGCTGCCGGTCGCGAACCTCACCTTCCGGCCCTTCGCGGCCGAGGACTTCGCGCACGGCTACCGGCTCAAGAACCTGGTGCGGCAGCTCGCGATCTCCTTCGCCACCTCGAGCGTGATCGCGCTGCAGCAGCACCGGCTCGCGCTGCACGAGACCCGGCTCGCCGAATCGGCCAACGCCGGCAACGCGGGCTTCATGCAGGCGCTCGAGGGGCTGACGCGGAATTTCGCGGCGCTCGGCCATGCGGCCGGCGAGGCGCATGCGATGGCGCTCGGCACCCTGTGGCGCACGCTCGAACAGCAGGCCACCTTCATGGCCTCGCTCGACGGCTTCACGGCGATCGCCGTGGTCGCGCTCGCGGCGGGCGTGTTCGCCGCCTGGCAGCGGCAGATCGACTGACCGAAGCGGAAGCGGACAGCCGGACGCAGAGGGCGCGAAGGTTACGCAGAAGTCGCAGAAGTCGCAGAAGGAACAGCCAGAATTTTTGGTTCTCCTTTTGCGACTTCTGCGCGCTTTGTCCTTCTCGTGCGTTCGGCTGTCCGATCCCGAATTCAGACGATCGCGAAGTGCTCCGTGCCCGCGGCCAGGTCGGTGCTGCGCGCGCGCTGGCTGTTGAGCTTGATCTGCAGCCGCAGGTCGTTGGCCGAGTCGGCGTTGCGCAGCGCATCCTCGAAGCTGATCGCGTGGCCCTCGAACAGGTCGAACAGCGCCTGGTCGAAGGTCTGCATGCCGAGGTTGCGGCTCTTCTTCATGATCTCCTTGATCTCGCCGACCTCGCCCTTGAAGATCAGGTCGGAGATCAGCGGCGTGTTCAGCAGGATCTCGACCGCCGCCACGCGGCCCAGGCCGTCCTCGGTCGGCACCAGGCGCTGCGAGACCAGCGAGCGCAGGTTCAGCGACAGGTCCATCAGCAGCTGGGCGCGGCGTTCCTCGGGGAAGAAGTTGATGATCCGGTCGAGTGCCTGGTTGGCGCTGTTGGCGTGCAGCGTGGCCATGCAGAGGTGGCCGGTCTCGGCGAAGGCCACCGCGTGCTCCATGGTCTCGCGGTCGCGGATCTCGCCCATCAGGATGACGTCGGGCGCCTGGCGCAGCGTGTTCTTGAGCGCCGCCTCCCAGCTGTCGGTGTCGATGCCCACCTCGCGCTGCGTCACCACGCAGTTCTTGTGCGGGTGCACGAACTCCACCGGGTCCTCCACCGTGACGATGTGGCCGAAGGAGTTCTCGTTGCGCCAGTCGATCATCGCGGCCAGCGTGGTCGACTTGCCCGAGCCGGTGGCGCCCACCAGGATGCACAGGCCGCGCTTGGTCATCGACACGTCCTTGAGCACCTGCGGCATGCCCAGGTCGTCGATGGTCGGCAGCTTGGCCGGGATGGTCCGCAGCACCATGCCGACCTTGCCCTGCTGCACGAAGGCGTTGACGCGGAAGCGGCCGATGCCGGTCGGCGAGATCGCGAAGTTGCACTCCTTGGTGCGCTCGAACTCGGCCGTCTGGCGGTCGTTCATCACCGAGCGCGTGAGCGCCAGCGTGTGCTGCGCGCCCAGCGCCTGCTGCGAGACCTTGGTGACCTTGCCGTCGACCTTGATCGCGGGCGGGAAGTCGGCCGTGATGAACAGGTCGCTGCCGTTGCGGCTCACCATGAGCTTGAGCAGGTCGTTGATGAACTGGCTGGCTTGATCGCGTTCCATGATGGGGGCTCCGGAGGGCTGGGGGGTCAGCCGGGGAAGTTTTCGGGGATCTTCGCTTTGCTGCGGGCTTCCGCGGCGGAGATCGTATTGCGCCGCACCAGGTCCGTGAGGTTCTGGTCCAGCGTCTGCATGCCCTGGCCCTGGCCGGTCTGGATGGTGGAGTACATCTGCGCCACCTTGGCCTCGCGGATCAGGTTGCGGATGGCCGGCGTGCCCAACATGATCTCGTGCGCCGCCACGCGGCCCATCCCGTCCTTGGTCTTGCACAGGGTCTGCGAGATCACCGCCTGCAGCGACTCCGACAGCATCGCGCGGACCATCTCCTTCTCCTCGCCCGGGAACACGTCGATGATCCGGTCGATGGTCTTGGCGGCCGACGAGGTGTGCAGCGTGCCGAACACCAGGTGGCCGGTCTCGGCCGCGGTCATCGCGAGGCGGATGGTCTCGAGGTCGCGCATTTCGCCGACCAGGATGGCGTCGGGGTCCTCGCGCAGCGCCGAGCGCAGCGCGTTCGAGAACGACAGCGTCATCGGCCCGACCTCGCGCTGGTTGATCAGGCACTTCTTCGACTCGTGCACGAACTCGATCGGGTCTTCCACCGTGAGGATGTGGCCGTACTCGTTCTCGTTGAGGTAGTTGATCATCGCGGCCAGCGTGGTCGACTTGCCCGAGCCCGTGGGGCCGGTCACCAGCACCAGGCCGCGTGGCTTGAGCGCGAGTTCGCCGAAAATCTTCGGCGCATTCAGCTGCTCGAGCGTGAGGATCTTCGAGGGGATGGTCCGGAACACCGCGGCCGCCCCGCGCGCCTGGTTGAAGGCGTTGACGCGGAAGCGCGCCAGGCCGTCGATCTCGAACGAGAAGTCGACTTCCAGGAACTCCTCGTAGTGCTTGCGGTGGGTGTCGCTCATGATGTCGTAGACCATGGCGTGCACCGCCTTGTGGTCCAGCGCATCGACATTGATGCGGCGCACATCGCCGTGAACGCGGATCATCGGCGGCAGGCCGGCCGACAGGTGCAGGTCGGAGGCCTTGTTCTTGACGCTGAACGCGAGCAGTTGGGTGATGTCCACGGGGCTCCTCGAACGGGTTTCGGTGACGTTTTGATACGAATTTGGACGATTATGACGATGATTGGCGACGACCTCCAGCATGTGCGGCAGCGGATCGCGACGGCCTGCGCCGACGCCGGCCGCGCGCCCGGCGCGGTGCGGCTGCTGGCGGTATCGAAGACCTTCGGGCCCGAGGCGGTGCGCGAGGCGCATGCCGCCGGCCAGGCGGCCTTCGGCGAGAACTACGTGCAGGAAGGCCTGGACAAGATCGCCGCGCTGGCCGACCTGCGCGCGGACCTCGAGTGGCACTGCATCGGCCCCCTGCAGAGCAACAAGACGCGGCCCGTGGCCGAGCAGTTCGACTGGGTGCACAGCGTCGACCGGCTCAAGATCGCCGAGCGTCTCTCGGCCCAGCGCCCGGCCCACCTGCCGCCGCTGCAGGTCTGCCTGCAGGTCAACGTGGACGGCGGCGCCAACAAGTCCGGCGTGACGCCCGAGGACGCGCTGCCGCTGGCGCGCGCTGTGGCGGCGTTGCCACAGCTGGTGCTGCGCGGGCTCATGGCGATCCCCGAGCCGGCGCCCGATTTCGAGGCCCAGCGCGCGCTGTTCCTGCGCGCGACGGCGCTGTTCGACCAGATCCGCGACGCGGGCATCGCGCTCGACACCCTGTCGCTGGGCATGAGCGCCGACCTCGAGGCGGCGGTCAGCGCGGGCAGCACGATGGTGCGCATCGGCACGGCGATCTTCGGCGGCCGGCCGAAGAAGGCGGCCTGAGCGGCGCGGCTCAGATCCCGAGCGGGATCCGCGCGCTGCTCTTCACTTCCTCCATCACCGCGTAGGTGCGCGTCTCGCGCACGCCCGGCAGCTGCCACAGCACCGTGCCCGCGAAGTCGCGGTAGGCCGCCATGTCGGCCATGCGCGTCTTCAGCAGGTAGTCGAAGCCGCCGGCCACCATGTGGCATTCGACGATCTCCTCGCGCACCTGCACCGCGGCCTTGAATTGGTCGAACACGTTCGGCGTGGTGCGGTCCAGCAGCACCTCGACGAAGACCGTGAAGCCGCGACCCAGCCGCTCGGCGTCGAGCCGCGCCTCGTAGCCCTGGATGAAGCCCTCGCGCGTGAGCCGCTGCACGCGCGCGAGCACCGCCGTCGGCGACAGCGCCACCGCCTCGGCCAGCTTGAGGTTGGTGATGCGGCCGTCTTCCTGAAGAATCTTGAGCAGCCGGAGATCGACGCGGTCCAGGTCGGTCATGGAATGTGGGATGGCAAGGGTTCTGGTGAATTATCCGGAATTGACGTCGAATTTTGGTGAAAGATTCGCCATCGAGGCATGGACCATAGCCAATCCAACCAAGGAGAAGACATGCGCCTGCCCGACCCCTACCGACCCGAGCCCGAGGTCGTCGCCCATCGACTCGCCCTGCTCGAGGGTGCGCTCGACTGGACCGCGGCCTCGACCGTCGCCACGCCCTGGGTGCAGGCGGTGCGCGACCATCCGCCGCCGTTCTGGGCCATGGAGAGCCTGCTGCGCGAATACCCGATCTCGAGCGCCGAAGGCCTCGCGCTGATGCGGCTGGCCGAGGCGCTGCTGCGCGTGCCCGATGCCGAGACCGCCATCGCGCTCACGGCCGACCAGCTCGGCCGCGCCGATTTCGAGGGAGCGGCCGATTCCACGCTGTCGCGCCTGTCGTCGGCCGCGATCGCGATGTCCAAGCGCTTCCTGCCGGAGGCCGACCATCCGCCGGGCCTGATGGCCCGGCTTGGCGCGCGCACCGTGGTCGCCGCCACGCTGCGCGCGGTGCAACTGCTGGGCCGGCAGTTCGTGCTGGGCCAGACCATCGCCGAGGCGATGGACGAGGCCCGTGCCGCGCACCGCAAGCAGTCCGCCCTGTGCTTCAGCTACGACATGCTCGGCGAGGGCGCGCGCACCGACGAGGACGCCCTGCGCTACCTCGAGAGCTACACCCGCGCCATCGCCGCGATCGCCCAGGGCGCCGATCCCGCCGCCGCGCCCGAGCGCAACGACGGCATCTCGATCAAGCTCAGCGCGCTGCATCCGCGCTACGAGGACGCGCAGCGCGAGCGCGTGCTGCGCGAGCTGGTGCCGCGCGTGTGGCTGCTGTGCGAGCGCGCGGCCGCGGCCAACCTCAACCTCACCATCGATGCCGAGGAGGTCGACCGGCTCGAGCTCTCGCTCGACGTGTTCGACGCGCTCGCGGCCCGTGTCGCCGCCGAGCATCCGCAATGGCGTGGCTTCGGCCTCGCGCTGCAGGCCTACCAGACGCGCGCGCTCGAGCTGATCGAGCACGTCACCGCGATCGCCCGCCGCTACGGCCTGCGGCTGATGTGCCGGCTGGTCAAGGGCGCCTACTGGGATGCCGAGATCAAGCGCGCGCAGGAACTCGGCCTGCCGCACTACCCCGTGTTCACCCACAAGCACCACAGCGACGTCAGCTACCTGGCCTGCGCCCGGGCGCTGCTGGCCGCGCCCGACGCGATCTATCCGCAGTTCGCCACCCACAACGCGGGCACCATCGCGGCCATCCTGCAGATGGCGCAGCGCCAGGGCGCGCCGTTCGAGCTGCAGCGGCTGCACGGCATGGGCGAGGGCGTCTACCGCGAGGTCATGAAGCACACCGGCGCCTCGGTGCGCGTGTATGCGCCGGTCGGCCGCCACAAGGACCTGCTGGCCTACCTGGTGCGCCGCCTGCTCGAGAACGGCGCCAACTCCTCCTTCGTCAACCAGCTCGGCGACCCCGGCGTGCCCATCGCCACGCTGCTGGTCTCGCCGCTGTGGCTGGAGCGCGAGAGCCCGCAACTGCCGCTGCCGCCGCTGCTCTACGGCCCGGCGCCCGCGCGGCGCAACAGCGACGGGCTCGACCTCACGGTCGACGCCATGCGCGCGCCGCTGTTCGCGGCGCTGGCCGCGACCGCGGTGCCGGTCGTGCCCGAGGCCGATCCCGCGAGCGCCGCGCGCGCCGTGGCCGCGAGCGCGACGGCCTCCCGCGCCTGGCGCAACACGCCGGTGGCAACGCGCGCCGCCGCGCTGCGCCGCGCGGCCGATGCCTTCCAGGCGCAACTGCCGCGCCTGTGCGCGCTGCTCGTCAAGGAGGCCTTCAAGACCTGGGGCGACGCGGTGTCGGAGGTGCGCGAGGCGATCGACTTCCTGCGCTACTACGCCGACGAGGCCGAGCGCCTGATGCAGCCGGTGCTGCTGCCCGGCCCGACCGGCGAGCGCAACGAGCTGCGGCTCACCGCGCGCGGACCCTGGGTCTGCATCAGCCCGTGGAACTTCCCGCTGGCCATCTTCACGGGCCAGGTCGCGGCCGCGCTCGCCACCGGCAACACCGTGCTCGCCAAGCCCGCCGAGCAGACGCCGGCCATCGCGCGCGAAGCGGTCGCGCTGCTGCATGCGGCGGGCATTCCGGCCGACGCGCTGCAGCTGCTGCACGGTCCCGGCGAGACCGTGGGTGCCGCGCTGGTGGCCGCGCCCGGCGTGGCCGGCGTGGTGTTCACCGGCTCGACGCAGGTGGCGAAGATCATCCATCGCGCGCTGGCGGGCAAGGACGGTCCGATCGTCCCGCTGATCGCCGAGACCGGCGGCATCAACGCGATGCTGGTCGACTCGAGCGCGCTGCCCGAGCAGGTGGCCGATGCCGTCGTGCAGAGCGCCTTCCGCTCGGCCGGCCAGCGCTGCTCGGCGCTGCGGCTCCTGGTGCTGCACGAGGGCATCGCCGACGGCACGATCGAGATGATCCGCGGCGCGGCGGCCGAGCTGTCGGCCGGCGACCCCGCGCTGCTCGCGACCGATGTCGGCCCGGTGATCGACCGCGAGGCGGCCGACAACATCCGCCGCCATCTGGCGCGGCTGGACCGCGAAGCGAAGCGCGTGCTGGCGCCAGCCGCAACGGACGACGCATCGTCCACCCTGATCGCGCCGGCGGCCTATGAAGTGGGTGCCATCGAGGACGTGCGCAGCGAGATCTTCGGCCCCGTGCTGCAGATCGTGCGCTGGGGCTCGGGCGCGCTGAGCGATCCGGCCGAGGTGATCGAGCGCATCAACGCGCTCGGCTACGGCCTCACGCTCGGCATCCAGACGCGCATCGATTCGCGCGCCCAGGCGCTGGCCGTGCGTGCCCACGTGGGCAATGTCTACGTCAACCGCAACATCATCGGCGCGGTGGTCGGCGTGCAGCCCTTCGGCGGCGAAGGGCTCAGCGGCACCGGGCCCAAGGCGGGCGGGCCGAACTACCTGCCGCGCTTCTGCGCCGAGCAGACCGTGACGGTCAACACGGCGGCCGCGGGCGGCAATGCGGCCCTGCTGAGCACGGTGGCGTAGCGCCGTCGCGCCACGCCACCGCGCGACCTCAGCGCACCGTGCTCTGGCCGTGCGCGGCGGCCTGGCGATCGAGCTGCTCGATCAGCGCGCCGTAGGCCGGGCTGGCGCGCAGCCGCGTGTATTCGGCCTGCGCCTGGCGATAGCCCGCGCGGGTCGGGTCGGCACCCGCTTCACCCGACTGCTTCGCGGCCAGGCCCGACTGCATCCACAGCCGCGTGTCGGCGGCCACCGCGGCGCGGCTGTTGGCCGACACCGTGGCCACCTGCTGCTGCGGCGTGCCGTCGGTGTAGCCCTGCGTGGGCGCGGTCTTGAGCCATTGGCGCGCTTCGGCCGTCACGGCTTCGCGCGTCGTCGACGAGCTGAACGATGCGGGGCGCGGATCGCCCTCGGCGTAGTTGCCCGCGAAGCTCGGCGCGGCGGCGGCGGCCAGCAGCGCGGCGAAGGCGGCCGTGCCCAGCAGGCGGGTGGTGCGGACGGTGCGGTGTTGCGAGGTCTTCATGTCGTCGTTCCTTTCAGTGGTGGGACGTGGTGGTTGAACCCGGTGGGAGCGAAGCGGGCCGGTGGGCCGCGTGGTCTTCGTCTTTCCTTGCCACCGACTCTAGGGAACGCAAACCGGCGATCGATAACCCGTTGATGACGATTTCGTCATCTGCCGCACCGCAGCAGGAAAGCCCCGCGCGGGGGCGTCAAGCGACTCTTGCATAACCGCCCGTCGCGGCATGCATAAGCCATGGCGCGGCGCGCGGGACGGGACTATCGTTCGCCCATCATTCCAACCAAGGGACTCTCATGAGCGAAAAACTCTCCTTCGTCGCGCCGACGGCCAACAGCCCCTGGGGCACCTACCTGTCGCAGGTCGATCGCGTGGTGCCCTACCTGGGCCCGCTCGCCCGCTGGGTCGAAACCCTCAAGCGCCCCAAGCGCGCGCTGATCGTCGACGTGCCGATCGAGATGGACGACGGCACCATCGCCCACTTCGAGGGCTACCGCGTGCAGCACAACATGAGCCGCGGCCCGGGCAAGGGCGGCGTGCGCTTCCACCCCGACGTCACGCTCGAGGAAGTGATGGCCCTGTCGGCCTGGATGACCATCAAGACGGCCGCCGTCAACCTGCCGTACGGCGGCGCCAAGGGCGGCATCCGCGTCGATCCGAAGAAGCTGTCGCAGAACGAGCTCGAGAAGATCACGCGCCGCTACACCAGCGAGATCGGCATCATCATCGGCCCGCACACCGACATCCCCGCGCCCGACGTCAACACCAACGGCCAGATCATGGCGTGGATGATGGACACGTACTCGATGAACGTCGGCGGCACCGCCACCGGCGTGGTCACCGGCAAGCCGCTGCACCTGGGCGGTTCGCTGGGCCGCGTCAAGGCCACCGGCCGCGGCGTGTTCGTCACCGGCCGCGAAGCCGCGCGCCGCCTCGGCCTCGACCTGCGCGGTGCGCGCATCGCGGTGCAGGGCTTCGGCAACGTGGGCTCGGTCGCGGCCGAACTGTTCGCCGAGGCCGGCGCGAAGATCGTCGCGGTGCAGGACCACACCGGCACCATCGTCAACGACAAGGGTCTCGACCTCGCGAAGCTGGTGCCGATCTCGCGCACCGACGGCGTGGTCGGCTTCAAGGCCGGCGGCGACATCGTGCCGAACGAGGACTTCTGGAGCGTCGGCTGCGACATCCTGATCCCCGCCGCGCTCGAAGGCCAGATCACGGCCGAGCGCGCGAAGAAGACCACCGCCAAGCTGGTGCTCGAGGGCGCCAACGGCCCCACCGTGCCGCAGGCCGACGACATCCTCGCCGAGCGCGGCGTGCTGGTGGTGCCCGACGTGATCTGCAATGCCGGCGGCGTGACCGTCAGCTACTTCGAGTGGGTGCAGGACTTCTCGTCCTTCTTCTGGGACGAGGACGAGATCAACGTGCGCCTCGATCGCATCATGATGAACGCCCTCAACCAGATCTGGGACACGGCCGACAAGCACAAGATCACCTTGCGCACCGCGACCTACGCGGTGGCCTGCGAGCGGATCCTGATGGCGCGCCAGGAGCGCGGCCTGTATCCCTGATGTTTTTTTGACGGCGCGCGCGGCTACGCTCGGGGGATGAGCATTTCCCCTTCGCAGCCTCCTCTCTCGCTCCCCGCCGACAGCCTCGCGCGTCTGCGGTCCCTCACGGCCGGCGGCCAGCGCAAGCTGCTCGGCCTGGTCGGCGCCCCCGGCGCCGGCAAGTCCACGCTCGCGGCGCTGCTGCGCGACGCGCTCGGCGCCGAGCGCGCGCAGGTGGTGCCGATGGACGGTTTCCACCTCGCCAACGTCGAGCTGCGCCGGCTCGGCCGCGCCGACCGCAAGGGCGCACCCGACACCTTCGACAGCGCCGGCTACGTGGCGCTGCTGCGGCGGCTGCGCGAACAGCGGCTCGGCGGCGACATCGTCTATGCGCCCGAGTTCCGGCGCGAGATCGAGGAGCCGGTGGCGGGCGCGATCGCGGTGCTGCCCGAGACGCAACTCGTGATCACCGAGGGCAACTACCTGCTGCACGACGGCGGGCCCTGGGCCGGCGCGGCCGCACTGCTCGACGAGGTCTGGTACGTGGACATCGACGATGCGCTGCGCGAGGCGCGGCTGGTGCGCCGGCACGAGCAGTTCGGCCGCAGCGCCGAGGCGGCGCGCGCGTGGGTGGCGCAGACCGATGCGCCGAACGCGCGGCTGATCGCGGCCACGCGCGCGCGGGCACACCACGTCGTCGTGCTTTCCTGACCGCTGGCTGATCCCCGGGAACGCGCGGCTGCTCATCGCGCTCGAAGCCGGGCCGGCAGCCCGCCGGTTAGCATCCGCCACGCCATGCCGACCCTGCCTTCGATCTCCCTTCGCCCCCGTCCTTCCGTCCTCGTCCTGGCGCTGCTGTCGGCGCTGGTGCTCGCGGGCTGCGGCAGCGGCGGCTCGCGCCGCGTCTCCTACGACACCGAGGAGTTCGACTCCACCACCACCCATACGCGCAGCTACGAGGCCACCGAGGCCCAGACCTGCGAGGCCGCGCGCCGCGCGCTGCTGAGCCAGGGCTACATGGTCACGGCCGCCAATGCCGACCTGGTCACGGCCCGCAAGAGCTTCCAGCCCGCGGCCGAGGTGCATGTGGAGGTCGAGTTCCGCGTGGTCTGCGCGGCCGAGGGCGGCCGGGGCGGCAAGGGCGCCAGGCCGAAGAGCACGGTGGCCTTCGCGACCGCGCTGCAGGACCGCTACGGCCTCAAGAAGGTCAACAACTCGGCGAGCCTGGGCGTGGGCGCCTTCGGCTCGCTGTCGCTGCCGCTGACGGGCAGCGACGACGCGATGGTCAAGGTGGCGAGCCAGACGCTGAC
Source organism: Variovorax endophyticus (assembly GCF_025376855.1). Lineage (NCBI taxonomy): Bacteria > Pseudomonadati > Pseudomonadota > Betaproteobacteria > Burkholderiales > Comamonadaceae > Variovorax > Variovorax endophyticus. The sequence goes on from NZ_JAHUTH010000017.1 coordinate 152,643, forward strand.
CGACGAGCGCTTCTACGACCGCTTCTTCGCGCTGCTCGACCGCTTCCTCGAAGGCCAGGAGCCGGGCGCGGAAGAGCCCGAGGACCTGCCCGAACCCGCGCCGCCGGCACCCGCCGCTACCCCGGGCCCGGCCACCACCTTTCCGGTGCCCTCGTCGCCCAACCGCGGCTGACCCATGGCCACCCTCCCGTTCGCGGACCGCCTGGCCTTCCTGCGCGAGCCCGGCCGCTGGCGCGCGGGGGCGCAGCTCGCGGCGGCGGTGGCCATCGCCTGGGGCGTGTCGCGCGGGATCGGGCTGCCCGAGAGCTTCTGGGCGGTGATGAGCGTGCTGATCGTGATGCGGCCGAGCGCCGGCTCCACGCTCGAGGCCGGCTGGGACCGCGTGCGCGGCACCTTCGCGGGCGCGCTGGCGGGGCTCGCGGGCGTGTGGCTCGCGCACCATGGCGTGCCGATGCAGGCCGACGCGCTCGCGATCGTGCTGCTGCTGGCCTTCGTCGGCGCCGCCGTGCCGGGGCTGCGCAGCGCGCCGGTGGCGGCGCTGATCATTCTCTCGGCCGGCAGCCTGCCGGGCCATTCGGCGCTGCAGGTGGCGCTGCTGCGCATGGCGCAGATGGGCATCGGCGTGGGCGTGGCGCTCGCGATGGCGCTGGTGACGGCCGAGTACCGGGCCGGCGCGCGCTTCGACGCGGGCTGCGCGGCGCTGCTGCGCGGCATGGCGAAGCGGCTGCTGGCGCTGGCCGCGGGCGACGCGGCCGAGGGCGACGGCGAGCGCGCCCGCGCCGCGCTCGCGCGGCTCACGGTGCTGGCGGGCGGCGCCGACCTCGAATCGCGCTGGCCCTGGCGCCACCGCACGGTCGGTGCGCCGAAGGACGCGCACCGGCAGCGCGCGCGCACCATGGCGCGGCTGATGCAGGACGTGGCGCTGCTCGGCCGCGCGATCGGCCAGCAGCAGCCGGCCTCTCACGACGAGACCGCGAAGGCCGCGCGCGCCTCGGCCGGCGCGCTCGCCGCGCTGGCGGATGCGCTCGAAGGCAAGGGCATGGCGCCCGATCTCTCGGTGCTCGAGCGGCTCGCGGCGCGCCATGCGTCGCGCGACGACGCGGCCCGGCCGCTGCTGGCGGCACCGCTCGCGCTGCTGCTGGAAGATCTGCGCGCGCTGCAGGCCACGCGCGCCGCGGCCTAACGCACCAGCGTCGACTTCCCGAACAGGCTCTCGATCAGCTCCACCGCGATCTCGGCCGTCTGGTTGCGCACGTCGAGCGCGGGATTGAGTTCGACCACGTCGACCGAGCCGAGCCGGCCGGTGTCGGCGATCATCTCCATGCACAGCTGCATCTCGCGGTAGGTCGGCCCGCCGCGCACGCCGGTGCCCACGCCGGGCGCGATGTTGGGGTCGAGGCAGTCGAGGTCGAAGCTCACGTGCAGGTGCGTGTCCTCGTCCACGTCCTGCAGCGCCTCGGTCATGGTGGTGCGCATGCCGTGCTCGTCGATGTGGCGCATGTCGAACACGTGGAGGCCCAGCGTGCGGATGGCCTCCTTCTCGTCGGCATCGACGCTGCGGATGCCGATGAAGCGGATCGCCTCGGGCGGCAGCGCCGCGCGTTCGCCGCTCCAGCCGGTCAGCACCGCGGGCCCGTGGCCCAGCAGGCACGACACCGGCATGCCGTGCAGGTTGCCGCTGGGGCTGGTGGTCTCGGTGTTGACGTCGGAGTGCGCGTCGAGCCACAGCACGCGCAGCTTGCGGCCGCGCTTGCGCGCATGCCAGGCCACCGCGCTGATCGAGCCGATCGCCAGGCAGTGGTCGCCGCCCAGCATCAGCGGCACGTGGCCCGCGCCCAGCACCTCGTCGACCGCCGCGTACACGGCGCGGTTCCAGGCGATCACCTCGTCGAGATGGCGCAGCCCGTTGGCCGGCGGCGCCCAGGGCGTGGCCGGGCCCGCGAGGTTGCCGCGGTCGACTAGCGCGAAGCCCTGGCGCACCAGCGCCTCCGCCAGCCCCGCCACGCGCAGTGCGTCGGGGCCCATGCCCGCGCCGCGCACGCTGGCGCCGACGTCGGTGGGAGCGCCGATCAGTTCGAGGGTGAGGTTCATGCGTGGGCCTTCATGTCCTGCCGATCCGGTCCCCGGCATCCGGGGGGCTCGGCGGACCATTGTGCCGAGGAACCGGTGACAGGCCCATGATCCGCCGCGTGCCCGACGCGGTGAAGGGCTGCGCCAGTTGCGCCAGGAAGCCGGCCGCGATCTCGCCGTCGATGCCGATGTCCGCCGGCGGCCGCCGCGCCGGGCGGTACCAGGTGCCGAACAGCAGGTCCCACAGCACCAGGTTCTCGCCGTAGTTGCGGTTGCCCTCGGCCGGCGAGCGCGAATGGTGCCAGCGGTGCAGCGCCGGTGTGCTGAAGACGCGGTCGAGCCAGCCGGTGCGCAGCTCGATGTTGCAGTGGGTCAGCAGTCCCGTGACGGCCGTCACCGCGCCCACCCACAGGAACACCGCGAGCGGCGCGCCCAGCAGGTACAGCGGCAGTTGCCCGAGCAGGGCCTTGAAGGCGCTGTCGACCACGTGGAAGCGGCCGGTGTTCGCCACCCACAGCCGCCGCACGCCGTGATGCAGCGCATGGAAGCGCCACAGCGGCGGCCATTCGTGCGCGCCGCGGTGCGCGATGTAGAGGCCCAGTTCCACCACCGCGAGCGCGAGCACCGCCTGCGCGGCCAGCGGCCAGTGCAGGGGCCAGGCCGTGCCGTGCGCCGAGGGCCGCAGCGCCATCGCGCCGGCCAGCGGCAGGCTCGCCGCGAGCGCGGCCACGACCTGGGCCGCGCCCTTGGTCAGCAGCGTGTGGGCCAGGTCGCAGGGCGTCTGGCCGTCGTCCGCGAGCCAGCGCGGCTCGTGCGGCAGCCAGCGTTCGAGCAGCGCGATGGCCAGCGCGAGCGAGAGGTAGGCCGCGTTGAACCACGCCAGCGGCGCCGCGCTCGCGAAGGCCGCCGCCGCGGCCAGCAGGCCCGCGGCGTAGAGCGCCGGCCACAGCAGCCACGGCAGCCAGCGGCGCGCGGCCTTCATGCCGGCGCCTCGCCGCTTCGCCCGGGCCGCAGCCGCAGCCGGAACAGCGCGCCGCCGCCCGGCGCGTCGTGCACCGTGACCTCGCCGCCATGCAGGCGCGCGATCTCCTGCACCAGGCTCAGGCCGAGCCCGGCGCCGGGCCCGGTCGCATGCCCGCGGTGGAAGGGCTTGAAGATCTGTTCGCGCAGCGCGGCCGGGATGCCGGGGCCGTCGTCGATGACCTCGATGTCGCCCGGCGGCATCACCCGCACCGTCACGGCCCCCATGCCGCCCGCGTGCTCGATCGCGTTGCGCACCAGGTTGGCCAGCGCGCGCGCGATCGCGTCGCGGTCGCCTTCGATCTCCACGCGCGCGGCCAGCGGCTCGAACGAGACCTCGTAGCCCGCGGCGAGCGCCAGCGGCGCCATCTCGGCCACCACCTCGCGCGCCAGCGCCACCAGGTCGATGCGCTGGCGTCCCGTGCCATGGACCTTCATTCGCTGCAGGTCGAGCAGCTGTCCCGCCAGCACCGACAGCCGCGCGGCATCGGCCAGCAGCCGCGTGCGTTCGGCGCCCTCGGCCAGGTTCTCGATGCGCGTGTGGAGGATCGCGATCGGCGTGCGCAGCTCGTGCGCCGCGTCGGCCAGGAAGCGCTCCTGCCGCGCATGGCCGTCGTCCAGCCGCTGCAGGGCATCGTTGAAGGCGCCCACCAGCGTCGCCACTTCGGCCGGCACCTCGGCCAGCGGCAGGCGCACGCCGCGCTGCTCGGCGTCGATCTGGCCGGCGCGCGCCACGATGGCGTGCAGGCCCGAGAGCGTGCGCCGCACCACCACGTGGCTGGCCAGCAGCGTGGCCGCCACGGTGATCGCCAGGATCGGCAGCACCACCTCGAGCAGCACCAGCAGCAGCGACAGGCCGAGGTTGCGCCAGGTGATCGGGCTGTCGGCGCCGGTGAGGATCTGCACCGGGCCGGCGGCGGAGTCGACCCAGCGCATGCGCGCCGACTGCCGCGGCGGATCGCCCATGTTCCAGCCCAGCCGGGCCTGCCCCACGCCGTCGAGCGTGGCGCCGATGTGGGCGAATTCGTCCGGGATGCGGCCCTCGACCAACCGGCCGCCCTGGCGATCTCGCACCGAGAACCACAGCGGCGGCTGCGCCTCGCGCAGCGCGGCGAGCCGCGGCGTCGCGCGCATCGAGAGGCGGCCGTCGGCCCCGCGCATCACCGCCTCCTGCAGTATCTCGACGGTGTTCTCGAGCGAGCTGAAGTTGATCAGGTGCCCCGTGGCCACCAGGGCGCCGATCACCAGCAGCTGGATCGCCGCCTGCAGCAGCACCAGCCGGCGGACCAGGCGGCGCTTCAGTGAGGAGGGCGCCGCGTTCGCCGCTGTGCTCATGGCACGGCCCGCAGCAGGTAGCCCACGCCGCGGATGCCGCAGATCTCCACGCCGGCGCCGGTGTCCGCGAGCTTCCGGCGCAGCCGCGAGACGTGGGTGTCCAGCGCGTTCGACTGGATCTCGACGTCGAAGCCGAACACCGCGCGTTCCAGCGCCTCGCGCAGCACGGTGCGGCCGCCGCGGCGCATCAGCAGCTCCAGCGCCAGCAGCTCGCGTCGCGGCAGCTCCATGCGATGCCCCGCCACGCTGGCTTCTCGGTGCGCGAGGTCGAAGCACAGGCGCGCGACCTGCAGCAGCTCCTGCCGGGTTTCGGCCGGGCGCCGCAGCAGCGCGCGCAGCCGCGCCAGCAGTTCCTCGACCGCGAAGGGCTTGCCCAGGTAGTCGTCGGCGCCCGCGTCGAGGCCGCGCACGCGCTCGTCGAGCGCATCGCGTGCCGTGAGCATCAGCACCGGCACGGGATCGCCGGCGGCGCGCAGCCGCGCCACCAGCGCGAGGCCGTCGCCGTCGGGCAGCCGGCGGTCGAGCACCAGCGCGTCGTAGGGCGTGGCCTCGACATGGCGCGCGCCGTCGGCCAGCGTCGCGGCATGGTCGACCAGGATGCCGCGCCGGTGCAGCGCGGTGAGCAGCACCGAGGCCATTTCGGGTTCGTCTTCCAGCAGCAGGATGCGCACGCGCGTGTTCCTTTCAGGGCGGCGCCGGAGCTCCGGCGTGCCGCACTGTAGGGAGGCTGGATTGCGCGAGTGTTGCGTGCGCGCACCCCGCGCGACGCAATGCTGGCTCCATGTTGGCGGTCGATGCTGGCGTCAGGCCCGCGGTCGCGGGTCATCTGCCAAGGAGCACCGCATGCATGTCCTTCATGTCCAGACCACCCTGCTGCCGGAGGCGATCGTCCTGGCGCTGTCGCTGATGCTCGCCTCGGTCGCGGCGGCCGAGGTGGTGTCGGGTTTCGACGTGCCGCCGCCCGTCCACGACCCCTGCCACGATGGCCGCTACAGCCAGGGCCGCGCGATGAGCTGCGGCGAGCTGTTGCGCCAGCTCGACCGCGAAGAGGCGTTGCGCCGCTCCGAGCGCTGGCGCAGCGATCCCTGCCGGGATGGCCGCTACAGCACGGGCCGGCCGATGACCTGCGCCGAGCTGCGCGAGCGGCTGGAGCGCCGCGAGCGGCGCCTGCCCCCGTGGCGCGACGAACGGCCCTACGGCCTGGGCGAGTCGCTGCGCGACAGCGGCTGACGCGCGTCGCCGCTCAGGCGATGTGGTCCCAGAGGTAGGCGTAGCCCAGCGCGTCCATGAAGGCGGACTGCTTGTTGTCCGAGGCCGCGCTGTGGCCGCCCTCGAGGTTCTCGTAGAAGGCCGTGTCGTGGCCTTGCGCGGCCAGCTTCGCATGCATCTTGCGCGCATGCACCGGGCCCACGCGGTCGTCGCGCGTCGAGGTGGTGAACAGCGAGGGCGGGTACTTGGCGCCGGGCTTCGCGTTCTCGTAGGGCGAGAAGTGGCGGATCCATTCCCACTCCTCGGGCACTTCGGGATCGCCGTACTCGGCGATCCACGAGGCACCGGCCGACAGCTGCGTGTAGCGGCGCATGTCGAGCAGCGCCACCTCGCTCACGATCGCGCCATAGAGCTCCGGATGGCGCGTGAGCATGTTGCCCATCAGCAGGCCGCCGTTGCTGCCGCCCATGGCGCCCAGGTGCGCGGGCGAGGTGATGCCGCGCGCGATCAGGTCCTGCGATACCGCGGCGAAGTCCTCGCTGCTGCGCAGGCGGTTCTGCTGCAGCGCGGCCTGGTGCCAGCGCGGGCCGTACTCGCCGCCGCCGCGGATGTTGGCCACCACGTACACGCCGCCCTGCTCGAGCCAGGCGCGGCCGATGCCGCCGCTGTAGCTGGGCGTGAGCGAGATCTCGAAGCCGCCGTAGGCGTACTGCAGGGTGGGGTTGCGGCCGTTGGCCACCAGGTCCCTGGGCGCGATCTCGAAGTAGGGCACGCGCGTGCCGTCCAGCGAGCGCGCGAAGTGCTGGCTGACCGTGTAGCGCGAGGCGTCGAAGAAGCCCGGGCTGTGCTTGAGCGGCTCGGCCTCGCCCTGGCCCAGGGTGCCGATGTAGAGCGTGGTCGGCTGCAGGAAGCCGCTCACGGTGAGGAAGTAGTCGTCGTTCTCGTCCTCGTCGATGGCGCCGGCCGCGATGGTCGACAGCGCCGGCGCGCCGCCCAGGCTCTCGCGTTGCCACGGGCCCTTGCCGTCCGCTGGCGGCGTGAGCACCTCGATGCGGTTCACCACGTCATGCATCGCGTTCACGATCAGGTGATGACGCGTCCATGAATGGCTGTCGAGCGCGCTGGTGTCGGTGGGCTCGAACAGCAGCGTGAGTTCGCGCGCGCCGGCCATGTAGGCGTCGAAGTTCGCGGCCAGCAGCGAGCCGGCCTTGTAGCTGGCGCCGCCCACCTCCCAGTCGCTGCGCGGCTCGATCAGCAGCCATTCGCGCGTGACGTCGACCACCGCGTCGTCGGGCACCTCGATCCTGGCGAGCGTGCCGTCGGCCGCGCGCACCCAGGTCTCGCTGTCGTAGAAGTCGATGGCGCGCGAGACGAAGTCGCGCTCGAAGCCCGGCGTGGCATCGCGCCAGCCCGAGGCCGAGAGGTCCTCGGTGTCGGCCTCGTAGACCGTGACGGCCTCGGCCAGCGGCGTGCCGCGCTTCCATTCCTTCACGATGCGCGGATAGCTCGAGGTGGTCATCGAGCCCGGGCCGAAGTCGGTTGCCACGTAGAGGTGGTCGATGTCCTTCCAGGCCACCGTGTTCTTGGCCTCGGGCAGCGCGAAGCCGCCCTCGACGAAGGCCTTGCGCACCGGGTCGAACTCGCGCACCACGTCGGCATCGGCGCCGCCGCGCGAGAGCGAGACCAGGCAGCGGCCATAGCCGGGGTAGAGCCAGTCGGCGCCGTGCCAGACCCAGTTCTCGCCCTCGGCCGCGGCCAGTGCGTCGAGGTCGAGCACCGTCTCCCAGGCCGGCTGCGGCTTGCGGTATTCGGCGAGCGTGGTGCGGCGCCACAGGCCCTTGGGATGGGCCTTGTCGCGCCAGAAGTTGTAGTAAAGGGAGTCGACCTTGTAGACCATCGGGATGCGGTCGTCGGAGTCGAGCACCTCGAGCAGGCCCTGCTCGATCTGCTTGAAGCGCGCCGACTGCGCGTGGCGCTGCACCGTCTCGGCGTTGCGGGCCTTGGCCCAGTCGAGGGACTGCGTGCCGTCGATGTCCTCGAGCCAGAGGAAGGGGTCTTGGTCTTGCGCTTGCGGGCGGGGGGAAGAGGTCATGGGCACAGTGTACGAACGCACCGTGAAGGCCCCGGGTCGGATGGACCTTTCGCATTACCCGTGGCCGGTCCCAGAACATCGCTCGGTGCAAACCCGGGTGCGCTCCCCGGTGGAAACACTGAAGGGCGCGGCCCCCCGGCGCAGCGGCCGCACGGTATCCTGCCGAAGCCGAATGCGACGGCATTCCACGACCTAGGAGACACAACACATGAAACACCTGAGCGGTCTCGATGCCACCTTCCTGCATCTGGAAACACCGGAGATGCCGATGCACGTGGGCTCGCTCAACGTGCTCGACCTGCCCAAGGGCTACAAGGGCGACTTCTACGAGGACGCCAAGCAGTTCATGGCCAGCCGCATCCACCTGGCCGACGTGTTCACGCGCAAGCTCGCGCTGATGCCCTTCGACATGACCAACCCGGTGTGGGTGGAGGACGACGATATCGACCTCGACTACCACGTGCGCCACATCTCGCTGCCGCGGCCCGGCACCAACCGGCAGCTGCAGCAGTACGTCGCACGGCTGCATTCCTCGCTGATCGACCGCAGCCGGCCGATGTGGGAGTTCTACATCATCGACGGCCTGAAGAGCGGCCAGGTCGCGCTCTACACCAAGGTGCACCACGCGGGCATCGATGGGCAGGCAGGCGTGGAAGTGGGCAAGGCCATCTTCGACCTCGAGGCCACGGGCCGCGTGGTGAAACCGCCGCGCTCGCGTCCGCGCGGCAGCGGCTACCAGCTCGGCATGGCCGAGCTCGCGAGCGCCGCGCTGCGCAACACGGCGCAGCAGTACGTCAAGCTGTTCAAGATGGCGCCGGCCATCGTGCGCGCCATCAGCGGGCTCGCCAAGCCCGACGAGAAGGCGGCCGAGAAGCTCACGACCACGGCGCCGAAGAAGTTCAACCTCTTCGCGCCGCGCACCTCGCTCAACGTCTCGATCACCAACCAGCGCACCTTCGCGGGCCGCACCATCTCGCTGGCCGAGACCAAGTACATCGCCAAGCACTTCGGCGTGTCGCTCAACGACGTGGTGATGGCCACCGTGGCCGGCGCGCTGCGCCACTACCTGGCCGACAACAACGAGCTGCCGGCCAAGCCGCTGGTGGCGGGCGTGCCCGTGAGCCTGCGCGAGGCCGGCGACGACACGGCCAACAACCAGGCCAGCATGATCCTCGTGAGCCTGGCCACCGACATCACCGATCCGCTGCAGCGGCTCAAGGCCATCAATGCCTCGTCGACCGCCTCGAAGTCGACCATGAACCGCTTCAAGGCCGTGATCCTCGACGACTTCCCGACCTTCGCCGCGCCCTGGCTGGTGTCGGGCATCGCGTCGATGGTGGGCCGCTCGGGCCTGGTCAACATGCTGCCGCCGGCCGCCAACGTGGCGATCTCCAACGTGGCGGGCGCGCCGTTCCCGATGTACTTCGCGGGCGCGCTGGTCACCTGCTACTACCCGGTGTCGATCGCGAGCCACGGCACGGCGCTCAACGTCACGGTGCAGAGCTACAACGGCCGCATGGACTACGGCCTGATCGCCTGCCGCCGCGCCGTGCCCGACATCACCGAGATCGGCGACTACCTGCTGGCCGAGCACAAGCTGCTGATGGAGCTGACGCAGAAGCATCCGTCGGTGGCCGGTGCGCCGGCGCCGAAGCCCGCGGCCGTCGTCGAGGCGCCCGCCGACGCGGAGCCCGCGGTCAAGGTTGCCGCGAAGAAGGCCCCGGCGCGCAAGGCCGCGGCGAAGAAGACGCCGGCACCGGTGGCGAAGAAGGCGCCCGCGAAGAAGGCGGCTGCCAAGGCCGCTCCGAAGGCCGCCGCCAAGACCCCCGCCCGCAAGGCTCCCGCGCGCAAGAGCGCGCCACGCGCCGCGGCCGCCGCCGCTTGAGGACCGCCCGGGTCCGGAAAATTGGGGCAGTTGGACTAGTTTTCCGACGCTTCTAGTTTTCCAGGCCTAGGCCCTCGGGAAGAAGATCACCCCATCGCGAATCCCGCGACCGATCAACTTCCAGGAACAAACCATGTCCACCTCGCAAACCTCCATCGCTTCCGCCGCCGTCCACGTCATCGGCCAGTACAATGACGCCGGCAAGACCCTGGTCGGTGCCTACCGCACCGGCGTGCAGCGCCTGCTCGACGGCGCCGCTTCGCGCTACAGCGACTTCCTCGGCCAGCGCGAGCTGCCGCTGGTGAACGACAAGATCAAGGCCAACCTGATCGGCGCGCAAGCCAAGGTCAACGGCTTCCTGGCCAACCGCCTCGAGATCGACACCGGCCGCATCGTCTCGGTGATGGACCGTGTCGCCACCGGCACCACCAGCGGCATCGAATCGGTTGCCAACCGCGTGGCCCAGGTCGAGTCGCCGGTCGCCACCTCGGTGATCAACGCCCTGTCGGCCGTGAACCAGCCCTTCGCGACCGTGTCGGTGCAGATCGCCGACCGCATCGCCGCCGGTGCCAGGCAGATCGAAGTCCGCGTCGCGGGCAGCGAGGAAGCCAAGCCCGTGCGCACCGTGAAGGCCAAGGCCGCCGCGGTCAAGAAGCCGGTTCGCCGCGCTGCCGCCCGCAAGGCGGCCTGAGTTCCGCGGGCGCCTTCGGGCGCCTTTTTCTTTTGCGGTACCGTCGAAGGTACCGAGTTCCCCTGGAGCGATGCATGGCGACCCGCCGCGATGAACCCGCAGAACTGAAGAAGAAGGCGACGCCTGCGAAGAAGACCGCCGGCGCCAGGACCGCGGCGAGAAAAACGGCGGCGCCGCGCAAGCGCACCGCCGCCAAGGCCAAGCCCGCATCCTCCGGCGAAGGCCTGCTGCGCGCCGGCCTCAAGGCGCTCGACACCGTGCGCAACGACGTCGCCAAGCGGCAGGCCAGCGTCACCAACGTGATCGAAGGCCTGCTGGGCATCGGCGGCAAGGGCGGCGAGGAGGCGAGCGGCGCCAAGGCCGTGCTGACGCGCGGCTTCCCGGGCCTCGACAGCTTCGGCATCCGCAAGTTCGAGGACGTGTTCGACCAGCGCGTGGCCACCGCGCTGCAGCGCCTGGGCATGCCCACGGCCGAGGAGGTGCAGGCGCTGCAGTCGCAGATCGCGGCGCTCGCCGAGCGGCTCGATCGGCTCGAGAAGGCCGCGCGCGGCGGCAAGCGCTGATCCCCGCACGACCCGCAGAACCGCCAGTGGCCGGCTCCAACACCACGCGCGACCGCATCCTGCTGACCAGCCTCGCGCTGTTCAACGCGCAGGGGCTCGCGGCGGTGTCCACCCACAAGATCGCGGCCGAGCTCGGCATGAGCCCGGGCAACCTGCACTACCACTTCAAGGCCAAGCAGCTGATCGTGGAGTGGCTGTTCCGGCGCTTCGAACAGCGGCTCGAATCGCTCAACGGCTCCTCGGCCGGCATCGCGGCCATCGACGACCTGTGGCTCGCGCTGCACCTGCGCTTCGAGGCGATCAACGAGTACCGCTTCATCTATCGCGACATGGCCTTCCTCGCGAGCGAGTACCCGGTGCTGGGCCAGCGCGCACAGGCCCTGACCGCGCAGAACCTGCTGGCGGCCCAGTCGCTGTGCGAAGGGCTGGTGGCCTCGGGCGTGATCGAGACCAGCGCCGAGCAAGCGCGCATCCTCGCGCTGCAGATGGTGTTCACCACCACCTGCTGGCTGTCGTTCGAACGGCTGGTGCCGGGCCGCGACGCGCTGGCGCAGGCCGATCCGGGACTGGCGGCCTTCTACACGCTGACCCTGGTTTCCCCGTATGTTTCGGGCGAATCGAGGGCTTACCTCGATTACCTGAGGGCCAAATACCTCGGATAACAGACGACACCGTCCGACGGGGGGCCGCGTGGCGGAACCCCAGACTGCAACGAAGAACCAACAGAAGCGCAGAGACACGCAAGAAAGGACCCGCTCATGACCACCGCCACCCGTGAACACATCTCGCCGCCTTCGCGCCTGCTGCTGCTGGCCGAAGGCCGCGCGCTCTGGGAAACCGGCGCGGGCCTCGCCATGTGGCCGCTGCTGCAGCTCACGCCGCGCGGCGATGGTCATCCAGTGCTGGTGCTGCCGGGCCTGGTGGCCGGCGATGCCTCCACGCTGGTGCTGCGCCGTTATCTCGCGAGCCGCGGCTACGACGCGCACGGCTGGGGCCTGGGCCGCAACTTCGGTCCGCGCGAAGGCGTGGAGGACGGCATGGTCGAGTTGCTGCACAAGCTGCACGACGACAGCGGCCAGAAGGTCAGCCTGGTCGGCTGGAGCCTGGGCGGCGTGTATGCGCGGCTGTTGGCGTCGGCGCATCCCGGTGTGGTGCGCAGCGTGGTCACGCTGGGCAGCCCGTTTTCGGGCAGCCCGCGTGCCACCAATGCCTGGCGCGTCTACGAAGGCGTGAGCGGCCAGAGCTCGCACGACCCGCGCCGCATGAAGTTCGTGCAACCCACGCCCTCGGTGCCCACCACCTCGATCTTCAGCCGCACCGACGGTGTCGTGGCCTGGCGCTGCAGCATCGAGAAGACCGGGCCGAAGTCCGAGAACATCGAGGTCATCGCGAGCCATCTGGGCCTGGGCGCGCATCCCGCGGTGCTCTATGCGCTGGCCGACCGGCTGTCGCAGCCCGAGGGCGGCTGGAAGCCGTTCGACCGCGGCCTGCTGGGGCCGCTGGTCTATCCCGATCCCGATCGCCAGAACTGAGGCCCGCCGCCGGGGCCTTCAGGCCTCGGCGTAGCCCGCCGGCTCGCAGGCGAACTCGGCCTGCGAGCGCACTTCCTGCAGCATGTAGCCGCGCCCGTAGGCGGCGCGCAGCACCAGAGCGCCATCCTCCTGCAGCGCGAGCTTCTTGCGCACGCTGGCCGCCGCGATGTTGAGCGCGCGGGCGCCCTCGTGCGGCGGCCGCTTCCACAGCGCGATCCAGAGGAACTCGCGCGTCAGCAGCTGGCCGAGATGGCGGAACAGCATCAGCGCGAGGTCGAACTCGCGCGGATCGAGGCGCACCTCGCGCCCGCGCCGCAGCACCAGCCGTTCGTCCTCGAGAAAGCGGTAGTCGCCGCAGACCAGCTCCCGCGCTTCGGCGCCCGGCCGCGCCGGCGTGCGCGAGCGCGACAACAGCGCGCGCAGGCGCCATTCGAGTTCGTGGTCGGCCAGCGGCAGCGGCGCGAAGTCGACCAGGCCGTGGCCATGGCACAGCGCCTCGACCGCGGGCGGCGTGCGCCAGGCCGAATCTTCCGCGAGCAGCAGCACCGGCATGCGCCGCAGCCGGCAGGCGGCCGAGAGGTCGGCCCAGGCGGTTTCGTGTTCGGGATGGAGCAGCAGCAGGTCGAAGCGCCAGCCGCCCTGCAATGCCTTGAGCAGGCCGGTGGCGCCATGGAACGGCATCGCGCCGTAGCCGCGCCGCGCCATGCGCTGCGCGAGCGCCGCACCCCGGACGGCATCGCCGTCCACCACCGCCGCGCGCGGCGGTTCGTCTGCCCTGAGCATGCCCCATGCCTCCCGGTTGTTGATCGGATCGCGGATCCCGTGGATCTCGCGAGCCTCCGATCTTCAGCGGTAGGGTCTAGGCGTGAAAAACCAGAACCGGCGGAAAGTTAGTCCAACTGCTCCAACTTTTTTCGCGTGGCGAGGGGTGCCTCAGCTGCCGGCCCAGACGTCGAGCACGTAGCGCTGGTCCGCGATCATCCGGTCCATCCACGCGGCGCTGTCCTGGCCGTGCTCGCGCGCGATGTCGGACAGCGCGCGCCGCACGTCGGGCTCCATGCGCGAGCCGTCGCCGCAGACGTAGACCACGGCGCCGGCTTCGAGCAGCGCCCACACCTGCGCCGCCTGCTCGCGGATCAGGTCCTGCACGTAGACCTTGCGCTCGCCCGCGCGCGAGAAGGCGGTGTGCAGCTTCATCAGGCCGCGGTGCGACCAGGCCTTGAGCTCCTCGGCGTAGATGAAGTCCTGCTCGGGATGACGGCAGCCGAAGAACAGCAGCGCCTCGCCGAGCGCGGTGCCGGCCTCGGCCTGCGCCGCGCGCTCCTGCAGGAAGCCGCGGAACGGCGCCAGCCCGGTGCCCGGGCCGATCATGATCAGCGGGCGCCGCGCGTCCTCGGGCAGGCGGAAGCCCTCGGCCGTGGTCTCGCGCACCACGCCGTGCACCGTGTCGCCGGCCTCGGCGCGCGCCAGGAAGTTGGAGCACACGCCCTCGAAGGTGCCGAGGCCCGACCTGGCCGGGCCGCTGACCACGCCCACCGTCACGCTGCACTTGCCGGGCGTCATCGTGGGCGAGGAGGAGATCGAGTAGTAGCGCGGCGACAGCGGCGACAGCATCTCGAGGAACACGGCGAACGGCACCTGGCAGGCGCGGTGCTCCTCGAGCAGGTCGAGCAGCGACTTGCGCTTGTGCAGCACCTCGGCCTTGTAGGCCGCCTGCGAGGCCTCGTCGCTGCCCGACAGCGCCACCAGCTTCGGCCGGGTGAACGGGCACTCGGTGTAGGCCGCGAGCGTGGCGATCTGCTTGCGCGTGGCCACGTCCTGCAGCTCGACGTAGTCGCCCAGCAGGCGGTCGACCGCGATCACCTGCTCGACCGGCAGCGCCGGCTTGCGGCCCGCGATCGCATGCAGCCGCACATGGGCGGTGCGGTCGAAGCCGAAACGCGCCATCGCGCGCTCGACCTGCTTCGGGCTGTTGCGCGGCACCACGCTCAGGTGGTCGCCGGCGCGGTAGACCAGGCCTTCGGGCAGCATCAGCTCGACGTGGCGCGTGGAGCGGCCGGCCTCGCCGCCGGCGCCGTGCTGCAGCTCGCGGTTCTCGATCACGCGCAGCGCCACCGCGCCCAGCGCGTCGACGATGGCGTTGTTCTGCGGCGGCGGCAGTTCCTCCAGCGTGTAGAGCGGCTCGCTCTGCGCGGGCGTGTCGGCGCCGGTCTTGATGCCGAAGGCCTTCACCAGCTCGGGCCACAGCGCGTCGCTCCAGTCCTGGAAGGCGCCGTCCATGTCCTCGCGCGCATCGCCCTCGCCGCGCGGATGCACGCGCGTGGCGCCCAGCGCCTCGAGCCGCTCGTCGATGCGCCGCGGCACCGCCTGGTAGGTGGCGGCCCAGTCGGTGTTGCCGCAGCCGAACACGCTGAAGCGCACGCCGTTGAGCGCGTCGTCGGCCTTGTCGAGCCAGCGGTGGAACTCGGCCGCGTTGTCGGGCGCCACGCCGTTGTACGAGGCGCAGACGATGGCCACCGCGCCGCTGGCCGGCAGCCGCTCGGCGTAGTCGTCGAGCGAGGCCAGCTGGGTCGAGAAGCCGCGTGCCTCGCCGGCTTCGGCGAGCTGGCGCGCCAGGTCCTCGGCGGTGCCGAGGTTGGAGCCCTGCAGCACCAGCAGCGAGGTGCCGTGGCGCGCGGCCTGCGGCTTGCGCGCCGCCGGCTGCACGGGCTGCGCCGGCGCGGCGGCCGCGTCGTTGATGTTGCCGCGCGGGCGCGTCGCCGGGTCGCGCAGCAGCGCCTTGATCCGGAAGCCCTCGGGCTTGATGGTCAGCGCTTCCTTGATCTTGAGCTTGTAGCCAGTGTGGTCCACCAGGGTGAAGCGCTGCAGGATCATGCCCAGCGTCAGCACCGCCTCCTGCAGCGCGAACTGGCGCCCGATGCAGGCGCGCTGGCCGTTGCCGAAGGGCTTGAAGGCATTGACCGGGCGCTCGCGCTCGGCCTCGCGGCTGAAGTTGTCGGGATCGAACTGGTCGGCGTTCTCGCCCCAGATGCCCTTGTCCCGATGCAGCGCCAGCGCATGCATGATGACCATGTTGTTCTTCTTGATCGTGTACTGGCCGCCGATCTTGGTGTCCTCCTTCGCGCGCATCGAGATCGCGGGCGCGGTCGGGAACATGCGCAGCGACTCCTTGAGCACCTGCATCACGTACTGCAGCCGGTTGACCTGCGCATAGGTGGGCTTGAGCGAGGTGTCGGGCCCGAACACGTTGTCGACCTCGGCCTGCGCCTTGGCCAGCGCCTCGGGGTTCTTCAGCAGGAAGTAGATGGCGAACGAGAGCAGGCCGCTGGTGGTTTCGTGGCCCGCGATGAGGAATTCGATGCACTCGTCGCGGATCATCTTGTCGGTGAGCTGCTCGCCGCTCTTCTTGTCCACGCCCGCGATCATGTAGCTCAGCAGGTCGGGCTTGGTCGCGATGTCGGCGCCGCTCGCGCGCCGCTCCTCGATGATGTCCTCCACCATCTTGTGCATGTAGCGGATGTCCTTGCGCTGCTGCGCCAGCTCCTTCTTGAGCATCAGCTCCTCGAGCGGCAGGCCGCGCCGGTTCTGCACCGTCTCGAGCGTGCGCACCATCGCGTCGACGAAGGGATGGAAGCCCTCGCGGTAGAAGGAGTTGAAGCGGTAGCCGAAGCCGCACAGGCCGATGGTGTCGAGCGTGAGCGCGGTCATGTCGCGCACCACGTCGACCTCCTCGTCGAAGTTCAGCCGCTCCCACTTGGTCACGAGCTGCCCCGCGATGTCCAGCATCATGGGGTGGTAGGCCTGCATGGCGCGCTGGCTGAAGTTGGCCAAGAGGATGTTGTGCGGCTTCGACCAGGTCTCCTCGTGGGTGTCGGAGGTGAACAGGCCGTGCGAGGCGGCGCGCAGCCGGCGCAGCGCGCCGCGCGTGCTCTTGTCGAAGCGCGCCTCCTCGCAGAGTTCGTCGACCAGCGCGGGCGACGACACCACGATCACCGGCATGCCCGGCATGTCCAGCCAGTAGATGCCGCCGAGCTCCTGGGCGATCTTCCACATGTCCAGCACCGGGGAGTCGGAGCCGATCGACAGCAGGTTGCCCACGAAGGGCTTCTTGGCGGGATGGGGGATCGGGTGGAGCGAGTTCTTGCCTGCCATGGGTCTGGATGTTGTGCTGCTGCGGGAGGCGGCCGCGGGGCGCGCCGAGGGGGAACGACCACTGGAGTATCGAAGCGGCTCCCCTGGCGGCAGGACGGGGTTTCCCTTAGCAAATGTCAGGGCCGCGGCCGAGGCGCCGCCGCGGTCCGTCCGCACGTATTCGGGTTTTCAGCATGCATCATTGTTGGGCATGCGCACTAGCATTGTTCAACAATTCGTGTGAACGGCATGCCTCCATAGTTTGAAATTGTTCATCTATTTGGCACGAGGCTTGCATCGGGGTGGGCAGGCCGGGGTACCGCGCCTGGATCACGTCGCACCGTTTTCCATCAACCCGGCCATGCCACTTCCTGGAGGATCTTTTTCCATGTTCCGAACGTCTCTTGCCGCCGTCGCGCTTTCCTGCCTGGCCGCTTCCGCGCTCGCGCAGACCAAGTGGGACCTGCCCACCGCCTATCCGTCCAACAACTTCCACACCGAGAACATCGCGCAGTTCGCCAAGGACGTCGACACGGCGACCGGCGGCAAGCTCAAGATCACGGTGCATTCGAACGCCTCGCTGTTCAAGGCGCCCGAGATCAAGCGCGCGGTGCAGGGCGGCCAGGCGCAGCTCGGCGAGATCCTGCTGGTGAACTTCCAGAACGAATGGCAGGTGTTCGGCACCGACGGCATTCCCTTCCTGGCCGACAGCTACGACGCGGCCTGGAAGCTCTACCAGGCGCAGAAGCCCGTGCTCGACAAGAAGCTCGCCGAGCAGGGCATCCAGCTGCTCTACACGGTGGCCTGGCCGCCGCAGGGCATCTTCGTGAAGAAGCCGATCGCCTCGGCCGCCGACCTCAAGGGCGTGAAGTGGCGCGCCTACAGCCCCGCCACCGCGCGCATCGGCGAACTGGTCGGCGCGCAGGCCGTCACCGTGCAGCAGGCCGAGCTCTCGCAGGCCATGGCCACCGGCGTGATCGAGTCGTACATGTCCTCGGGCTCCACCGGCTACGACACCAAGACCTACGAGTACATCAAGAACTTCTACGACACCCAGGCCTGGCTGCCGAAGAACGCGGTGCTGGTGAACAAGAAGGCCTTCGAGGCCCTCGACAAGCCCGTGCAGGACGGCCTGCTGAAGGCGGCGGCCGAGGCCGAGAAGCGCGGCTGGGAGCTGTCGAAGAAGAAGAACGTCGAGTACCTCGACCTGCTCAAGAAGAACGGCATGACCGTGCTCGCGCCTTCCGAACAGCTCAAGAACGACCTCAAGAAGGTCGGCGACACGATGCTCAAGGAATGGGTCGAGAAGGCCGGCCCCGAGGGCCAGGCCGTGGTCGACGCCTACCGGAAGATGTGAGCGCGCGGGGCTGCACCGATGAATGCGAACACCATGCGGGCCAGTGCGCCGGCCTCCGGGGCGGCCTCGATGCGCAGGTCCCTGGACTTCCTCTACGACAGCGCCGCCGCCCTGGCCGCGTTCTTCCTGTTCGCCTTGCTGGTGATGGTGCTGCTGTCCATCCTCGGGCGGCAACTGAGCTTCAACGTGCCCGGCATCGATGCCTACGCGGGCTACATGATGGCGGCCAGCGGCTTTCTCGCGCTGGCGCACACGCTCAAGCGCGGCGAGCACATCCGCGTGACGCTGGTGCTCTCCAGCCTCGGCGCCGGCGCGCGCCGCTGGCTCGAGCGCTGGGCCATGGGCGCCGGTGCGCTGCTGGCGGCGCTGTTCGCCTTCTACTGCGTGCGGCTGGTGTGGCAGTCCTGGGCCTTCCACGACGTGTCGACCAGCAACGACGCCACGCCGCTGTGGATTCCGCAGCTGTCGATGGCGCTCGGCGCGCTGGTGTTCGCCGTCGCGGCGGTGGACGAGTTCTTCATCGAATGGAACGGCCGCCCGCAGCGCGCCGACGGGGAGGCCTTGCGCCATGAGTGACATCGCCATCGCCGGCCTCCTGATCCTCTCGCTGTTC
>NZ_JAHUTH010000018.1:0-164435 GCF_025376855.1 Variovorax endophyticus
AGACAAGAAAAGTAAGTCGCCCGCCGGGGCGAGACCCGGCCAACAGCCTCAGCAAAAAGCAAGACCGTTGCACACCATGAACGCAGGAGGCAAGAGATGAACCTCTCCCGCCCCTTCGTCCGCCGCCCCATAGGCACAGTCCTCCTGACCATAGGCGTGGCCCTGGCAGGCATCGCAGCCTTCTTCGTCCTCCCGGTCTCCCCCCTACCGCAAGTCGACTACCCCGTCATCTCGGTCCGCGCCTCCATCCCGGGCGCCAGCCCCGAGACCATGGCCACGAGCGTTGCCACGCCCCTGGAACGCCACCTGGGCACCATCGCCGGCGTCAACGAGATGACCTCGACCAGCTCGGTCGGCTCCACCCGCGTCACCCTGCAGTTCGACCTCAGCCGCAACATCGACGGCGCCGCGCGCGAGGTGCAGGCCGCGATCAACGCGAGCCGCGTCGACCTGCCCGCCACCCTGCGCAGCAACCCGACCTACCGCAAGGCCAACCCGGCCTCGTCGCCGGTCATCATCCTGGCGCTGACCTCCAAGACCAAGACCCCGGGCCAGATCTACGACGCCGTGTCGAACATCGTGAGCCAGCGGCTGTCGCAGGTCGACGGCGTGGGCGACGTGGAGATCGGCGGCGGCTCGCTGCCGGCCGTGCGCATCGAGCTGCTGCCGTTCGCGCTCAACCGCTACGGCATCAGCACCGAAGACGTGCGTGCCGCGATCCAGGCCTCGAACGCCAACCGGCCCAAGGGCATGGTGCAGGGCGAAGGGCGCAAGCTGCAGGTCTATACCCAGACGCCGGCGCTGCGCGCGAGCGACTACGCCACCATGCTGGTGGCCTGGCGCAACGGCGCGGCGGTGCGGCTGGCCGATGTGGCCGAGGTCTACGACGGCGTCGAGGACACGCGCACGCTGGGCCTGTTCAACGGCGAACCGGCGGTGATCGTGCTGATCACGCGCCAGCCCTCGGCCAACATCATCGAGACGGTCGACGGCGTGCGCGCGCTGCTGCCCGAACTGCAGTCTCAGCTGCCGCCCGACGTCGAGCTGCGCGTGGCCTCCGACAGCACCAGCTCGATCCGTGCCTCGCTGCACGAGGTCGAGTTCACGCTGGTGGCCTCGGTGCTGCTGGTGGTGCTGGTGGTCAGCCTGTTCCTGCGCAGCGCGCGCGCCACGGTGGTGCCCGCCGTGGCCACGGTGGTCGCGCTGCTCGGCACCTTCGGCGTGATGTACCTGCTGGGCTTCAGCCTCAACAACCTGAGCCTGATGGCGCTCACGGTGGCCACGGGCTTCGTGGTCGACGACGCGATCGTGGTGCTCGAGAACACCAGCCGCCACATCGAGGCCGGCATGACGCGCATGAAGGCCGCGCTGCTCGGCGCCAAGGAGGTGGGCTTCACGGTGCTGTCGATCAGCGTGTCGCTGGTGGCGGTGTTCATTCCGCTGCTGTTCATGGGCGGCCAGGTCGGGCGGCTGTTCCGCGAGTTCGCGGTCACGCTGTCGGCGGCGGTGATGATCTCGCTGGTCATCTCGCTGACCACCACGCCGATGATGTGCGCCTGGCTGCTCAAGCGCGGCGGCGAGGCCGAGAAGAGCAAGCCGCGCGGCCGGCTCGCGCGCTGGTCGGAGCGCAGCTACGAATGGGTGCTCAAGCGCTACGAGGTCAGCCTCGACTGGGCGCTCGACAGCAAGGCGCTGGTGACGCTGATCCTGCTGGCGGTGATCGGGCTCAACGTCTACCTGTTCAGCGCGGCGCCCAAGGGCTTCTTCCCGCAGCAGGACAGCGGCCAGCTCAACGGCGGCCTGCGCGCCGACCAGAGCATCTCCTCGCAGGCGCTCGCGGCCAAGCTGCGCGAGGTGGTCGACATCATCCGGCGCGACCCGGCGGTCGACACGGTCACGGGCTTCATCGGCGGCTCGCGCGCGGGCGGCGGCTTCATGTTCGTCAATCTCAAGCCCGTGGACCAGCGCACGGAGAGCGGGATGGCCGTGATCGCGCGGCTGCGGCCGCAGCTCAATCAGGTGACCGGCCTGCGCGTGTTCCTCAACACGGTGCAGGACGTGCGCTCGGGCGGGCGCTCGAGCAACTCCACCTACCAGTACACGCTCAAGAGCGACAACCTGGCCGACCTGCGCACCTGGGCCGGCAAGCTGGCCGACGAGCTGCGGCTGCAGCCGAACCTCACGGACATCGACACCGACCAGGACCAGAACGGCGTGGAAACGGTGGCCGAGGTCGACCCCGACAGCGCGCGCCGGCTCGGCCTGACCTCTCAGGCGGTGGACAACGCGCTCTACAACGCCTTCGGCCAGCGCCAGGTGGCGACCATCTACACCGAGCTCAACCAGTACCACGTGGTGATGGAATGGGCGCCGCGCTACACGCGCAGCCCGAACGCGCTGCGCGACATCTACGTGCCGGCCACGCGCACCTCGGTGGTGGCGGGCCAGACCGTGACCACGCAGGTGGCGGCCAACGGCACGACCAACCAGTCGACCTCGGTGGCCACCACCAACACGGCCACGGCCTCGAAGACCGGTACCGCCTCGACCGCCTCGAGCACCACGCCCTCGGTGCCGGTGTCGGCCAACGCGGGCTCGCGCAACGCCTCCACCGGCAACGTGCTGAGCAACACGCCGACCGCGCTGGTGCCGCTGTCCTCGGTGGCAAAGTTCATCGAGCGCTCGGTCGCGACCTCGGTGAGCCACGAGGACGGCGAACTGGCCACCACGATCTCGTTCAACCTGGCCGAGGGCGCCAACCTCGGCGATGCGCGCGAGGCCATCGCCAAGGCCGAGGCCAACATCGCGATGCCGATCAACGTGCGCGGCGCGTTCGCGGGCACGGCGCTCGCGGCGCAGCAGTCGCAGGGCCAGCAGGCGATGCTGATCCTGGCCGCGCTGGTGGTCATCTACATCGTGCTGGGCATCCTCTACGAGAGCCTGGTGCACCCGATCACCGTGCTGTCGACGCTGCCCTCGGCCGGCGTGGGCGCGGTGCTGGCGCTGCTGATGTTCCGCATGGAGTTCTCCATCATCGCGCTGATAGGCGTGTTCCTCCTGATCGGCATCGTGAAGAAGAACGCCATCCTGATCATCGACTTCGCGCTCGAGGCCGAGCGCTCGCGCGGCCTGAGCCCGCTGGAAGCGGTGCGCGAGGCCTGCCTGCTGCGCTTCCGCCCGATCCTCATGACCACCCTGGCGGCCGCGCTCGGCGCGCTGCCGCTGGCGATCGGCTTCGGCGAGGGCGCCGAGCTGCGCCGGCCGCTGGGCGTGGCGATCATCGGCGGGCTGATCGCCAGCCAGGTGCTGACCCTGCTCACCACGCCGGTGGTCTACCTGCTGCTCGACAAGCTGCGCCGCCGCGGCGCCGACGAGAGCCACCTGAGCCGCACGATGGAGGTCCAGCCATGACCGCAACGACAAAGACACCACGGCCCGCACGCGCCATCCGAAGAATGCCCGCCTCCCTGTTCCAGACCCCTTTGTTCCCGAAGCGCATCGCGCTGGCCGCGACGCTCGCGGCGCTGCTCGCGGGCTGCGCCGTCGGGCCGGCCTACCAGGTGCCCGTCGCCGTGTCGCCCGCGGGCTGGAAGGAGCAGAAGACCGCCGAGGGCTGGCTGCCGGCCGCGCCGGCCGACACGCTCGAGCGCGGCGAATGGTGGAAGCTCTTCGGCGATCCGTTGCTCGACGAGCTCGCGGGCCGGGTGCAGGTGTCGAACCAGAACATCGCGGCCGCGGTCGCCAACTATGCGCAGGCGCAGGCGCTGGTGCGCGGCGAGCGCGCGGCGCTGTTCCCCTCGGTCTCGCTGAGCGGCAGCGGCAAGCGCAGCGGCAACATCGGCGGCGACAGCAATCCCTCGAACAACTTCTCCGCCTCGCTCGCGGCCGACTGGTCGCCCGACGTCTGGGGCCGGCTGCGCGCGGCGGTCAGCAGCGCGCAGGCCAATGCGCAGGCCAGCGAGGCCGACCTCGCGGCCGCGCGGCTGTCGGCGGTGGGCGCGGTCGCGACCAACTACTTCTCGCTGCGCGAGGCCGATGCCGAGATGGTGCTGCTCGACGAGACCATCGAGGGCTACCAGCGCGCCTACGAGATCACCAACAACCGCTACCAGGCCGGCATCGCCGCGCAGACCGACGTGCTGCAGGCGCAGACCCAGCTCGTGAACGCGCGCGCCGAGCGCGTCGGCCTGCAGCGCACGCGCGCCACCTACGAGCATGCGATCGCGGTGCTCGTGGGCGCGGCGCCGGCCGACTTCAGCCTGGCGGCCGCGAAGTGGACGCCGACCGTGCCGGGCGTGCCGAGCGGCGTGCCCTCGACGCTGCTGCAGCGCCGCCCCGACATCGCGGCGGCCGAGCGCTCGGTGGCCGCGGCCAATGCGCAGATCGGCATCGCGCGCGCGGCCTACTTCCCGAACTTCAGCCTCAACGCCTCGGTCTCGAGCAATGCGAGCAAGGTCAAGGACCTGTTCAATGCCTCGAACACCCTGTGGGCGCTCGGGCTGTCGGTGGCGCAGGTGGTGTTCGACGCGGGCGCCATCGAGGCCAACGTCGACTCGGCCAAGGCCAGCCACGAGGCGGCGGTGGCGCGCTACCGCCAGACCGTACTCGCGGCCTTCCAGGCGGTGGAGGACCAGCTCAGCGCGGGCGCCACGCTGGCGCAGCAGGAAGGGCTGCGGCGCGAGGCCTCGGCCGCGGCCGACAAGACCGAGCAGCAGCTGCTCAACCGCTACCGCGCGGCGCAGGTCAACTACACGGACGTCGTGACCGCGCAGGTGGCCGCGCTCAATGCGCGCCGCACGCTGGTGCAGCTGCAGGTCAACCGCCAGACCTCGGCGATCGCGCTGATCCAGGCGCTCGGCGGCGGCTGGCACGCCGAGTGGATGGCCGACGCCGGCACGCAGCCCGCCACGCGCTGAACGCGCCGGTGGGGCACGGGCCGGGAAGGGGTGGCGGACGCACGCGGCTGCGCGCGCGCCCCTGAAGTCGCCGCCGCGCCGCGCGTGTTCTCGCGGCCGGCGGCGTTCGAAGCCGGACCTTCAGCGGTTCAATGGGCCGGGCGGTCCGTCATGCCGCCGAGATAGTCCTTGTCGGTCACCAGCACCCACAGCGCCAGCACCAGGATCGCTGCGGCCACGAACACCGCATTGACCAGCGCCACCTCGAGCGTGCCGAAGCCCAGCACCCACGGCGACACCGCGAGCCAGACCGCGAGCGCGGCCTCGGTCCACTCTTCCCAGGCCTTCGGCACGAAGGTCGCCCCCAGTGCCACGGCACCGAGCACGAGCCCGGTGACGATCGCGCCCCACATGGCGAGCGCATGGCCCTGGAAACCCAGGACCCAGGGCGAGACGACCAGCCAGACGCCGAGGACGACGTTGACCGGGTCTTGCCAATGCTTCACTTGCTTCATGGTCTTTACCTCCTGTCGCGGCGACAGCAGGACGCGCGACCGCGACCGGGGTTGGACTGCGTGGCTTTGCCGGTGGTTCCGCGCGCTCAGCCGCCGCGCGCCACCGGCGGCACCAGGTAGGCTCCCGACTCGAACAGCTGCGCCTCGGCCTGGTCGATGCGCCGGATCACGGCCTTGCCCGCGCGGCTCGCGAGCAGCTCGACCAGCGCCTCGGCCACGGCCACGCCCGCGGCCACCGAGGGAAAGAACGAGGGGCTGTGGATGGTGAACAGCAGGGTCTCGTCGGCGCGCAGCGAAATCGGCGAGCCGAGGCTGTCGGTCAGCGCCACGATGCGGGCGCCCGCGGCCTTGGCGGCCTCGGCCACCTGCAGCGCCTCGCGCGAGTAGGGCGCGAAGCTCGCGATCAGCACCACGTCGCCGCGCCCGAAGGCGCGCTGCTGCATCTCGAGCGTGCCGCCCTGGCCGTCGACCAGATGCACGCTGCCGCGAAAGAGCCGGTACACGTAGACGAAGGAGAAGGCGATCGGGTAGCAGGCGCGAAAGCCCGCCGCATGCACCGCCGGCGCCTTCTCCATCAGCGCGCAGACCTTCTGCAACGCCGCTTCGCTCTGCTGCTGCGTGGTCTCGAGGTTGCGCCGCTGCACCTCGAACATCTCGCCGGTCAGGCCGCGGTCGCGCGCGCGGCCCACGAGCTGCTGGGCGCGCGCGCCGTAGGCCTCGGCGCCCAGGCCCATGTCGGCGGCGAAGGCGGCCTTGAGCTGCGGCCAGCCGTCGAAGCCCAGCGTCTGGGCGAAGCGCACCAGCGTGGCGGGCGTGCTCTGCGCGCGCGTGCCGATGTTGCGCATCGAGCCCGTGACCACCTCGTTCGGATGGTCGAGCACGTAGCGCGCCACCTGCTGCAGCGCGGGGCTCAGGTCGTCGAAGCGCTGGCGGATCTGGTCTCTGGCGCCCATGGCGGCGTTCCTCGTTGTCTCTGGCGTTGGAACGAATGTACCGGAGGCGCGCCCGGCGTTCCGGGCCGGGGCTGGAACGGGTGAAGCGAGTGGAGCAGTTGACGGAACAAATGTTCCAAGAAATAATTGGGCCGAAACGTTAGTTCCAGTCTCCATCCGCCTGTCCTCACGCCATGACGCACGTCTTCCATCGCCATCTCCGCCAGACCCCGCCCGTCGCCACGGGCTCGCATGGCCTCTACATCCGCGACGCCGAGGGCCGCGAATACCTCGATGCCTCGGGCGGCGCGGCCGTGTCCTCGCTGGGCCACGCGCATCCCGAGGTGCTGGCCGCGATGCATGCGCAGATCGACCGGCTGGCCTATGCCCACACCAGCTTCTTCACCAGCGAGGTGGCCGAGCGCCTGGCCGACGAGCTGATCGGCGCGGCGCCCGAGGGCATGAGCCATGCCTACCTCGTGAGCGGCGGTTCCGAGGCGGTGGAGGCGGCGCTCAAGATGGCGCGCCAGTACTTCGTGGAGATCGGCCAGCCGCAGCGCACCCACTTCATCGCGCGGCGGCAGAGCTACCACGGCAACACGCTGGGCGCGCTCGCGGTCGGCGGCAATGCCTGGCGGCGCGAGCCCTTCGCGCCGATCCTGGTGCCGGCCACGCATGTGTCGCCCTGCTATCCCTACCGCGAGCAGCGCGCCGACGAGAGCCCCGCGCAGTACGGCCAGCGGCTCGCGAACGAGCTCGAGGCCGCGATCCTTGCGCAGGGCGCCGACCGCGTGATCGCCTTCGTCGCCGAGACCGTGGGCGGCGCCACCGCGGGCGTGCTGGTGCCGGTGCCCGGCTACTTCCAGGCGGTGCGCGCGGTCTGCGACAGGTACGGCGTGCTGCTGATCCTCGACGAGGTGATGTGCGGCATGGGCCGCACCGGCACCTTGCATGCCTGCGAGCAGGAGGGCGTGGTGCCCGACCTGATGACCATCGCCAAGGGCCTGGGCGGCGGCTACCAGCCGGTGGGCGCGGTGCTCGCGCAGCGCAGGGTGGTCGATGCGATGTCGCAGGGCAGCGGCTTCTTCCAGCATGGTCACACCTACCTCGGCCATCCGATGGCCTGCGCGGCCGCGCTCGCGGTGCAGCAGACGATACGGCGCGAAGGCCTGGTCGCGAAGGTGCGCGAGGACGGCACGGCCTTCGGCGCGATGCTGGCCGAGGCGCTCGGCGCGCATCCGCACGTGGGCGACATCCGCGGCCGCGGCTTCTTCTGGGGCCTCGAGCTGGTGGCCGAGCGCGCGGGCAAGACGCCCTTCGACCCCGCGCTCAAGCTGCATGCGGCCGTCAAGAAGGAGGCGATGGCGCGCGGGCTGCTGTGCTATCCCTTCGGCGGCACGGTCGATGGCCGCCAGGGCGACCACGTGCTGCTCGCGCCGCCCTTCGTCGCCACGCGCGACGAACTGCACGAGATCGTCGCGCGGCTCGCCGATGCCATCGACGCGGTCACGCGCCGCGCCGCGGGCTGAGCCCGCGCTTCTTCCTTCCCCTTTTCTTTCACCCACCGCCTCGAGGAGCACCTCCATGCCCAAGCCACGCCTGCCGTTTTCCTTCCTGCTCGCTGCCGCCCTCGTGCTGCCGGCGCTCTGCGCGAGCGCGCAGGAGAGCGACACCCTCGCCAAGATCAAGGCCAGCGGCGCCATCACCTTCGGTTACCGCGAATCCTCGTTCGGCTTCTCGTACCTCGACGCCAACCTCAAGCCGGTCGGCTACAGCATCGAGATCTGCAAGCGCATCGTGGAAGCGGTGAAGAGCGAACTCAAAATGCCGGCGATCGAGATCCGCTACCAGGCCGTGACCTCGGCCAACCGCATCCCGCTGGTGCAGAACGGCACGGTCGACATCGAGTGCGGCTCCACCACCAACCTGGTCGAGCGCCAGAAGCTGGTGGCCTTCTCCCCGGACATCTTCCGCTACAACGTGCGCATGCTCGTGAAGGCCGATTCGGGCATCAAGAGCATCGCCGACCTGCAGGGCAAGACCGTGGTGACCACCACCGGCACCACCTCGTTCCGGCTGCTGCGCGAAGCCGACAAGGGCCGCAACCTCGAGGTCACGAGCCTCGGCGGCAAGGACCACAGCGACTCCTTCCTGCTGGTGGAGAGCGGCCGCGCGCAGGCCTTCGTGCTCGACGACATCCTGCTGGCCGGCCAGCTCGCGAACGCGCGCAACCCGAAGGATTTCGTGATCACCGGCGAGAGCCTGCGCACCGAGAACCAGTCGCTGATGTTCCGCAAGGACGATCCGGCCTTCAAGGCCATCGTCGACCGCGTGGTCTCGGGCATGATGAAGTCCGGCGAGATGGAGACGCTCTACGGCAAGTGGTTCACCTCGCCCATTCCGCCCAAGGGCATCAACATCAACTACCCGCTCAACGCCGAGACGAAGGACGCCTTCGCCAATCCCTCGTCGAAGGGCATCTGAGCCGCATCGCGTTCCCATGACCCGCATCGCCCTGATCCACGCGCTCGCGCATTCGGTCGCACCCATCAACGAAGCCTTCGCGCGCGACTGGCCGCAGGCGCTGCGCATGAACCTGCTCGACGACAGCCTGTCGGCCGATCTCGCGCGCGGCGGGCGCGGGCTCGACGCGGCCATGCACGAGCGCTTCCAGCGGCTCGCGCAGTACGCGGTCGACACCGGCGCCGAGGGCATCCTCTTCACCTGTTCGGCCTTCGGTCCCTGCATCGAGGCGGTGGCGCGGCAGCATGCGCCGCTGCCGGTGCTCAAGCCCAACGAAGCGATGGTGGAAGAGGTGGTGCAGGCGCTGCATGAAGCAGGCCCCGGCGCGCGGCTCGGATTGATCGCCAGCTTCGCGCCCACGCTGGCCTCGATGCCGCCAGAATTCCCGGCCGGCGTCGCGCTGGTGCCGGCACTCGCCGAAGAGGCGCTCGAGGCGCTGAATGCGGGCGACGGGGCGCGGCACGATGCGTTGATCGCCAAGCAGGCAGAGGCCTTGCGCGCGCAGGGCTGCAGCC
Organism: Variovorax endophyticus; assembly: GCF_025376855.1. Classification (NCBI taxonomy): domain Bacteria; kingdom Pseudomonadati; phylum Pseudomonadota; class Betaproteobacteria; order Burkholderiales; family Comamonadaceae; genus Variovorax; species Variovorax endophyticus. The sequence goes on from NZ_JAHUTH010000018.1 coordinate 9,381, forward strand.
ACATCGCGCTCGCGCAGTTCAGCATGGCGCGCGCACGCGCGGCCTGCGAGAGCGCCTCGGGGCTGCCGGTGCTGACCACGGTCGACAGCGCGGTGCGCGCGCTGCGCCGGCGCACCTCAGGCTGAACGGTCGCCGCGCAGCAGCGTGTAGATCGCGGTGGCGGCGAGCTGCGCCGCGTCGCTGCGCCCGAGCGTGCGCGGGCGTCCGGTCGCGCGGTCCGCGGCCTGCAGGCCCTCGGCCAGGCGGCGGTAGATCTCGGCCGAAGGCATGGTGCCGCTGGTGCCCAGCGCATCGCAGTAGGTCTCGACCAGCAGTTCGTTGAGGCGTTCGCACTCGGCATTCGAGAGCTTCATCGCATCGCCGTCGAACAGCGTCGCCACCGCGTGCATCAGGTAGGCCTGGGTTTCGAGCGAGAAGCCCTGCTGCCGTACGCAGTCCTCCATCGCGCTCCAGAAGCAGGGGCCCGAGGTGCGGCGCCAGCTCTCGAGGATGCGGCGCGCGCGCGCCGTGAGGTCGGCCTGCGGGTCGCGCGGCGCGCAGGGCCGCAGCGCCAGGCCCTGCAGCGCGAGCGCGGGGGCGGCGTCGGCGCCGCCGAGCAGGAAGCTCCAGAGCTGCCAGCGCACATACCACTTGCGGTCGTGGGCGGGGTCGAGCGCCTGCGTCAGGCCGCGCTCGATGTATTCGGCCGCACCGGCCGTCTGCCAGGCCATGTGCCCGTCTTCCAGGTCCAGCGGCTGCATGCGCTGCGACATCCGATCGGCCGCGACCTGGCCCTCGGCGACCAGCGTGGCGCCGCGGCCGCGGCGATCGATCTCGCCCAGGCAGCGCGCGAGCCGTTCCAGTTCACCGGTCGAGGCACCCGTGGCGCGGGTGGCGCGGGACAGGGCGGCCTGCCGGTCGGTCTCGCGGCGGCGCGCACCGTGGCGCGCATGCGCGGCGTAATCGTCGGCGGTCGACGCATGCTCCTCGAGGCACAGCAGCAGTTCGTGGGCGTCTTTTTCGCGCTCGGGCGCGGGGGCGAGCATGCAATGTCCTTCGGTTGGCCGCCGGCGCGGGACGCCGGCGCGATGGGACTGTGACCGCGCCCGGCGGTCGGCGCCATCCCCCAAACTAGGTATGTCATAGAACGATACGAAGATGGGCGAACGGGCCACGGCGGCGGCCCGCGGAGCCTGAACCGGACCTGACCGGCTCCCTCGCGATAATTGCCGCTCTTTCAAGGAGTACGCGTTGGATATCGTTCTGCTGGTCAAGGCCGCCGTCATGGGCATCGTGGAGGGGTTGACCGAATTTCTGCCGATCTCGTCGACCGGCCACCTGATTCTTGCGGGCTCGCTGCTCGGCGGCTTCGACGACGAGCGCGGCAAGGTGTTCGAGATCGCGATCCAGACCGGCGCGATCTTCGCGGTGATCATGGTCTATTGGCAGAAGATCCGCTCGACCGTGGTGGCGCTGCCGCGCCAGGCCAAGGCGCAGCGCTTCGCGCTCAACGTGCTGATCGGCTTCCTGCCCGCGGTGGTGCTGGGCCTGCTGTTCGGCAAGGTGATCAAGGAACACCTGTTCACGCCGGCCGTGGTGGCCAGCACCTTCATCATCGGCGGCTTCATCATCCTGTGGGCCGAGAAGCGGCCGCCGGGCTCGGTGCGGGTCGAGAACGTCGACGACATGACGCCCTGGGACGCCCTGAAGGTCGGCCTGGTGCAGTGCTTCGCAATGGTGCCGGGCACCAGCCGCAGCGGCTCCACCATCATCGGCGGCATGCTGCTGGGGCTGTCGCGCCAGGCGGCCACCGACTTCTCGTTCTTCCTGGCGATCCCGACGCTGATCGGCGCCGGCGTCTACAGCCTCTACAAGGTGCGCTCGCTGCTGTCGGTGGCCGACATCCCGCTGTTCGCCGTCGGCCTGCTGTTCTCGTTCCTCAGTGCCTGGCTGTGCGTGCGCTGGCTGCTGCGCTACATCAGCTCGCACAGCTTCGTTCCCTTCGCCTGGTATCGCATCGCCTTCGGCATCCTGATCCTCGTCACCGCCTGGCAGGGCTGGATCGCCTGGGCCGAGTGAGGCCCTAGCCTGTCGTCTCAGACGGCGCCGACCGGCATCCGCAGCCCGACGCGGGTGGCGCCCGGCGCCGAGGCGATCTCGAAGGCCCCGCCCAGCCGCCGCGCCCGCGTGCGCAGGCTGCGCAGGCCGGTGCCCTCGGGCCGCGGCGGCGCCTCGGGCTCGAAGCCGCGGCCGTCGTCGCGCACCTCCAGCCGCAGCTGGCCGTTCTCTTCCACCAGCGACACGTCGACCCGCCGCGCGCCGCTGTGGCGCAGCACGTTGGTCAGCGCCTCCTGCAAAAAACGCAGCAGGTCGAGGTTCTGCGAGGGCGCGAGCGTCAGCGCCTGCAGGCCTTCCACGCGCCAGCGGCATTCGATGCCGTTGGCCTCGAGCAGTTGCGTGAGCCGGTGCCGCAGCGGCGCGACCAGGTCCGCGAGCGCGTGCGCGCCGTCGTCGCGGCCGTTGGTGTCGATGATCAGCCGCAGGTCGTCGCGCAGCCGCTTGAGCATGGCCAGCAGCTGCGGTGCGCTCAGGTGCTCGGGCGTGCGCTCCAGCGTCGCGATGCTGCCCACCAGCATGCCGCCCAGGCCGTCGTGCAGGTCGCTCGCGAGGTTCACGCGCTCGCCGATGCGCGCGTGCGCGAGCTCCAGCGCATGGCGCTGCGACAGCGTGGCCGCGAGCTCGTCCTTGGCGGCGTTCACCTCCTGGATCAGCTCGGTGTTGAAGTTCTCGATCCGGCGCAGGCTCTGCACGAAGCGCCCGGCCTGCGTCAGCGCCATGCCCAGCAGCAGCGCGTAGGACGACATGGTCGTGTAGTAGGTGTTGCTGTCGATCACCTGGGTGAACACCAGCAGGTCGTGCGCGCCCGTGAGTCCCGACACCGCCATGAAGGGCGCGAGCGAACGCATCGGGCTGCCGCGGTGGCGCCAGGCGTGGACGATGGCGGCGCTGTTGACCACGATGATCGTGAGCCCGCCCACCAGCGTCCACACCGCGCGGTGCAGCGGCAGCGCCGCGGGCGCGGCCAGCCACAGGTCGAGCACGCCGATCGCCGCCGCCAGCAGCGAGGCGCCCTCGAGCAGCGGCATGCGGCGCTCGCAGAAGCGCAGCGCGAACACCGCGTAGGCGGTGCTGAAGACCAGCAGCAGCGAGGTGTTGAGCGCCTGCCAGGCCGAGGTGGTGGCGAAGGGCCAGGGGCTGGTGGCGATCTGGTTGTAGCCGAACAGCAGCCACAGCATGGACATCAGCGCGAACCAGCCGTAGGCGGTCTCGCGCCGCCGCAGCAGCCACAGCGCCGCGAAGAAGGCCGACACCGCCGCGCTGACCGCGAGGCCCAGCACCTGCAGGTCGCGCCGCACCACGCGCTCGCGTTCGTAGGTGGCCTGCAGCACGGCCGGCGGTCCGACCACGACGGGCCCGAGCCCGGCCTGGTAGACCGCGAGCCCGGAGACGCGCACCAGCAAGGTGTTGGTGCCCGTGCGCAGCAGCGGCGGTGCCAGCAGCCAGTAGCGCGGCGTGTTCCAGGCCCGCGTGAGCGGCTCGACCAGGCTGGCGTCGCGCGAGATCGGCGTGCCGTTGAGGTACACGGCGCCGGCCATGTTGAGGTAGTGCAGCAGCAGGCCGGTTTCGCGCGGCTCGGCGGGCTGTTCCCAGCGCAGCCGGTACCAGGCCACGCCGTCGAAGCCGCTCCAGCGGTCGGCCCAGTTGTCGGGCAGGGCGGCGACCGGCTCCCAGCCGTCCTCGGGCGGACGGGTGTCGTTCCAGCCGGCGGCGCGCACGGCCTCGATGCGCAGCGCGGGGAAGTCCTGGGCCAGTGCGCCGTGCGCGCACAGCAGCAGCGCCAGCGCCGCGGCCAGGCGGCGCAGGAAGCTCAGCGCAGCAGCCCGTGCAGCCGCGCCTGGTACACCGCCTCGGTACGCGATCCGACGGCCAGCTTGCGGTAGATGTTCTTGGTGTGGCATTCCACGGTCAATCGGGAGATCGAGAGCATTTCGGCCATGTCGCGGTTGCTGAGGCCTTGCGACACCAGTTCGAGGATGCGGTGCTCGCGCCGGCTCAGCAGCGCGGCCGGGGTCCCCGCCGAGGCGGGTAGCAGCTCGCCCGGCTGGGTGTCGGCGGTCATGGCCGGGACCGGCAGCGCGCTCGGCTGGAGCGTGAGCCAGCCCAGGATGCGTCGTGCGATCGCGGGATCGATCGGCGCGCCGCCCTGCGCGATGCTGCGCAGCGCGATGCCGAGCTCGAGGTCGTCGCGTTCCTTCAGCAGGTAGCCGATGGCGCCCGCGCGCAGCGCCGCGAAGATGGTTTCCTCGGTGCGGTAGGCCGAGATCACCACGGCCGGCAGCCGCGGATGGTGCGCGCGCAGCCAGCCGATCAGGTCGACGCCGCTGCCGTCGGGCAACCCGATGTCGACCAGCGCCACGCCGAAGCTGCGCCCGGCCAGCAGCGCTTGCGCCGAGGCCACGCTGTCGGCCCAGGCGATCTGCGGCGCGGTGCAGCCCAGCGTGCCGAGCACGTGGGCCAGCCGCTGCTGCATGGCCGGATCGTCCTCGACCACCAGCGCGGGGGTCAGCGACACGGGTTCTGGGGTTTCCGGAAGAGGCGTGGACATGGCGGCAGGCGTTTTCCCTGGATTGTCGCCAGTTATTGCAATTTGTATCGCCGTCGTGGTTTTCCTGGCCTCCGCCGGGAGCCACGGACAATCGCGCGCATGCCCGACCTTCGCGAACTCATGCGCCAGTTTCCGCGCGCCGGCCGCCTCGAGGCCGTCTACCTGCGGCCCGCGCGGCGCCAGCCGGTGCAGGCCGTCGAGGGCGCGCGGGCGCTCGCGGGCCTGGGACTGGAAGGCGACCGCGCGAGCGCGGCCCGGCCCGGCGGCAAGCGCCAGGTCACGCTGATCCAGGCCGAGCACCTGGGCGCGATCGCCGCGCTGGCCGGCCATGCGGCCGTCGACGCCGCGCTGCTGCGGCGCAACCTCGTGGTGTCGGGCCTGAACCTGATCGCCGCGCGCTCGCTGTTCCGCGACCAGCCGCTGGTGCTGCGGCTCGGCGACACGGTGCGGCTCGAGATCACGGGCCCGTGCGAGCCCTGCTCGCGCATGGAGGAACTGCTGGGCCCGGGCGGCTACAACGCGATGCGCGGCCATGGCGGGCTGACCGCGCGCGTGCTCGCGGGCGGCCCGCTGCGCGCGGGCGACGCGGTGCGCTGCGAGCCCGCCGAGGTCTGACTCAGAGCCTGAAGCCCGAATCCTTCACGAGCTGCCCGAGCATGCGGTCGATCTTCGCGAGCCGCTCGCCCTGGTCGGCCGGCGTGCCGGGCACGGTCGTCATGTCGAGGCCCCTGAACTTCTCGACCACCTCGGGCTGCGCGAGCACCTGCGCCAGCGCGGCGTTGTAGCGCGCCACCGTGGCCTCGGGCACGCCGGCGCCCGCGTAGAGGCCCAGCAGCTCGGTGAGCTCCATGCCGGGCAGGCCTGCCTCCTCGAACGACGGCACCTCGGGCAGCAGCGGCGTGCGCCGCGTCGACGCGAGGATGCGCAGCCGGCCGCTGCGGTGGTAGGGCAGGAAGTCCGACACGCTGGTGATCGCGCCGTGCAGCGTGCCGCCGAGCAGGTCGGGCAGCATCGGCGCCGAGCCCTTGTAGGGCACGGGCAGGCTCTCGACCTGGAAGTGGCGCGCGATCCGGCTCGCCATGAACTCGGGCGCGCTGGCCGCGGCCGGCACGCCGATGGCGGCGTCGCCGCGGTGCGTGGCCAGCCAGCGCCCGAAGGCCGCGAGGTTCGAGGCGCTGGTGGTCGCGGGATTCGTCGCGAGCGCCAGCTCGAAGGTGGCGACGCTGCCCACGGGCCGAAAGTCGCGCGTGGTCGAGAAGCCCGGGTTCTTCACCGTCAGCGGCACCGTCGCCACCGTGTGGGTGTTGGTCAGCATCAGCACCGAACCGTCGGCCGGCGCGGTCTTGAGCGCGATCGCCGCGAGCTGGCCGCCGGCGCCGGGCCGGTTGTCGACCACCACCGGCTGCTGCAGCTGCAGCGCGAGCTTCTCGGCCACGATGCGCGCGGCGATGTCGGCCGGGCCGCCGGCCGCGTAGCCGACGAGGATGCGGATCGGGTTGCCTTCGGCCCGCGCGCGCAGGAAGGGCGCGGCGAGCAGGCCGGCGCCGAGGGCCAGTGCCGAGCGGCGGGGCAGGGACATGGTCATGTCGTCCTCCCTCGCTTCAGGCGGTCACCGGGGCCGTGCGCCCGATGCGCGCCAGGATCGCGCGCCGCTCGGCCACCACGCCGGCCACGCGCGCGCGCGCCGCCTCGACGATGTGGGCCGGCGCCTTGGCCGGCGCGCCGCTGTCGAACGGCGGCTGCGGGTCGTACTCGGCGAACAGCTGGATCGCGCGCGCCGTGTCGTCGTCGGTGGCCTGCGCGATCGCGCGCAGCGCGCAGTCGATGCCCGAGGTCACGCCGGCGCCGGTGATGCGGTTGCGGTCGACCACCACGCGCTGGTCGCGCGGCGTCGCACCGACCATCGCCAGCAGTTCGTGCGAGGCCCAGTGGCAGGTGGCCTCGTAACCCTCGAGCAGGCCGGCCACGCCCAGCAGCAGCGGGCCGGTGCAGATGCCGACCACCCAGCGCGCGCCGCGGCCCTGGCGCGCGAGGAAGTCGACCGTCTCGCGGTCCTCGAACAGCGCCGCGACGCCGGGGCCGCCGGGCACCACGAGCATGTCGAACTGCGGGCAGTCGGCCATCGCCCGCGTGGCGCGGAACTCCCAGCCGAGCTCGGTGCGGATCGGGTCGGTGTGCTTCCACACCAGCGAGAGGCTGGCGCCGGGAATGCGCACCAGCAGGTCCGCGGGCGCGGCGTAGTCGGTCGCGGTGATGTCGGGAAAGACGAGCATGCCGATCTTCATGGGGAGACTCCAGGTGGTCCAGGTTGGGGATCGGCCCAGTCTAGGAAGCGGCGGGCTGGCATTCGAGACAATTGCCCCATCATTCCTGCCAGCCCTGGCGCGGCCCGCCGGCTTCGGTTCTGCTGCGTCTTTCTCTTTCGCGAAGGCAACGTCTCCATGTCGATCCTGCCCGTCTGGTTCGTGGTGTTCGAGCGCTTCCAGCTGCTCGACGTGTCGGGTCCGCTGCAGGTGTTCGCCACCGCCAACGACGAGCTGCGGCTCGCGGGCCGCGCGCCGGTCTACCGCACGCGCGTGCTGGCCGCGCAGGCGGGGCAGGTGGCGAGTTCGAGCGGGCTCGCGGTGCAGGCCGAGGCCTGGCCCGCGCGCGTGCGCCATGCCGAGGCGGGCACCAGCACCGTGGTCGCGCCCGGCGGCCCGGCCGCCTGGAACCCTTCGACGCAGCTCGGCGGTGGCGGCACCGAAGCCGCCGAGGCCTGGCTGCGCCGCCACGGCGCGCGCTTCGACCGCGTCGCCTCGGTCTGCACCGGCGCCTTCGTGCTGGGCCGCGCGGGCCTGCTCGACGGCTGCCGCGCCGCCACCCACTGGGGCGCCTGCGACGCGCTGAGCACCGCCTTTCCGCGCATCGAGGTGCAGCGCGACGCGATCTATTTCCGCGACGGCCGCCGCTGGACCTCGGCCGGCGTCACGGCCGGCATCGACATGGCGCTGGGCATGGTCGAGGCCGATCTCGGCCGCGCGATCGCCATCGGCGTGGCGAAGAAGCTGGTGGTGTTCTACAAGCGCCCGGGCGGGCAGTCGCAGTTCAGCAGCGCGCTGCTCGCGCAGGAGGCCGAGGACCCGCGCATCGAGTCGCTGCATGGCTGGATCGACGAGCACCTGCACGAGACGCTCGACGTGGCGCGGCTGGCCGACCGCATGGCGATGGCACCGCGCACCTTCGCGCGCTTCTACCTGCAGCGCACCGGCGTCACGCCCGCGCACGCGGTCGAGCGCATGCGGCTGGACCGCGCGACGCGGCTGCTGGAATCGTCGGGCGCGACCATCAAGGCGGTGGCGCAGCGCTGCGGCTTCGGTTCGGAGGAGATCATGCGGCGCGCGTTCCAGCGGCGCTTCGGGGTGCCGCCGCTCGACTACCGGGCGCGCTTCCGCTGAGGCCCTGTCAGCCCATCAGGTTGCGCAGCGCCGCCTCGATCGCGGCCGCCGTGGCCAGCGGCTTCTCCATCGGGAACAGGTGCGTGCCGTCGAGCATCGCGATGCGGCCCTTGGTCACCTGCTGCGTCATCGCCATGCCCACGCGCTTCATCTCGGCCGACTGGCGCCCGCCGATGAAGGCCGCCTTGCACTTGAGCGGATGGCTGCGCAGCAGCGCGCCGAGGTTGTGCGGCAGCGTGTTGTAGATGGCGGTCTCGACGTCGCGGTCGAAGCTCAGCGCGCGCGTGTCCTCGCTATCGAACGTACCGTGGTCGATGTAGTCGTGCAGCACCTGCTCGTCCCACTTGGCGAAGGCCTTCTTGCTGCGGAAATGCTCGAACACCGCCTCGCGGTGCTCCCAGCTGTTGCGGCGCCGGCGGCTGATCGCGCCCGGCGAGATGCTCTTCATGAGCGGCGTGCGCTTCACCATGTTGAGCGTGTTGGCGCGCCAGCCGCCGAGGATCGGCGAGTCGACCAGCACCACGCCGCGCGCCAGCTCGGGATGCCGCGCGGCGCACATCAGGCTCAGGAAGCCGCCGAGCGAATGGCCGACCAGGAACACCGGCCCGCCCGCGCGTTCGGCGCGCGGCCGCGCGAAGTCGGCCAGCTGCTTGACCAGGTGCGGCCAGTTGTCGGTGACGGGGTACTTCGGGTCGTGCCCGAATTTCTCGATGGCATCGACCTCGAAGCCGCGGTTGCGCAGGCTGTCGAGGACGACGCGGTAGGTGCTCGCGGGAAAGCTGTTGCCGTGCGAGAAGACGATCGGCGGCACGGGGTTCAGATGAGCTTTTCGTCGGGCGTGGAGATCTTGCGCAGCGCGCCGTGCCGCGTCGCCGGCATCTTCAGCGGATGCTCGGTGGCGCTGTCGTCCCACACCGGGTCCTCGATGCTGTCGAACACCTCGCGCAGCTTCTGGCCCCAGCTGTTGTGCACCATGCGGTAGTAGGGGTTGTCGGCGTCGATGCAGATCACGCGGTCGGTCTCGAGCTTGTTGGCCTCGTAGACCACGAGGTCCAGCGGCAGGCCGACCGAGAGGTTGGACTTCATGGTCGAGTCCATCGACACCAGCGCGCACTTGGCGGCCTCGTCGAGCGGGGTCTCGGGCGTGAGCACGCGGTCGAGCACCGGCTTGCCGTACTTCGATTCGCCGATCTGGAAGTACGGCGTCTCGGTCGTGGCCTCGATGAAGTTGCCGGCCGCGTAGACCAGGAACAGGCGCATGCCCTCGCCCTTGACCTGGCCGCCGAAGATGAACGAGACGTTGAAGTCCAGGCCCGCGTGCTTGAGCGCCTCGGCATCGCGGTCGTAGACGTGGCGCACGGCCGAGCCGAGCACGCGCGCGGCATCGAACATGCTCTTGGCGTTCCAGATCGTGGTCGGCGTGCCGGGCTCGCCGTTCTCCTGCGTCTCGCGCAGTTCCTCGATCTGCAGGATCTCGCGCACCGACTGCGAGATGCTGAGGTTGCCCGATGACAGCAGCACCATGACGCGGTCGCCGGGCTGCTCGTAGACGATCATCTTGCGGAAGGTGCTGATGTGGTCCACGCCCGCGTTGGTGCGCGAATCGGACAGGAACACCAGGCCGGCGTTGAGTTTGATGCCTACGCAATAAGTCATTTTTTCGTCTCGCAAGAGCAGTGCCTGCTCATGTGGCTCCGCGGTCGCGTGCATTCAGTTTCTGTAAGGCGTAGAGCGCGTCGAGGGCTTCGCGCGGGGTCATCGCGTCGGGGTCGAGCGCGGACAGCGCGGATTCTACGGCGCTGATCAGAGGGGTCTCGGAGGCCGGGGGCGGGGCGAACAGGTCGACCTGGGCACGAGTTTGCGCATGCTGCGACTCGAGCGCTTCCAGCGCCTGGCGCGCATGGTTGACCACCGCCGCGGGCATGCCCGCCAGCCGCGCGACCTGGATCCCGTAGCTCTTGCTGGCCGGGCCGGGCTGCATCTCGTGCAGGAACACGATGTCGCGGCCGGCCTCGGTGGCGCTCACGTGCATGTTGACCGCGCCATGGTGCGTGGCCGGGAACTCCGTGAGCTCGAAGTAGTGGGTGGCGAACAGCGTGAAGGCCTTGGCGCGGTCGTGCAGCTGGGCCGCGATGCCCGCGGCCAGCGCCAGCCCGTCGAAGGTGCTGGTGCCGCGGCCGATCTCGTCCATCAGCACCAGCGACTGCGCGGTGGCGCCGTGCAGGATCTGCGCGGCCTCGGTCATCTCGAGCATGAAGGTCGACTGCGCGTTGGCCAGGTCGTCGGCCGCGCCGATGCGGGTGTGGATGGCGTCGATCGGCCCCAGGCGGCAGGCCGCGGCCGGCACGTGCGAGCCGATGGAGGCCAGCAGCACGATGATCGCCACCTGCCGCATGTAGGTCGACTTGCCGCCCATGTTGGGGCCGGTGATGACCTGCATGCGCTGCTGCGGGCCGAGCTGGGTGTCGTTGGCGATGAAGCCGCCCGAGGATTTCTCGGCCAGCCGCGCCTCGACCACCGGATGGCGGCCCTGCTGGATCTCGATGCATGGGTGCGAGACGAAGCTCGGCGCGCGCCAGTGCAGCGTGTGCGAGCGCTCGGCCAGCGCGCACAGCGCGTCGAGCGTGGCGAGCGCCGTGGCCAGGCGCGTGAGCGCGGGCACCGAGGCCTGCAGCGCGTCGAGCAGCTGCTCGTAGAGCCACTTCTCGCGCGCCAGCGCGCGGTCCTGCGCGCTCAGCGCCTTGTCCTCGAAGGCCTTGAGCTCGGGCGTGATGAAGCGCTCGGCGTTCTTCAGCGTCTGGCGCCGGCGGTAGTTGTCGGGCACCTTCGACAGCGCGCTCTGCGTGACCTCGATGTAGAAGCCGTGCACCCGGTTGAACTGCACGCGCAGGTTGCTGATGCCGGTGCGCTCGCGTTCGCTGACCTCGAGCTTGAGCAGGAAGTCGTCGCAGTTCTCGCTGATCTCGCGCAGCTCGTCGAGCTCGGCGTCGTGGCCGGTGGCGATCACGCCGCCGTCGCGCACCAGCGCGGCCGGGTCGGGCTTGATCGCGCTCGCCAGCAGCTCGGCGCAGCCCGGCGGCGGCGCCAGGCGTTCGGCGATCTGCGCCAGCAGCGCGGCCGCACCGGGCAGGGCGGGCGCGAGCTGCTCGGCCTTGGCCAGCGCCAGCCGCAGCGCCAGCAGTTCGCGCGGGCGCACCTGGCGCAGCGCGATGCGCGCCGCGATGCGTTCCACGTCGCTGGTGTTCTTGAGCTGCTCGCGCAGCGTGCGCCAGGGCGCGCCGGCGCCGCCGAGCACGGTGGCCTGCAGCGCGCCGATGGCCTCGAGCCGCGCCTGCGCGTCGCCGCGCTCGCGCCGCGGCGCCAGCAGCCAGCGCTTGAGCAGGCGGCTGCCCATGCCGGTCATGCAGGTGTCGAGCAGCGAGAACAGCGTGGGCGAGTCCTCGCCGCGCAGCGTCTGCACCAGCTCGAGGTTGCGCCGCGTGGTGGGCGGCAGCTCGATCAGGTCGCCGTCGCGCTCGACCGTGAGCCGCTGCAGGTGCGACAGCGCGCGGCCCTGCGTGTGCTCGGCATAGCCCAGCAGCGCGGCCGCCGCCGCATGGGCGTTGGTCAGCGATTCGGCGTTCCAGGCCGCCAGGCTCTGGCTGCCCATCTGCTCGCTGAGCTTGCGCTCGCCCAGGCCGCCGTCGAACTGCCAGGCCGGTCGCACCGACAACGTGAAGGGCGTGGCGCTGCGCGCCGCCTTGAGCCGCTGCTCGAAGGCCGGCGTGACCTCGGCGCCGTAGAGCAGTTCGCTCGGCGCGATGCGCGCGATCCAGGCCTCGAGCGCGTCGGCCGGGCATTCGGCCAGCCGCAGCTCGGCGCCGGTCACGCTGAGCCAGGCCAGGCCGCAGAAATTGCGCGTGCCGGCATGCACCGCCAGCAGCGTGGCATCGGCCTTGTCGTTGAGCAGCTCGGCATCGGTCAGCGTGCCGGGCGTGACCACGCGCACCACCTTGCGCTCGACCGGGCCCTTGGCGGCGCCGACCTCGCCGACCTGCTCGCAGATCGCCACCGATTCGCCGAGCTTGATGAGCCGCCCGAGGTAGGTGTCGACCGAGTGGAAGGGCACGCCGCACATCACCACCGGCTGCCCGGCCGACTGGCCGCGCTGGGTCAGCGTGATGTCGAGCAGGCGCGCGGCCTTCTCGGCGTCGGCCCAGAAGAGTTCGTAGAAATCGCCCATCCGGTAGAAGAGCAGGGTGTCCGGATGGTCCGCCTTGAGCCGGAGGTACTGGGCCATCATGGGCGTGTGGCCGGCGTAATCGGGGGCGGCTGCGGCGGGGGTATCGGTCACGGAATGGGCGCGTAAGCCATTGCTGGCGTTGGAGAAAGTGCTGTCTGAGGGTTCGGGCATGGGCGCATCGTCGCGAGGATCCCGGCCAGGCCGTGGCGCGGGGCGCCCGGTATTGTGGCCGACGCGCAAGCCGGTGGGCGGCGGGCGGCGAAGGCGATTCGCGCGGGCAAAAAAACACCCGCGCGCGGCGGGTGGAGTTCTTCCCTGATAGCTGTGGGCGGCTGCTCTTCTTTGTTGGTTGGGCGCCCCTTTTGCGTGACAGCGCCGCGATGTTCGTGTGTCGCCCGCGCAACGCATGTCAGTCTTTGCGCGCTAAGACTTGTAGGCGGACGAAAGAAGTGAGAAAAAAATCACGCAACTAAACCTTCGGCCGCTTGCGAGCAGGGATGTTTTAACTTTCGCGCTCCGCCTCGGGCCGGTCAGGCAAGGGCCCGCGGCGCCGTGGCACCATCGCCACCCCACCACCCAACCGCGACCCTGGAGCGCCGATGCTGATCAATTGCGTGGCTTACGAGAACGGCGCCAAGCTGGCCGACATCCCGGTCGAGAGCATCAGCGAATACATCTCGCGGCCCGGCTGCTTCGTCTGGGTGGCGCTCAGCGACGCCACGCCCGAGGAACTGGCCGTGATGCAGCTCGAGTTCGGCCTGCATCCGCTGGCCGTGGAGGACGCCCAGCACGGCCACCAGCGGCCCAAGGTCGAGGAGTACGGCGATTCGCTGTTCGTGGTGATGCACCTGGTCGAACCCTCGGAGGCCGGCGAGCAGTGCATCCATGTCGGCGAGGTCGACGTGTTCGTGGGCCGCAACTACGTGCTGTCGGTGCGCAACCGCAGCAGGCAGGGCTTCCTGGGCGTGCGCGAGCGCTGCGAACGCGAGCCCGGACTGCTGAAGAACGGCGCCGGCTTCGTGCTCTACGCGCTGATGGACGCGGTGGTCGACCGCTACTTCCCGGTGATCGACGCGCTCGAGGACGAGCTCGAATCGATCGAGCAGCAGATCTTTGCGCAAAGCGGTGCGGCGCGCGACAAGATCAAGCAGCTCTACGAACTCAAGCGCCGCAGCATGGTGCTCAAGCGCGCGGTCGCGCCGCTGACCGAAGCCGCCGGCAAGCTGCACGGCGGGCGGGTGCCGCAGATCTGCATGGGTTCGCAGGAGTACTTCCGCGACGTCGGCGACCACCTGGGGCGCATCAATGGCTCGATCGACGCGATGCGCGACACGGTGGCCACCGCGATCCAGGTCAACCTCTCGATGGTCACGATCGAGGAGAGCGAGGTCACCAAGCGCCTCGCGGCCTGGGCCAGCATCTTCGCCGTGTGCACCGCCTTCGCGGGCATCTGGGGCATGAACTTCGAATTCATGCCCGAGCTGAAATTCCGCTGGGGCTATCCCACGGCGCTGGCGCTGATCGCGGGCACCTGCGGCTATCTCTACTACCGGTTCCGGCGCGCGGGCTGGCTCTGAGAGCAGGCCGCTAAGGCCCAACTAATAAACATGTAGATAATCAAGTCCCTTATGAAAAGGGACTTCAGCCAGCGTTTCGGCTTCATCGTGAAGGACGTGGCCAAGCGCTACGGCGAGGCCTTCGACCGCCTCGCGCGCGAGCGCATCGGCCTGAGCAGCGCCCAGTGCCGGCTGCTCGGCGTGCTGGCCATGGAAGGCGAGGAGGCGCCGCTGTCGCAGGCCGAGCTGGCGCAGCGACTCGAACTCACGCCGATGGCCGTGGGCGGCCTGTGCGACCGCATGGAGGCGGCCGGCTGGATCCGCCGCGAGGCCAGCGCCACCGACCGGCGCGTGAAGCTGATCCACCTGCAGCCCAGCGCCGAGAAGGCGCTCGATGCCGCGCTCAATCTCAGCGACGGGCTCAATGCGCGCGTGATGGCGGTGCTGGCGCCCGGCGAGCGCGCCCAGCTGCTGGCGCTGCTCGGCAAGGTGCGCGGCAGCCTGCTCGAGATCACGGGCGGCAACGGCCCCGAGGGCGAGGGCAAATGACCGCCGCGCCCGGAACCGCGGTGCCGCACCGCGGGATGATCACCGTCTCGATCATGCTCGCGACCATCATGCAGGCGCTCGACACCACGATCGCCAACGTCGCGCTGCCGCACATGCAGGGCAGCCTGCAGGCCTCGCAGGACCAGATCACCTGGGTGCTGACCTCCTACATCGTGGCCTCGGCGATCGCGCTGCCGCTCACGGGCTGGCTCTGCGGCCACTGGGGCCGGCGGCGCGTGTTCATCATCTCGGTGATCGGCTTCACCATCGCCTCGGCGCTGTGCGGCCTGGCGACCTCGCTGGTGGGCATCGTCGGCGCGCGCCTGCTGCAGGGCATCTTCGGCGCGGCGCTGGTGCCGCTGTCGCAGGCGGTGCTGCTGGACATCAACCCGCGCGAGAAGGTCGGCCAGGCGATGGCGATCTGGGGCGCGGGCATCATGGTCGGGCCGATCCTCGGGCCGCTGCTGGGCGGCTGGCTCACCGACAACTTCGACTGGCGCTGGGTCTTCTTCATCAACCTGCCGGTGGGCGCCTTCGCCTTCTGGGGCATCGCGCGCTACCTGCCCGAGAGCCGGCCGCAGGGCGAGAAGCTCGACATCTTCGGCTTCGTCACCCTGAGCCTCGCCATCGGCATGCTGCAGCTGTTCCTCGACCGCGGCGAGCAGCTCGACTGGTTCGACTCGTGGGAGATCCGGCTCGAGGCCGCGGCCTCGCTGGTGGCCTTCTGCTTCTTCGTGGTCCACACCTGGACCGTGCGCGGCGTCTCCTTCTTCGACCGCGACCTGCTGAAGGACCGCAACTTCGTCACCGGCCTGCTGTTCGCCTTCATCGTCGGGATGATCCTGTACGCGACCATGGCGCTGCTGCCGAACTTCCTGCAGGGCCTGATGGGCTATCCGGTGGTCTACACGGGGCAGGTCACGGCGCCGCGCGGCATCGGCACCATGATCGCGATGCTGGTGGTGGGGCGGCTGGTGCAGCGCGTGGACGTGCGCGCCATCATGGCACTGGGCTTCGGGCTCACGGCCTTCTCGCTCTACCAGATGACGCGCATCACGCTGCAGATGGACAGCACCTTGATCATCGTCTCGGGCTTCGTCCAGGGCCTGGGCATCGGCTTCACCTTCGTGCCGCTGTCGACCGCCACCTTCGCCACGCTGGCGCCGCGGCTGCGCAACCAGGGCACGCCGATCTTCAGCCTGCTGCGCAACATCGGCAGCAGCGTGGGCATCTCGATCGTGCAGGCGCTGCTCACCGAGGGTTCGAGCGCCGCCCATGCGCAGATCGCGACCACCGTGGCGCCCGGCAATCCGGCGCTGGCCACGCTGCCTTCGATGATGTCGCCCGACGACCCGCTGGGCCTGGCCCTGCTCAACGCCGAGGTCACGCGGCAGGGCGCGCTGGTCGGCTACCTCGACGACTTCGCGATCATGATGGTGATCACGCTGGTGGCGATCCCGCTGCTGCTGCTGATCCGCAGCCCGAAGCGCGCGGCGGCCTCGGGGCCGGCGGAAGTGCCGCACTGAGCGGCACCGCGCGCGAGGCCGATCAGTCCTCGATCGCGTCGTGCGTCGCGGCCGTGCCGCGGCGCCAGTAGCCCGAGGCCCGGATCCACTTCGGATTGGCGCCGCGCTCGCCCACCAGGTGCGCGCGCACGGCCTTCGCCACGCCGGTCTCGCAGCCGACCCAGGCGTGGTAGTCGCCCTCGGGCAGCGCCTGCTTCTTGAGCGTCTCGAGCAGCATCGGGCTCAGGCCCGCCGACACGCCGCGGCGATGCACCCACACCAGCGTGAGCGCGGCCCGGGTCTCGAACGGGATCTCGTCCTCGGGGCCGTCGACCTCGGCCAGCACCACCACGCGCGCGCCCGCGGGCAGCTCGGCCAGGCGGCGCGAGATCGCGGGCAGCGCGGTGTCGTCGCCGATCAGCAGGTGCCAGTCGAACTCGGTCGGCACGATGAACGAGCCGCGCGGGCCGCCCACGCCGATACGGTCGCCGGGCTTGGCGTTCTCGGCCCATTGCGTGGCGGGGCCGGCCTCGTGCAGCGCGAAGTCGATCTCGAGCGTCTTCGCGGCCGCGTCGTGGCGGCGCGGCGTGTAGTCGCGCATGGTGGGCCGGCCCTCGGGCCAGACCGGGCCTTCGGGGCCCATGGTCGGCAGGGTCAGGCGGCCGGTGGCCGGGTCGGGGAAGAACAGCTTGGCGTGGTCGTCGAAGCCCGGGCTGTGGAAGCCCTCGAGCTCGTCGCCGGTGAGCACCACGCGCAGAAGGTGCGGCGTGACGCGCTGCACGCTCTTCACCGTGAGCTGGCGAAAGCGCAGGTCGTGGCGCACGCGGCGCGGCAGGCGGTCGGGTTGGGGGGCGGTGGAGAAGTCGGTCATGTGCGGTTGACTTTCAAAGACGTTCGATCTGTTGTGCGGCGCTGTCGAGCACCGCGGCGAATTCGTGGGCTTGTTGTTCGGTGAGGGGCGTGCCCGAGAGGCGCAGGCGCATCGCGAGCTTGAGGTTCTCGATGGCGCGCGTGACCTGCGGCGGCCGGCCGCCGCGCGCGCCGGCGCCGTCGACGCCGCCGTTGAGGCGTTCCATCATCGATTCGGCGGTCTCGCGGTTGGCCGCCAGGTACTCGCGCCCGCTGTCGGTGAGGGTGTAGCGCTTGCGGCCGCCGCCCTCGGCGCCGCTCTCGACGCTGAGGTGGCCCAGCTCCTCGAGCAGCGTCAGCGTGGGATAGACCACGCCGGGGCTCGGCGCATAGCTGCCGCCCAGGCGTTCCTCGATCAGCTTGATGAGCTCGTAGCCGTGCGAGGGCTTGTCGGCGATGAGCTGCAGCAGCACGAAGCGCAGGCCGCCATGGCCGAACACCCGGCCGCCGCCGAAGCCGTGGCGCCCGCCGCGGCCCCGCCCGCCCGAGAGGCCGTCCTCGTGCTCGCCGCGCGGGGTGCGGTGGCAATGGTCGAAGTGGAAATGGCGCATGGGAGCCTCTCTTTCTGAATCGATATCTGTTTGTGTCTAAATTATTTTAGATATATCTAAATCAACGCGTCAAGAGGGGCGGAAGGCAAGACCGGGGCGCCGTCGGGGCCAATTTAGATAGCCCCCGATGCGGTCCCCGGGCGCCGCGAGGCGTTTTCCGACGCGCCGTACCATCGAGGCCATGGAACGTCTTACCCGCCAGCGCGCCGCCGTGTTCTCGGCCTTCAGCGATGCCAGCCGCGTGCTCACCGCCCCTGAAATCCATGCGCATGCGCGCGAGCTCGTGCCCGAGATCAGCCTGTCGACCGTCTACCGCCAGGTGTCGGCGCTGCTCGCGGACGGCGAGATCGCCAAGGTCGAGCTGCCCGGCGAGCCCGCGCGCTACGAGGTCGCGTGCCGGGAGGAACACGCGCACGGCGACCACGCCCACGAACACGAGAAGGGGCAGGGCCGCGCGGGCGACCACCACCATCACTACTTCCATTGCCTGTCGTGCGGCCAGGTGTTCCTGCTGCACGCCTGCCCGGGCCCGATGGACGACCTCGCGCCGCCGGGCTTCCAGGTCGCGAGCCACGAGGTGACCCTGCACGGCAGCTGCGCGGCCTGCGTGGCGAAGGCGGCGCCGGCCGGCCGATCGCACTGAACAGGGCGCCCGCGCGGGTGCTCATTCTTCTTTACAAAGTTATTGCGAATGAATTCCCAATAACTTAGACTGCGGCTTTCCATCCAACGGCGCGACGCCATGCAAGTCCTGTCCTCCCTCAAAGAAGCCAAGAAGCGGCACCGCGATTGCCAGGTGGTCACCCGGCGCGGACGCACCTACGTGATCTGCAAGTCCAACCCGCGCTTCAAGGCGCGGCAGGGCGGTGCGAAGAACAAGCGCGCCCGCTGATCGCCTGAAGCCACGGCACCGGCCGCGCCGGCGCCCCGCCAACTCCCTTTTCCCTCGAACGCCACGGCATGCACCCGCATGCGCGTGAGCCTGCGCGCGTCCACCGCGGATGCATGCGGGCGTGCGCACGCCGTTTTCCCGCTCCTTCTCTTCGACCGGACCCCTCCCATGCTCAAAGCACAGGGCCTCACCAAGCAATACGGCAGCCATGTCGCGCTCGACCGCCTCGACCTCGACATCCGCGCGGGCGACATCTACTGCCTGCTCGGCGCCAACGGCGCGGGCAAGACCACCACCATCAACCTGTTCCTCCACTTCATCGCGCCCAGCGCGGGCACGGTGGAGATCAACGGCGTCGACGTCACGCGCCATCCGCTCGCGACCAAGCAGGACGTGGCGTACATCCCCGAGCACGTCACGCTCTACGGCACGCTCTCGGGACTGGAGAACCTGCGCTTCTTCGCCGGCCTCGCGCTGGGCCGCGCGCTGCCGCGCGAACGGCTGCTCGAGCTCATGACGGCGGTGGGCCTCGACCACGCGGCGGCCGACAAGCGCGTGTCGGCCTATTCCAAGGGCATGCGGCAGAAGGTCTGGATCGCCGTCGCGCTGGCCAAGGAGGCCAAGGCGCTGCTGCTCGACGAGCCCACCTCGGGCCTCGATCCGCATGCGGCCAGCGAGTTCTCCGCGCTGCTGCGGCGCGCCGCCGACCAGGGCGTGGCCGTGCTGACCACCACGCACGACCTGTTCCATGCGCAGCAGACCGCCACGCGCGTCGGCATCATGAAGAGCGGCCGCCTCGTCGACAGCCTCGAGGGCGCGCAGCAGATCGCGCGCATCGACCTGCAGTCGCTGTACCTGCAGCACATGAGGGCCTGAGCATGTGGCGCTGGATCGCGAACCGCGAATTCACCGAACGGCTGCGCGACGGCCGCCTGGCGTGGGCCGGCGGCCTGGTGCTGGTGCTGCTGTTCACCGCGCTCGGCGTGGGCTGGGCGCACCAGCGCGAGGCGCGCGCCGAGCAGCAGGCCGCGCAGGCGCTCGACTACCGCGACTGGCTGGCGCAGGACCGGCGCCATCCGCACGACGCCGCGCACCAGGGCATGCATGCCTTCAAGCCCGAGGCGCCGCTGGCCATGGTCGACGCGGGCATCAACCCCTACATCGGCAGCACCGTGTGGCTGCAGGCGCACCGCCAGAGCGAGGTCAAGTTCAATCCCGCGCAGGACGCCACCGGCCTGCAGCGCTTCGGCAACCTCTCGGTCGGCTGGATCCTGCAGGTGCTCGGGCCGCTGCTGGTGATCGTGCTGGGCTTCAACGCCTTCGCGGGCGAGCGCGAGCAGGGCATCCTGCGCCAGACCCTGAGCCTGGGCGTCTCGCCGCTCAGGCTGCTGGCGGGCAAGGCGCTCGCGCTCGCGGCCTCGCTCGCGGTGCTGCTGGTGCCGGCCGCCCTGGTCGCCGCGCTCGCGGTGGGCCTGGGCGCCGCGCCCGGCGAGCGCGCCGATGCGCTGCTGCGCCTTTCGGCCTGGAGCCTGGGCTATGCGGTCTACCTCGGCGCCTTCGTGTTCGTGGTGCTCGGCGTGTCGGCGCTGTGCGCCACCTCGCGCGCGGCCATCACCGTGCTGCTCGCGCTGTGGGTGGCGCAGGCCGTGATGGCGCCGCGCGTGCTGTCCGAGGCCGCGCGCGCGGCCTATCCGAGCCCGACCCGGCTCGAGTTCAACCAGGCGCTGCAGGCCGAGCTCAAGCAGGTCTCCGACCGCACCTGGCTGCAGGCCTTCGGCACCACCGAGCGCTGGGGCCGCGACGTGCCACTCAGCCAGTGGGGCATCGCGCTGCGGCTCGACGACCAGGCCTCCTACCCCGTCTACGACCGCCACTACGGCCGCCTCTGGGACACCTGGGAGCGCCAGCAGCGGCTGCAGGAATGGAGCGGCCTGCTGCTGCCGCTGCTCGCGATGCGCAGCTACTCGATGGGCATGGCCGGCACCGACTTCGCGCACCACCGCAGCTTCACCACCGCGGCCGAGCTGCATCGGCGGCGGCTGCAGGACCTGATGAGCGAGGACCTGGTCGCGCATGCCGATCCGCTCGGCGACCGCCACTTCGCCTACCAGTCGGGCCCCGAGCTGTGGGCCAAGGTGCCACCGTTCGTGCACCAGCCGCCGCGCGTGGGCTGGGCGCTGCGCCACCAGCTGCGCAGCCTGGCCGTGCTGTGCGCCGGCCTGCTGCTGGCCGCGGCCTTCGCGGCCGTCGCGGTGCGCCGCCAGCGCGCGCTGGCCTGAACCGAGGAAAGCCTTCATGTCCGTCTCCATCGCCCCACCGCCCCAGGGCTTCCGGCTGCGTGCCGTCATGCGCCAGGAGCTGCGCCTGCTGCTGGCCGACCGCAGCGTCTGGGCCGTGGCCCTGCTGTTCCTGCTGCTGGTCGGCTACGCGCTCGGCAACGGCCTCGCGCAGACCGCGCAGCGCGACCGCGCGCAGGCCGCCGTGGCCCAGGCCGACCGCGACACCCGCGCGGCGCAGCGCGCGCAGCTCGAGGCCATCCTCGCTGGCCGGGCCCAGCCCACGCCGTTCGAGAACCCGGCCGATCCCTCGCGCATGGCCAGCAGCTACGGCGCGCAGCACGCGATCCTGCCGAGCGCGCCGCTCGGGCCGGTCGCGCTCGGGCGCAGCGACCTGTTCCCGAGCCAGTTCCGCGTCACGCACCAGAGCCGCGTGGCCTTCATGAACCCGAGCGACATCGAGAACCCCTGGTACCTGTTGAGCGGCCAGTTCGACCTGGCCTTCGTGCTGGTCTACCTGCTGCCGCTCCTGATCTTCGTGCTCGGCTACAACCTGCTGTCGGCCGAGCGCGAGAACGGCACCCTGCGCCTGCTGCTCTCGCAACCGCTGCGCTTGCGCACGCTGCTGGCCGGCAAGCTCGCGGTGCGCGCGGCCGCGCTGCTGGTGCCGGCGGTGCTGCTGCCCGTGGGCGTGCTGCTGCTGGCGCGGCAGGCGGGCTTCGCGCCCTCCGCGCCGGGCGCGGGCACGGTCACCTTCTGGTGGGCGCTGCTGGTGGGCGCCTATGCGCTGTTCTGGTTCGCGCTGGTGGTGGCGGTCAATGCCTTCGGCGCGCCCTCGGCGACCAATGCGATGGTGTTGATGATCGCGTGGGTGCTGCTGGTGCTGGTGGCGCCGGTGCTGCTCAACCTCGCGGTCACGCAGGCCAGCCCCGCGCCCTCGCGCACCGAGCTCGCGACCCAGACGCGCACGCTCACGGCCGCGGCGATGAAGCGCCATGCCGAGCTGCTGAGCACCGACTACAAGCACGTCGGCCAGGGCGCGCTGCTGCTGCCGCGCGACGGCAAGATCGAGATCAGCGCGCGCGGCCTCGCCAACTACCGCATCGAGCGCGAGATCGACGAGGCGATCGCGCCCGAGCTCGAGCGCTTCGAGCGCCAGCACGCGGGCCAACAGCGGCTGCTCGAGCGCTTCGGCGCGCTGTCGCCCGCGGCCGTGGCCTACGAGGGCATGACCGGGCTGGCGGGCACCGGCGCGCGGCGCCATGCGCAGTTCGTGGCGCAGACGGTGGGCTTCCACCTGGCGTGGAAGCACTTCTTCTTTCCGCGCATCGAGGAACGCAGCGCACTGATGCCGGCCGACTTCGACCGTATCCCCGCTTTTGCATGGCGCGAGGAGTCGCCGCGCGCGCTGCGCGACCGCGCGCTCGCGGCCGTGCTGCAACTGCTGCTGCCGAGCCTGCTGCTGTTCGGCCTCGCGGGCTGGCGGCTGCGCCGCTTCTCGGTGGCCTGAGCGCCCACATCCAAAGAACGATCGATCTCCGGAGGGAATTTCAGATGAAACACACGATGTCGGGCGTGGCCGCGGCCATCGCCGCGTTGTCCATGGCGGGCGCGCAGGCACAGGAACAACCGGCGCAGCAGGTGCAGCAGGCATTGGGCGCGATCACCGTCGAGGGCAACCGCGACGCCGAGGGCCTGCACCTCGAGGGCAGCAGCGGCACCGCCTCGCGCCTGGGCCTCACGGTGCGCGAGACGCCGGCCTCGGTCGAGGTGCTGTCGCAGGAGCTGATCCAGCAGCGCGGCGCGCGCACCTTCAGCGAGGCGCTGCGCGGCGTCACCGGCCTCGCGGGCGGCGGGCCGCCGTCGTCGCCCACCACGCTGTCGACGCGCGGCTTCACCAGCCTGCTCTATCTCTACGACGGCGTGCGCACCTCGGGCGCGGGCGTCACCAACCGCGTGCAGGACACCTGGAACTACGACCGCATCGAGGTGCTCAAGGGCCCGGCCTCGGTGCTCGACGGCGAGGGCGCGATCGGCGGTGTCGTCAACTTCGTGACCAAACGGCCCGACCGCAACAACCCGAACCGCGAGCTCGCGGTCGGCTACGGCAGCTTCGGCGCCACGCGGCTGGGCGTGGGCTTCGGCGGGCCGGTCGGGGAGTCGGGCGCCTACCGTCTCGACTACAGCCACAACGACAGCCGCGCCGGCAACGTGCCGGGCAGCGGCGAGCGCATGGACCACTTCACCAGCGGTCTGGCCTTCGACCTCGGCGGCTCGGTCAAGCTCGACCTGAGCTTCGACTACCTGAAGGACGACAACAAGGCCTACTGGGGCACGCCGCTGGTACCGGCCTGGTTCGCGACCGAGCCCACGGGCGTGGTGCGCACGCCCGACGGCCGCGTGATCGACCGGCGCATCGCGCGCATCAACTACAACGTGCTCGACAACGAGAACACATCGGAAACCTACTGGCTCAGCGCGCGCCTGAGCGGCCGCCTCGGCGACAACTGGTCGTGGCGCAACACGGTGGCGGCCAACAAGTCGCAGCGCCTGTTCCGCAACTCCGAGAGCGCCGTGTTCGTCGCGCCCGCAAGCATCGCGCGCGACCAGACCCGGATCACGCACGACCAGGACTTCTGGCTCGAGCGCTTCGATGCCACCCACCACGGCAGCTTCGGCGGCATGGACAACCGCTTCGTGGTCGGCGGCGAACTCAGCGGCACCCGCTTCGACAGCCAGCGCCGCTTCTCCGACGGCCAAGCCTCGACCGCCGCCGCGCTGCGCGTGCCGGCGCTCGCGCCCTTCACGGGCTTCTACAGCGACGATCCGCGCCTGAGCGCCACCGGCGCGGGCAACCGCACCGACACCACCTCGCGCGTCGACGTGAGTTCGGTGTTCGTCGAGGATGCGCTCAAGCCGCTGCCCGGCCTCACGCTGGTGGGCGGCTGGCGCCACGACCGCACCAAGGTGCGGCGCGGCATCGCCGACCTCAACACCGGCGGCTACAGCCGCTTCGACACCAGCTACCGCACCGACTCGGGCCGGCTCGGCGCGGTCTACGACCTGTCGCCGCAATCCAGCGTCTACGCGCAGTACACCAACGCCACCGTGCCCGTGGGTTCCTTCTTCCTGCTGTCGCAGTCGAACGCCAGCTTCCCGATGTCGCGCGGCAAGCAGGCCGAGATCGGCTTCAAGCAGAGCCTGCCCGAGGCCCGGCTCGAGTGGACCGCCGCGCTCTACAAGATCGAGCTCGACAACGTGCTCTCGCGCGATCCCAACAAGCCCGGCGACACCGTCAACAACGGCCGCCAGTCCTCGCGCGGCGTCGAGCTCTCGGCCGTGTGGCGGCCCACGCGCCAGCTCACGCTGGCGGGCAACCTCGCCGCGCTCGACGCGCGCTTCGACACCCTGGTGGAGGCCGGCGGCGTCTCGCGCGTGGGCAACACCCCGCCCAACGTGCCGCGCCGCGTGGCCAACCTGTTCGCCACCTGGCGGCCCGACGACTCGAACTTCGAGTGGTTCCTCTCGCTCAACCATGCCGGTCCCATCTTCACCGACACCGCCAACCAGATCCGCATCGACGGCTACACCACCGTCGACGCGGCCGTCAGCTATCGCATGAAGCCCGCGCTGCTGACCTTCCGCGTGCGCAACCTCACCGACCGGCTCTACGCCACCTGGGGCGGGCGCGCGGTGAGTCAGGTGCTGCTGGCGCCGGGGCGCAGCTTCGAGGTGTCGGCGCGCTTCGACTTCTAGGGCCTTGAATAGTGTTAACAGGCCCTAGCCCAGGCCAGCGAAGCCGCCCGGCATCCGGCCGATCGCGGCGCGCAGGGCGTCGGCCTGCCGCCGCGATTGCATTAGCGCCAGCCCGTTGGCGCCGAGCGCGCGCCGCCGCGCATCGTCGCGCAGCAGCGCGAGGCAGGTGGGCACGATGCCTTCGTACGAGGTGAAGGCCACGGCGCCCTCGTACGCGCGTTCCGCCTCGGGATCGTCGCCCGTCTCCGACACCACGCAGCAGCCGTTGGCCAGCAGGTAGGACACGCGCACCACCTCGAACAGCCGGCCCTCGTCGTAGTGCAGGTTCAGCACAATGCGGCTGCGCGCGATGTAGTCGTCGCGCGCGGCGCCGTAGACGCCGAACAGCGCGACCACGCGCAGCCCCGCGTCCTCGAGGGCCAGCAGCGCCGCGCGCCGCCGGTCGTTGACCGAGCCGTAGAACAGCACGTCGATGTCCCGCGTCTCGCGCGGCACGATGCGCCGCAGCGCCTCGGCATGGCCCACCTCGCACAGCGTGGCCGCGATGCCCATCGAACGCAGCAGCGCCACGTTGCGCGCGCTGTAGTCCCACACCGGTCGCCGGCGCAGCAGGTCGAGGTAGCGCTCGGACCACCAGGGCGAGCCGGGCGAGAGCTGCTCGAGGTTGAACAGGATCGCGCGGCGCGGTGGGCGATCGGAGAGAGCGGGCAGCAGGTTCGCGCCGAGCACGATCGTCTCGCCCGCGGGGCGGCGGTGCACGATCGGCGCGGCCACGCCGAGTTCGCGCAGGCCTTCGCTCAGCGCGAGCGCGAACTCCTCGAAGGCGCCGCTGTGGACATAGCCCGGCGGCGTGACGATCCAGATGCTGGCGCCGCTCATCCCGCGCCGGCGAAGCGTCCTTCGACCGACCATCCGTGCGGCGGGCCGGATGCCAGGCGCAGCTCGCCCCCGTGCGCATGCGCGATGGCACGCAGCAGCGCCTGGCGGTGCGCGCGCGCCAGTCGCTGGCCTGGCGTGTCGGCGGCCTCGTGCGCCTTCGGGTCGCCCGCATGCACGGCGATGCGAAAGCGCGGGCCGTCGATCTCGCTGATCACGATGCAACGCGACGCGGCGCGCGGCGCGAGCTCCTCCAGCGCGAGACGCACGAACTGCGCGACGCGCACCGGATCGCCGAGGCAGTCCCCATGGCCGAGGCGGTCGTGCTCGACCCCGCCGGGCTGCGCCGAATGCCGCGCCTCGAGCGCCTGCCGGACCACGTGATGCAGCGGGAAGCGCTTCGCGACCGTGGCGATGGTCCGCCCGGCCGCGAGCCGGCAGAAGTCCGCGAGCTCCTCGGCCTGCTCGTGGGCGCGCACGGCGGCGCTGTCGATGTGCTCGAGCACCGCGTCGGGCTCGCTCAGGTCGCCGCGCCGCGCGAGCAGGTCCACGCCGAGGCGGATCGCGGACAGCGAGTTGCGCACGCCATGCATGGCGGCGTCCATGAGGCTGTCCATCGACGGAGCCGACGGCCGGCCGCCGGGGCCGAGGGTGGTGGCGCTCCAGGTGGACAGCGCCCAGTTCACGGCAAAGGGGCGCCGGCTGCCGGTGGACGCTGCGGAGGCAACGAGCGGGGAAACAGGCGGAGCACGGGGCGATGGCGGCTGCGCATCGCCGTTCGGAAGAAGGTCGGGCATGTCGTCACGCAAGGGCGCCGTCGGGAGGAATCCGGGCGGCCGGCCTGGCGCGCTCGCGATGTCGGCGCGCATGCGGCGGGCGATCCGACTGAGGAATGATGCGCTGCCGCATGGCGGCCCGTTGTCGGGCGAAGCGGCAGCGCGTGTAGGCGGATGCCGACGTTCAGGGCCTGCGCGCGGCCGTGCGCAGCGCACCGGGAGCGGGCGCGTCGTGCTGGTCGGCGTCGGTCAGCGTGCGCAGGAAGGTCGCCACGTCGCGGATCTCGGCCTCGCTCAGCGCGGGCTTGCCGCCGGGCTTCTGGCCGAAGGGCGGGTCGGTGTTGATGTTGGCGTGGTACTGCGCGGGCAGGTCGTCGAAGGGGTGCACCTGGCCGTCCTTGCCGCGCGCGTACCAGCGCTGCGGCGCCGTGTCGCGCTGCGCATAGAAGCGGATCACTTCCTCGAGCGAATGGAACACGCCGTTGTGGAAGAAGCTCTGGCGCACCGCCACGTTGCGCAGCGAGGGCGTGCGGAACAGGCCGCAGTACTCGGGGTGGTCTTTCATGTCGGTGCGGATCGGGCCGCACACGCCCATGTCGTGGTAGTCGGGGTCGGCATTGGCCGCGAGCCTGCGGTTGCGCGGCACGCCCAGCGCGATCTGGCCGAAGTCGCTGAACAGCGGGAAGGCGCCGTCGGGCGTGCGCTCGCTGATGTGGCAGGAGGCGCAGTTGCCCTTGTCCTCGGCGTTGAAGAGGGCGAGGCCGCGCATCTCGGCGGGGCTGAGCGCCGCCTTGCCGCGCAGCGCGGCGTCGTACTTGCTGCTGAAGGGATAGAAGTCCGCCGGCGATTGCTGGAAGGCCTCGAGCGCGAGGCCGGCCGCGCGAAACGCCATCTTCGGATCCGCGAACACCTCGTCGCCGAAGGCCGCGCGCATGTCGCCAGCATAGGCCGTGCGTTCGAGCTTGCGCACCACGTCCTCGACCGAGGCGTTGGCCATCTCGGCCGGCGACAGCAGCGGCAGCGCGGCCTGCTCGTGGGCCGAGCCAGCGCGGCCGTCCCACATGCGCCCGCCGGTGGGGCCGGCATCGACGCTGTCGTCGCCGTCGTTGTCGTGATGGTGCTCGGTGAAGGCGGTCAGCGTCTGCAGGTAGCGCAGCGAAGGCACCGCGCGCGGACCCTCGGTGCGGCCGTCGGGGCCGGCCAGTTGCACCGACAGCGCGTTCGGCGGTCCCCAGGCGTGCTTCGGGTCGTGGCAGCTCGCGCACGAGGCCTTGCCCGAAGCCGAGAGGCTGCCGTCGAAGAAGATGCGCCGGCCCAGTTCGCCGAGCTGCGCCGGCGTGGGCTGCTTGCGGCCCGGCAGCACGGCGTAGGGCGCGTCGAGGTAGGCCGGGTGCGCGGGCTCGGTGGAGGCCGTGGGCGTCGGTGCGGTTTCGGCGGGCGTTGGTGCCGGTGCGCTCTCCGAGGGCGCGCGCTCGCAGCCGCCGAGCAGCGCGACGAGCAGGGCGGCCGCGGCCAGCAGGGCCGCACGGCGAGGAAGACGGGGCATCGGGAACACGTGGAACGGAGCAGGAGGCGCGTGCAGGGCAGGGCCGCAGGCGAGGCTAGGAGCGACGCATGTCAGAACCGTGACATGCCGGCCGGAGATTTCTTAGCCCTGAATTAGGAGGGCAATTGAAAGCTTTAGCTGCAACGCCGCTGTCATCTGCCCCCGGGAGCATCGCCCGGCCGGGCTTCCGCCCCGGTTCATCCACACCTCATAACAGCACACATGATGACCGCCTCCACTCGCAGCAGCGGTGCGTTCGCCTCGGCGCGCACCTTCGTCAGCCACTTCAAACCCTGGCCCACGGCCATCGCGGCGGCGGCGCTGGTCGTTGCCTGCGGCGGCGGGTCGGACGGCGGTGGCTTCCTGCCCTTCTTCGGCGGCGCCACCACCGCGGGCGTGGTCACGGGCAGCTACTACCGCAACGCCAAGGTCTGCATCGACGCCAACAACAACGGCCGCTGCGACGCGGGCGAAGCCAGCGCCACCACCGATGCCAACGGCGCCTTCACGCTCGCGGGGCAGGGCGCCGTGGTGGCCGAGATCGGCACCGGCAGCAAGCGCTTCGATCCCGACACCGGCGTCGAGAGCGCCGTGACCCGGGCGCTGGTGTTCCGCGCGCCGGCCGGCGCCAATGGCGTGGTCAATGCGATCAGCACCGAGCTCGCCGCGCTGATGGATGCCAACGGTGGCAACCTCGCCGCCGCGCGCACCGCGCTGGCCACGCGCCTGGGCGTGAGCGAGAGCCAGCTGCTGGCCGACCACAACAAGGTCGGCGACGCCAAGGTCAAGACCGCGCTGCAGACCGAGATCGACCAGTCGATCGAGCGCATCGCAGAGGCCGTGGCCGAGGCCGGCAGCGGCGGTGACCTCGTCGCGGCACTGCGCAACCGCTTCGCGCTCGACGACATCACCAACGTGGTCGTGATCTATGCCGAGAACCGCGGCTTCGACAACCTCTATGGCCTGTTCCCGGGCGCCAACGGCATTCCGGGCGTGAACCCGACGTCGTCGACCGGCACGGCCGAGCCGCAGAAGGACTTCGATGGGGCGACGCTGCCGAACCTGCCGCCGGTGTGGGGCGGCGTGACCGCGACCGGGCAGGAGTCCAAGTACACGGTCACGCAGCAGCAGTCGATGGGCATGCCCAACCGGATGTTCCAGATCGATGCGGAAAGCGGCTTCTACAACACGGGCACGCAGATTCCGCAGAGCGTCATCACGCGCGACCTCGTGCACCGCTTCTACAACAACCAGATGCAGATCAACGGCGGCAAGAACGACAAGTTCGCCGCCTATTCGGATGCCGGCGGTCTCAGCATGGGCTACTACGACGGCAGGAAGATGCAGCTCTGGGACCTGGCCAAGCAGTACACGCTGGCCGACAACTTCTTCATGGGCGCCTTCGGCGGTTCGTTCCTGAACCACCAGTACCTGGTTTGCGCCTGCGCGCCGCTGTATCCGAACGCCGATGACCCGGCTTCGCCGGGCAATGGTTCGATTTCCGCAGTCGACACCGACGCCAACGGAAACTTCGTGCGGCTCACGCCCGCGGCCAACAGCCCGGCCTCGGTGCTCAGCGGAGCGCCCGTCTACCTGAAGGACAGCACGCTGACGCCGAAGGACGCCGCCGGCAACTTCTACGCGGTCAACACCATGCAGCCGCCCTACCAGCCTAGCGGCAACGCGCAGGCCAAGGATGCTTCCGACCGGCACTACGCCGATCCCAAGGCCGCGACCACCCTGCCGCCGCAGACGCAGGCCACCATCGGCGACCTGCTCACGGCCAAGGGCCTGAGCTGGGCCTGGTACAGCGGTTCGTGGAACAGCACCAGCGCCCTCGCCGAGGGCGATCGCAGCTTCCCGAAGGCGCCGGTGCCGCCGACCCCGCCGGCCGTGGTGCCGAACTTCCAGTTCCACCACCAGCCCTTCAACTACTACGCCGCCTTCGACCCGGTGCAGCATCCCGATGCTCGTGCCGCCCACCTCAAGGACTTCGACGCCGACTTCCTGAAGGACGCCGCCAACGGCACGCTGCCGGCCGTGAGCTTCTACAAGCCGCAGGGCAACCTGAACCAGCACGCCGGCTATGCCAGCGTGGCCGACGGCGACGCCCACATCGCCGACGTGATCGCCAAGCTCAAGGCCAGCCCGCAGTGGAAGCACATGCTGGTGGTCGTGACCTACGACGAGAACGGCGGCTTCTACGACCATGCGCGCGTGCCCAAGGCCGACCGCTGGGGCCCGGGCACCCGCATCCCCGCGCTCATCGTGTCGGACTTCGCGAAGAAGGGCTTCGTCGACAAGACGCAGTACGACACGGCTTCGACCCTGCGCTTCATCACGCACCGCTGGTCGCTGCCGGTGCTGCCGGGGCTGGTCGAGCGCGACAAGGCGCTGGTGAAGAACGGCCTGCCGGCGATGGGCGACCTGACGAGCGCGCTGGACTTCTCGAAGAAGTCCTGAGCGGCGCGAGACGGCGCGCCATCGCGTCGTCCGGCTTGAAGCCTCGAGCCGGTGGATCGGGGTTTCAGCCGGCCACCGGCACGTCGGCCACCATCAGCAGGTTGCCATCGGGGTCCTCGAAGTGCACGAACACGCCGTCGGCGATCTGCTCGTGCGCTGCCCCGATGCGCGCGAGAAAGTCTCGCGCCGCGACGATGTCGCGCGTCGCGAAGTGGAACAGCGGCTTGCGGTCGTTCGGGCCCGCGTAGTCCTTGCTGTCGAGCACCAGGCCGCTTCCTCCGTTCATCGGCAGCACGTAGATGTGGCCGAACAGCACCTCGCCATCGGGCTGCAGGCCCAGCAGCCGGCAGTACCAGTCGCGCGCGGCGTGGATGTCGCTGACGGGGATGAAGACGGCGCCGATGCGGGGAGCGATGGGGGAGAGCATCGCCCGATGCTAGAAGACCGGGCTGAGGAGATGCTGAAGGGCGGCGTATCGACTTTCTTCGCCGGAGGTGATCGAATCCCACGCAGATGGCCAAGCTCGATCCCCTGAACACCTCGCGCTACTGGCATGCCCCCGATCTGCCGGGCATGGACCTGCTGCACGCGGACTTCAGGACCCACGAGTACGCGCCGCATGTGCACTACTCCTTCGTGATCGCCGTCACCGAGGCCGGCGGCTCGGAGTTCACGAGCCGCGGCCGCACCGGCATCGCGCAGCCGCGCTCGCTGCTGGTCTTCAATCCGGCCGAGCCGCATTCGGGGCGCATGGCCGGCAGCGAGCGCTGGCGCTATCGCTCCTTCTATCTGGCCGATGCGGGTATCCGTCACCTGATGACATCGCTGGGGCAGGTCCAGGCCCGTTATTTCGCGTCGAACGCCATCGACGACCCGCAGCTCGTCGACAGCTTCCTCGCGCTGCACCAGGCCTTCGACGGCGACCTTCGGTCCGTCGATTCGCTGCGCCGGCAGGAACTGTTCGTGCAGAGCTTCGGAACGCTGTTCGAGCGCCATGCCCAGGCGGGGCGGCGCGCGTTGCCGGCGCCCGCAGGCGCGCGCGTGCTCGCGCCAGTGCTGGAGCTGCTGCACGACGCCTATGCGGAGAACCTGAACCTCGAGCGGATGGCCGCCGTTGCCGACCTCACGCCGTTCCAGCTGATCGGCGCCTTCAACCGCACCATCGGTCTCACGCCCCATGCCTACCTCACGCAGCTGCGGATCCGGGCCGCCATCCACCACCTCGCGGCGGGCCGGCCGCTGACCGACGCGGCGGTCGCGAGCGGCTTCTACGACCAGAGCGCGCTCACGCGGCACTTCAAGCGCACCTTCGGCATGACGCCGCTGCAGTACGTGCGCGCCCGCAAGGGCTGAGCGCTTCCCGCAATTTTCGCCAATACGCCGGCGCGTTCGCCGGCCAGGATGCGTGCCACGGCTTCGGCTTTTTCGCCACCGTACGCACCATGACCACGACCCTCGCGCTTCCCGCCGCCGCCCGCGGCCAGTTCCTCTCTTTCGCCGCGCTGCTGCTCGGCGCGGCCGCGCTGGCGCTGGGCGGCGTGTTCCTGCGCCACAGCGAGCTGCAGCCCACGGCCAGCGCGGTCTATCGCGTGGCGCTCGCGATTCCGGTCTTCTTCCTGCTCGACGCACTGGCCGCGCGCGCCGAACCCGCGCCCCGGGCCGCACCGGCGTTTCCGGTCAAGCTGGTGCTGGTCGGCTTCATCTTCTCGGGCAACCTCGCGCTCTACCACTGGTCGATGACCCTGACCACGCTGGCCAATGCCAACCTGCTCGCGAACCTGGCGCCGATCTTCGTGGTGCTCGGGGCGCGGCTCTTCCTCGGCAAGAAATTCAAGCGCGGCTTCCTCGCCGGCATGCTGTGCGCGCTGGCCGGCGCCTTTCTCCTGATCGGCCACCGGCTCGACTTCGGCTCGGGCCGCATGGCGGGCAACCTGCTGGGCCTGCTGTCGGCCGTGTTCTACGGCAGCTACCTGCTCGCGGTCAGCCTCGTGCGCTCCAACTACCGCACCATGAGCGTGATGGCCTGGAGCAGCCTCGGCACGCTGGTCGTGCTGCTGCCGGTCGCGCTGCTGCGCGGCGAATCGCTGGTGCCCCACACGATGCACGGCGTGCTGATGCTGCTCGCGCTGGCGCTGGTGTCGCACGTGGGCGGGCAGGGCCTGATTGCCTACGCGCTGGCCAAGCTGCCGGCTGCGCTGTCCTCGATCACGCTGCTGGTGCAGCCCGTGATCGCGACGGTGCTCGGTGGCTGGCTGTTCCACGAGTACCTGAGCCTCACCGAATTCGCGGGCGGCGCGATCATCCTGATCGGCATCGTGACCGCGCGGCGATTTTCCTAGTCCCTCTGTCGAACCGAAGATCCGATGTCACCCTATCTCTGCCACCTCGAACCCGATTGCCTGCGCTTCGAAGCCGGCGTCATCGCGCGTCGTCCCGACGCCGTGCTGCTCGACCGCTCGTATTTCTATCCCGGCGGTGGCGGCCAGTTGAGCGACCGCGGCATGCTGCAGTGGAAGGGGCGCGCGTTGCGCGTCGACCGCATCGAGACCGAAGGCGCCAATGCCTGGCATTGCCTGGCCGAAGGCGAGGTCGCGCCCGGATCCGGCGAGCGCGTCGTCGCGGACGTCGACCCCGACTTCCGTTTCCTCATGAGCCAGTTGCACACGGGCCTGCACATTCTCAACGCGCTGGTCTATCAGCGCTTCGAGGGCTCGCTGGTGACCGGCGTGCAGATGGCCGCCGACGGCACGGCGCGCATCGACTTCGACCTGCCCGCGGCCGACAACAACGCGTTGCGCGCGCTCGAACCCGAGCTCAACACGCTGATCGGCGACGGCCTGCCGGTCAACGTGCTGTACCTCGACGCGGCCGCACTCGCACGCGAGCCCGGCCTGCTGCGCAGCCGCTCAGTCGCGCCGCCGCGCCAGGACGACGGCATGACGCGCATCGTCGAGATCGCGGGCCTCGACCGGCAGGCCTGCGGTGGCACGCACCTGACGAAGACCTCGCAGTCGGCGCCGCTGCGCATCCTCAAGATCGAGAACAAGGGGCAGCACAATCGCCGCATCCGCATCGGCCTGGCCGCATAGGGCCGGCATGACCACGGTCGAGATCCTGCGCGCGCTGGTCGCCTTCGACACCACCTCGCAGCGCTCCAACCTCGACCTGATCGACTGGGTGGCCGACTACCTCGCGGCGCACGGCGCGGATGTGCACCTCGTGCGCAGCGACGACGGGTGCAAGGCCAACCTGCTCGCGCGCATCGGCCCCGATGCGGCGGGCGGCATGGTGCTCTCGGGGCACAGCGACGTGGTGCCGGTGGCGGGGCAGTCGTGGCGCTCCGAGCCCTTCGCGCTGGTCGAACGCGAGGGCCGCTTCCATGGCCGTGGCGCGGCGGACATGAAGGGCTTCATCGCGGCCTGCCTGTCGGCCGTGCCCGCATGGCAACGCGGCAGGCTGCAGCGCCCGATCCATCTCGCGTTCTCGTACGACGAGGAGATCGGTTGCCTCGGCGTGCCGCGCCTCGTCGACAGCCTCGAGGCGCGCGTGCAGGCGCCCGCGCTCGCGATCGTCGGAGAGCCCACCGGCATGCGCATCGGCGTGCGGCACCGCGGCTTCTTCGGCCATCGCGCGCTGTTCAGCGGGCTGGCCGCGCATTCGAGCGATCCCTCGCTCGGCGCCAGCGCGATCGAACCCGCGGCGCATCTGGTCACGCGCCTCGCGCGGCTGCGCCGCAGCCTCGATCGGCAAGGGCAGGTGGCCACGCTCAATGTCGGCCGCATCGACGGCGGCAGCGCGATCAACATCGTGCCCGGTTGCTGCGAGGTGCTGTGGGAATTCCGCCCCGAGGACGAAGCCGCGGCCGAGCGCGTGCGCGCCGCGGTGCGCCGCATCCTCGCGGCCCTGCCCGCGGGCGTGAAGGTCGAGGCCGAGCAGGTCGCGGGCGTGCCCGCGCTGTCGGCCCGGGGCAGCGAGCCGGCGGTCGCGATCGCGCGCGCGCTCGGCGCGCTGTGGCCCGAGGCCGAATTGCCCTTCGGCACCGAGGCGGGCTTCTTCCAGCAGGCCGGCATCCCGACGGTGGTGTGCGGGCCGGGCTTCATCGCGCAGGCGCATCAGCCCGACGAGTGGATCGCGGCGGATCAGTTGCGCGCGGCCGATGGCTTCATGGCCTCGGTGGGGGCGTGGGCGATGCGCGATGTGGCCGAGCGGTTGCGCGGGAGCCGGCGCGAATAGAAAGACCGGAACCGGCGAGGCACGCGCGAGCGCACTTCGCGACAATGCCACCCCCATGGACCTTGCACCCGATGCCTCTCCCGCCGACGACGACGGCCTGATCCAGTCCGCCGACGGCCGGCGCCACTGCGCCTGGCACCCGCAGATGCCCGACTACCACGCCAACGAGTGGGGCCGCCCGGCGGGCGACGACCGCGCGCTGTTCGAGAAGATCTGCCTCGAGGGCTTCCAGTCGGGCATGGCCTGGATCACCATCCTGCGCAAGCGCGAGGCCTTCCGCGCGGCCTTCGCCAACTTCGAGATCGACAAGGTGGCGGCCTTCGGCGAGAAGGACATCGAGCGGCTGATGGCCGATGCCGGCATCGTGCGCAACCGCGCGAAGATCGTCTCGGCGATCAACAACGCGAAGCGCGCGCAGGAATTGGTCGCCGAGGCCGGCTCGCTGGGCGCCTGGTTCTGGCGCTTCGAGCCCGGGCCGAAGGACCGGCCGGCCGTGGTCGATATCGCCTACTACCGCGCCAACCCGACCACGTCGGCTTCGCAGCGCATGTCGAAGGAATTGAAGCAGCGCGGCTGGACCTATGTCGGTCCGACCACGCTCTATGCGCTCATGCAGGCGATGGGGCTGGTCAACGACCACATCGAGGGCTGTACCTGCCGCGCGGCGGTGGAGGCGGCGCGCGAGCGCTTCGTGCGCCCGCGCTGAGCCGCCGCCTGTCAGCGCCTCAATTCACGCACTGGAACGACCCCGCCAGATTGACGTCCCCCGACCCCTTGTACTGCGGCCACTTCGGGTAGTCGCACAGCGGTCGCGTGCGCCCCGGCACGCCGGCGGTGTCGGTCGTGACCTGGTTGCTCGGCGCGGTGCCCTTCTCGACCCAGCCCTCGAGCGCGGTCAGCGAGTCCCAGGTGGCGTTGAACACGCTGCTGACCGCATGGCCCAGGCCCGCGACCTCGTAGTAGCGCACGAAGCCGTCGACCTCCGACGGGCTCCAGCGCGACTGCAGGCGTTGGTAGTACTGCTCGGTGGCGCGCGTGCTCACGAGCACGTCGGCCAGGCCGTGGGCGAGCAGCAGCTTGCCGCCGCGCGCCTTGAAGGCCGAGATGTCGGTGCTGGCGTCGAGCTGGGTGCTCAGCGCGCTGATGCGGCTGGCCCACGGGCCCGGGTCCTCGGGGTCGAGCGAGAGCGAGTCGAAACTCGCGTCGCGCGTCACCGAGTACTTGATCCACTGGTCGGTCAGCACGCTGATGTAGGGCGCGTTGGCCGGCATCGGGCGCGTGGGCTGCGCGCCGCCGAAGGCCAGGAAGGTCACGGTGGGCTCGAGCGGCGAGGTCCAGGTGCTGATGCCGGGATCGGCGCCCCAGATGTTGTAGCCCGGGTACTGGGTCTCGCCGCTGGCCAGCGCGAAACGGAAGTTGGTCGCGGTGTTGATGCTCTTCATGGCCGCGATCTGCGCATCCGACAGGCAGCTGTTGCCGGTGTCGGCGCCGCCCGCGCAGCGCACGGGCGCGCCCTTGAGCATGGCGGTGGCCGGATCGAAGCGCGCGTTGCACAGCGTCTGGTTGCTGATCAAGCCGTCGGCCACGCCGTCGAGCGCGTCGCAGGTCTCCATGGCGGCGTTGTAGAGCAGCTCGCGCTTGGCGGCATTGGGGTACGCGCCGGGCTGCGCCAGCGCGCGGCTCATGCGGTGGCCGCCGAGCAGCGCGGCGGCGTCGTTCCAGGCCGGGTACCAGGCGATGGCGCCGTCCCAATCGGCGGGCCAGCGCTGGATGGCGGTGACGGCCTCGCGCCCGCCGGTGGAGCCACCCGCGAAGTACGACCTGGCGGGGCTGGCCGCGTAGCGCGCCTGGACGATCGCGAGCGCCGCGTCGTGCGTCTTCTTGAGCGCATCGCCGCCGAAGTTGCGCACGGCCTCGTCGTTGAGGCCGAAGCGGCCGTCCTGCGAGCCGAGCGCATTGGCCTGGTGGCCCGAGTCGCTCGCGAAGGTGGCATAGCCGCGGGCCAGCGGCACGGGCTGGTCGACCGGGCCGTTGGGCACGTTGCCCTTGACGCTGGGGATGGTGCCGTTGAAGCCGCCGCCGCCGAACATCACGACCTTGCGGTTCCAGCTCGTGGGCAAAGCCAAGGTGAAGCGGATGTCGGGCGCGCTGGCGTCGACCGGCGAGATCTTGCCCGACACCTCGCAGTACTCGGGCAGCGCGGCCACGCCGGTGCCGGCGGCCGGCACGGTCTTGGTGGCCGTGACGGTGGCGCCCGAGGTCGGCAGGCCGATTGCCGCGGCCGGCACGCTCAAGCCCGGCAACTGCTCGCAGCTCAGCGCGGCGCTCGATGGTGGCGGAGCGGGCGGTGGCGGTGGCGGTGGCGGGGAGGGCGGCTGGCTGCCCGAGATGGGCAGCAGAAAGCCGTTGCCGCCACCGCCTCCGCCGCAGCCTACGAGCGTGGCGCTGACGGCGATGCAGGCGGCGACGGCCAGGACGATGTCGCGATGGCTGGATGTCATGGGTCTCCGATGTCGTTGGTGTTGGGACGCGGCACAGTCTCGCGCGCGCGGGTCCCGAATCCAATGTGCGGGCCGGACACAGCAGGCCGCGTTCCTGTGTGCGCGGCCCATGCCGCGTAAACCCTGAGCAGGCGCCCTCAGTGCGGCAGCGGCACCTCGAAGCCGGCCTTCGAGAGCTCCCACTGGTACTGCTCGAAGCCCGTGCCCGGCACGCGCTCGTCGGCGCGGTCGCGGATCTCGTCCATGCGCGCGGCGACCTCGGCCGCGGTGTAGTCGCTGCCGTCGATGAAGATGCCGCGCGTCATCGTGAGGTTGGCGCTCTCGAAGCTGCCCGCGCCCGCGAGCAGGATGGTGCGCGTGGGCGCGTCCTCGCCCACCAGCGCGACCAGCCCGGGGCTCACGTAGTCGGGCTGCAGCCGTGCCAGCGCCTCGGGCGGCAGCACGCCCTCGGTCATGGCGGTGGCGGCGGTGGGCGCGAGGCAGTTCACGCGGATGTCCTGCCGCTCGCCCTCGAGCGCGAGGGTCTGCATCAGGCCGACCAGCGCCATCTTGGCGGCGCTGTAGTTCGACTGGCCGAAGTTGCCGTACAGGCCCGAGGAGGAGGTGGTCATCACGATGCGGCCGTAGCGCTGTGCGCGCATCGTTTCCCACACGGCCTTCACGGCATGCACGCTGCCCATCAGGTGCACGTCCATCACGCGGCGAAAGTCCTCGAGCGTCATCTTCGAGAAGCTCCTGTCGCGCAGCACGCCGGCGTTGTTGACGAGGATGTCGATGCGGCCCCATTCGGCCACGGCGCGCGCGGCCATCGCTTCCATGGCCGCGAAGTCGGTGACGTCGCCGCCGTCCGCGATGGCGCTGCCGCCCGCGCGCACGATCTCGTCGGCCACGGCGCGGCCCGGCGATCCTTCGTGCGCGCCGGCCACGTCGTTGACCACCACGCGCGCGCCATTGCGCGCGAGCGCCAGCGCATGGGCGCGGCCCAGGCCGCTGCCCGCGCCGGTGACGATGGCCACGCGGCCGTCCAGTGTCTTGTTCATTGCTGTTCCCGATGAATGAAGAAAAAAAGGGGAGCGGGGCTCAGAACGCGACCGCGTCCTTGCCCTTGAGGCCCAGCATCGCGCGCGCCTCGTCGGGGCTCGCGATCTCGAGCGAGAGCTCCTCGAGGATCCGGCGGATCTTGCGCACCTGCTCGGCGCAGGACTTCGCGAGCTGGCCCCGGGCGAGGTAGAGGCTGTCCTCCAGGCCCACGCGCACGTTGCCGCCCATCACCGCGCCCATGGTGAGCAGCGGCATCTGGTGCCGGCCCGCGCCGAGGATCGAGAAGCGGTAGCCGTCGCGGCCGAACAGGCGGTCGGCGGTGGCGCGCATGGTCACGAGGTTCTCGGGATCGGGCCCGAGGCCGCCGAGGATGCCGTAGATGCTCTGGATGAACAGCGGACCCTTGACGAGGCCCTCGTCGACGAAGTGCGCGAGGTTGTAGAGATGGCCGACGTCGTAGCACTCGAACTCGAAGCGCGTGCCGCAGTCCTCGCCGAGCACCTGCAGGATGTGCTTGATGTCGCGGAAGGTGTTGCGAAAGATCAGGTCCTCCATGCCCTCGACATAGGGCTGCTCCCAGTCGTGCTTCCATTCGGCGATGCGCCGCGCCGCCGTGTGGATCGAGAAGTTCATCGAGCCCATGTTGAGCGAGCACATCTCGGGCTTGGCCTGCAGCGGATAGGCCAGCCGCTCCGCGAGCGTCATGCGCGTGCTGCCGCCGGTGGTGATGTTGATGACCGCATCGGTGGCGGCCTTGATGCGCGGCACGAACTGGTCGAAGACCTTCGGGTCGGCCGAAGGCCGGCCATCGACCGGATCGCGCGCATGCAGGTGGAGGATCGCCGCGCCGGCCTCGGCCGCCGCTATCGCCTGCTCGGCGATCTGGTCGGGCGTGAGCGGCAGGTGCTCGGACATGCTCGGCGTATGGACCGAGCCGGTGACCGCGCAGGAGATGATGACCTTGTCTTGGGTGCTTGCCATGGGATGTGTGGAAAGGATGAAGGAGGGGTGGCGCCGCGTCAGACCGCGAGCCACTCCGAGACGAGTTGCTGGTCGGCCTTGAGCGCCTGCGGCGTGCCCTCGAACACGATGCGGCCGTGGCCCATCACGCAGACCCGGGTCGAGACCTTGAGCGCGATCGCGAGCTTCTGCTCGACCAGCACCACCGACAGCCCCTTGCGGTGCATGTCGACGATGCATTCGCCGACCTGCGCCACGATCCTGGGCGCCAGGCCCTCGGTGGGCTCGTCGATCAGCATCAGGAGCGGATTGCCCAGCAGCGAGCGGCACATGGTCAGCATCTGCTGCTCGCCGCCCGACATGCTGCCGGCCTTGGTGTTGCGGCGCTCCTTGAGGCGCGGGAAGTAGTCGAACATCTGCTCGACGGTCCAGCGGTGCGCGCCGGGTACGGCGCGCTGTTCGCCCATGCGCAGGTTCTCGTCGACCGTGAGGTTGGCGAACACCTCGCGCTCCTCGGGCACGTAGCCGATGCCGGCACGGCACACGGCATAGGGCCGCGCGCCGGCCAGCTCGCGCTCGCGCAGCCGGATGCTGCCCGCGGATGGCGGCACCAGGCCCATGATGGCCTTCATGGTGGTGGAGCGGCCCGAGCCGTTGCGCCCGAGCAGGCTGATGACCTCGTTGCGCCCGACGCGCAGGTCGACGCCGTGCAGCACGTGGCTCTTGCCGTAGTGGACGTGGAGGTCCTCGACGCTCAGCAGCGTATCGGTCGTGCTCATGCCGCCACCTCCTCGCCGAGATAGGCCTCTTTCACGCTGGCATTGGCGCGGATCTCCTGCGGCGTGCCGGTGGCGATCACCTGGCCGTAGACCAGCACGCTGATGCGGTCGCTCAGCGAGAACACCACGTCCATGTCGTGCTCCACGATCATCAGCGCGCGGCCCTTCGTGACCTCGCGGATCAGCTCGGCCGTGTAGTGCGTTTCCTCGGTCGACATGCCGGCCATCGGCTCGTCGAGCAGGATCACCTTCGGGTCGGAGGCCAGCGTCATCGCGATCTCGAGCGAGCGCTGTTCCGAATAGGCCATCTCGCCCGCGATCGTCGCGGCGCGTGCGTTCAGGCGCACGAGTTCGAGCAGCCGTTCGGTCTCCTCGCGGATGGCGCGGTCGCGGTCGATGAAGCGCCAGAAGACGTACTGCAGCCCATGGCGGCGCATGACCGCGAGGCGGATGTTCTCGAACACGGTGAGCTTGGGAAAGATGTTGGTGATCTGGAACGAGCGCGCGAGCCCGAGCCGGTTGATGGCCTGCGGCGTGCGCCCGGCGATCGACTGGCCGTCGAACTGGATGCTGCCGGCCGTCGGCGCGAGCTGGCCCGAGATCAGGTGGAACAGCGTGGACTTGCCCGCGCCGTTGGGGCCGATCAGCGCATGGCGCTCGGCGCCCAGCAGGTCGAGGTCGACGCCGCGCATGATCTCGGTGGGGCCGAAGGACTTGCGCAGGCCGCGGATGCTCAGGATCGGGTCGTTCATGCGGCGCCTCCGGTGCGCTCGGCGAGGGGCGCGGCCTGCGCCGCGAGGGGAGCCTCGGCTTCGCGTTGAGCCAGGGTTCGCAGCCGTTGCCGCGCGAAGCGCGCGAGCAGCCCGCCGACCGCGAGCAGCGCGAGCGGCACGGCCCAGGTCGCGAACGACAGCGGCAGCCAGGCGCGGCCCAGGAACTGGATCGGCGGCCAGCCGCCACCCGGTTGCAGGTTGGCGAGCGAGCGGTAGTCCTGCGAGAAGGCGCGCTGCAGCATCTCGATCGCGAAGGCGCCGCCGAAGCTCAGCAGCAGCGCCGCGCCCACCGACAGCGCCACCACCGGCAGCAACCGGGCCAGGCCGAAGCGCTGGCGCAGCCGCGCGGTGGTGCCCACCAGCCCCGCGAGGCCGGCCGGCATGAACATCATCACCAGCACGAACAGGATGCCCTGGTAGAGCAGCCACGAGCGCGTGAGGTCCGACACGGCGTAGCCGAAGAAGGTCATGAGCGCGGCGCCCAGCGCCGGGCCGAGGAACACCTGCACGCCGCCGATGTAGGTGTTGAGCACCACCGCGGCCGACAGTGCGGGATCGAACACCACGTAGTTGGCCGATTCGTTCGACACCACCTGCAGCCCGCCCGCGATGCCCGAGAACATGGCCGAGACCGCGAACACCAGCACGCCGAGGCCGTGCACGTTGTAGCCCAGGAAGCGCAGCCGGTGGCTGTTCTCGCGCAGGCCGCAGGTCAGCCGGCCCAGCGGCGTGCGGGTGTAGAGGTACAGCAGCGCCAGCGACAGCAGCACCCAGCCCAGCGTGAGGTAGTAGACCTCGGTGGTCGTGCCGAAGCCGAAGCCCCAGGCCGGCATGCGCATGGTCGACACGCCGGCCTCGCCGCCGAACAGGCCCTTGAGGTGCGGCGCCAGCGAATGGATCAGCTCGGCGATGGCCAGCGTGATCATCGCGA
This sequence comes from Variovorax endophyticus, assembly GCF_025376855.1. NCBI lineage: Bacteria > Pseudomonadati > Pseudomonadota > Betaproteobacteria > Burkholderiales > Comamonadaceae > Variovorax > Variovorax endophyticus. The sequence continues at coordinate 50,558 of NZ_JAHUTH010000018.1, forward strand.
AGTAGGTGCCGCTGCGCTGGGTGGCGAACCAGCCCGCGATGCCGCCGATGGCCAGGCCGCAGACCGCGCCCGCCAGCGGCATCAGCGGCGTGGGCAGCAGGCCGGCGCCGCCGAGCGCGTTCATCGCATGCACGGTGCCGAAGGCGCCGACGCCGAAGTAGGCCGCGTGGCCGAAGGACAGCATGCCGGCCTGGCCGCACAGCAGGTTGTAGGCGCTCGCGAACAGCGCGGCGATCAGCATCTGGATGGCCGCGTTGAGCAGCCCCTGCGACAGCAGGAAGGGCAGGGCCAGCAGCAGCGCGACGCCGGCGGCGAGCAGGGAGAGGGTGGTCTTCATCGTCTCGGCCCTCCCGCTCAGTTCTTCTCGCCCATCAGCCCGCTCGGCCGCACCAGCAGGATCAACAGCATCAGCGCGAACGGAATGGTGGCCGACAGGCTCGAGAGCTTGAGCGTCATCAGCCCGCCGACGCCGCGCGCCCAGTCGCCCGCGCCGACCAGCGCGAACAGGTCGGCCAGGCTGCGGTCGATGCCCACGGCCAGCGAGGTGATGACGCCGATCAGCAGCGAGGCCAGCATCGCGCCGCCCAGCGAGCCCAGGCCGCCGACCACCACCACCACGAACACCATCACGCCGAGCTCGAGCGCCATGTTGGGGTTGGTGGTGTAGAAGGCACCGGCCACCGCACCCGCCAGGCCCGCGAGGCCGGCACCGACGCCGAACACGCCCATGAACACCAGCGGCACGTTGTGACCCAGCGCCTCGGCCATGCGCGGCTTGTAGATCGCCGAGCGCACCACGATGCCGACGCGGGTGCGCGTGAGCAGCAGGTAGATGGCCACGAACATCGCGATCGCGATGCCGCCCATCAGCAGGCGGTAGGCCGGGTACTGCGCGCCGCCGATGGCGAAGGCCGGCACATCGAGCGTGGGCGGGATGCGGTAGTCGACCGGGAAGTTGCCGAAGAACAGCTTGATGGTCTCGGCGATGATGAACGACAGGCCGAAGGTCAGCAGCAGCTCGTGCGCATGGCCGTGGTGGTGCACGCGGCGCAGGAAGAAGCGCTCGACCACCACGCCGATCAGGCCGACCAGGATCGGCGCGGCGATGACCGCGGCCCAGAAGCCGATGGTGCCCTGCAGCGTGTAGGCGAAGTAGGCGCCGAGCATGTAGAACGAGGCATGCGCGAAATTGAGCACGCCCATCATTCCGAAGATGAGCGTGAGGCCGGCCGACACCATGAACAGCAGCAGTCCGTAGACGATGCCGTTCATGAGCGAGACGATGAGCTGGTCCATGGGTGTCCTTGCGAGCAGCCGAGGCTGCGCCGGCGGGACGCGCGCGTCCCGCCGGGGAGGGGATTCGGGGAACGGGGCCGCGCGGCGCGGCCCCGGGGAGAGGAGCGCGCGGGCGCTCAGCCCGGGCGCTTCATCGCGCAGCTCGACTGCGCGGGCGTCGAGGCTTCCTCGGCCGTGAAGCGCTTCACCGGCTTGAAGCCCATGTCGGTGTCGTCGGCCTTGTAGCGCGCGTCCTTGGTCACGGTCGACACCACCATCGGCAGCAGCGCCTGGTGGTCGGCGGCGCGCATGCTCATCTCGCCCATCGGGGTCTTGATCTTCGCGGTCTCGATCGCGCGGGCCAGCGCGTTGACGTTGAGCGCGCCGTTCTCGGGCTTGGTGCGCTTGAGCGCATCGGCCACCATCGCCATGCCGAACACGGTCTGCGGCTCGATGAAGGCCGGCGCGTGGCCGGTCTTGGCCTTGTAGTCGGCCACGAAGCGCTCGCCCTCGGCACCGGCGGCCTCGGCGTTGAAGGTGTGGGCCACGAAATGGCCGACCGCGAGATCGCCCGCGTTCGCGATGTTGCCGGGCTGGTCGAGGAACACCGTGCCGAAGCGCACCTTGAGGCCGGCCGACTTCGAGGCCTTCATCAGCAGCAGCAGGTCGTTCGACCAGTTGCCGGTGAGCACCGAGTCGGCCTTGGCGGCGCTGATCTTCGCCACGTAGGGCGCGAAGTCCTGCACCTTGTTGACGTCGTGCAGGGTCTTCTCCACCACCTGGTAGCCGCCGGCCGATGCGTTGTCGACGATGGCGCGCTCCATGTCCTGGCCCCAGGAGTAGTTCTGGTTGATCGAATAGACGCGGGTGCCGAGCGCGTTGGCCTGCTTCATCGCGCTGACCAGCGCCTTGGTGCGGATCTGCGCGTCGCCGCTGAAACGGAAGTGGTGGAAGTTGCACTTCTCGCCCGTGAGCTCCAGCGCCTCGGCGCCCACGTTGATGTAGATCATCTCCTTGCCGGGATTGCGCAGGTTGTACTTGCGGATGTCCTCGGTGATCTGGCCGCCGATGGCCGAGGAGGCGCCCTGCACGATCAGCTGCACGCCGTCGGCCGCGGCCGCCTTGAGCTTGTCGGCCGCGCCCGCGGGGCCGCCCTGGTTGTCGTACTCGAGCAGTTGCACCGGCTCGCCGTTCCAGCCGCCGGCCGCGTTGATCTGGTCGATGGCGAAGCGCACGGCGGTGCGGTAGGCCTGGCCCGACGAGGCCTGCGGGCCCGACAGCGTTTCGAGCACGCCGATCTTCACGGGCGCGGCCGAGGCACCGGCCGACAGCAGGGCCAGCGAGCAGGCCAGGGCCGACGCGGCGGCGTTGAACGAGAGGGGGAAGGGGGCGGATCTGCGCATTGATGTCTCCATGCTTCTTGAAAAAAAGGGGTGGGCCGCTCGTCGGCGTTCAGAGGTATTCCATGTTCCCGTCGACGCTGATCGCCTGGCCCGTGAGGTTGCGGGCCGCGGGCGAGCAGAGGAACAGCGCCATCGCCGCCACGTCGTCGAGCGTCACCATGCGGCGCAGCGAGATCTTCTGCAGGTACTCGGCGCGCATGGCCTCGACCGACACGCCCGCGGTGGCGGCGCGCGCGCCGATCACGCTGTTCATGCGCTCGCCCTCGACCGTGCCCGGCAGGATCGCGTTGACGCGCACGCCATGCGGGCCGAGCTCGATGGCCAGCGACTTCATGAGGCCGACGATGGCCCACTTGGTCGATGCGTAGGGCGTGCGGAATGGATAGCCGAGCCGGCCCGCGACCGAGCTCATCGCGATCAGGCAGGGGTTGGCCTGCGAGCGCCTGAGCAACGGGATCGCGCGCTGCGCGAAATAGAACTGGCTGTTGAGGTTGACCGCCACCGTGCGCTCCCAGTCGCCGCGCTGCAGGTCCTGCAGCGCGCCGGTGGGGCCCGCGATGCCGACGTTGTTGATCAGCACGTCGAGCCCGCCGAGCGCGCCTTCCACGTCGTCGAACACGCGCGCCACGTCCTCGGGCACCGAGGCGTCGGCCATGCTCGAGGTGATCTCGGGCGCCTCGCGTGCCATGCGGTCGAGCGCGAGGCGGTCGATGTCGCAGACATGCACGCGCGCGCCGGTCTCGCGAAAGGCCAGTGCGATGGCCGCGCCGATGCCGGACGCGCCCGCGCTGATCAGCACCCGCAGGCCAGGCGCGGGCCGCAGTGAATCGATGATGCTCATGGGTTCCTGTGGTGTCTCGTTGTGTCCATGCGGGCGCCATGGCGCTCTCGCTTCACGGTCAGTGTCTTGAAAGCACCGCTTCAAAACTATGTGCGTCGCGCACACTGGACACCCCCTCCCGATGTGATGCGGTGTTCGCGATCGCCATCGCGGCGCCAGGGGAGAGGGATCGGACCCATGGGCATGGCCGCATCGTTCTGCTAGCCTTCGCGGCCCTATGTCATCCCTGTCCACCGAACGACCGCGCGCGGCGGGCTCCTCGCGCGATGCGAGCGAGCAGGCGGCCGACGAGATCGCCGCCGAACTGATCGGCCTGCTGCACCGGAATGCGCCCGCGGAAGAATTCGCCGGCCGGCTCGCGGCCGTGGAAGCCCTGCCCGATGCATTGCGGCGCAAGTCCAGCCTGGTCGAGCTGGTGCGCATGGCGATGGCGTTGCGCAACCGGCTCGAGCTGCACGAGCAGCGCGAGCGCGGCATGCTCGCGGTGATCGAATCGGCGCAGGACCTCTCGGGCCGGCTCGACCTCACGGGCCTGCTCAAGACCATCGTGAAGCGCGCGCGCCACCTGATGGGCTCGCACCTGTGCTGGCTCACGGTCTACGACAGCGCGACCGGCGCCTTCCAGGTGGTGGTGGCCGACGGCGCGATCTCCGACCGCACCGGCCGCATGACCGTCGGCCGCAACCTCGGCATCGCGGGCATCGTGATGACGACGCGGCTGCCCTTCTTCACGCCCGACTACCTGCACGACAACCGCTTCGCGCACGACCCCACGCTCGACGACATCTTTCGCGACGAGGGCGTGGCCGCGCTGGTGGGCGCGCCGCTGATGCGCGACGACGAGGTGATCGGCCTGCTGTTCGTGGCCGACCGCTACCACCGCACGCACACGGCGCTCAACGTGTCGATCCTCTGCACGCTGGCCGCGCATGCGGCGGTGGCGATCGAGAACGCCAAGGCCTTCGCCGAAGCGAAGGACGCGCTCGCGCATGCCGACCAGGCGCGCGGCGAGCTCGAGCGGCACGTGCGCGACGTGCAGGGCGCGGCCGAGGCGCACGAGCAGCTGACCTCGCTGCTGGCCAAGGGCGCGTCGCTGGGCGCGCTGTGCGAGTCGATCGCGCAGCTGCTCAACGGCGGCGTGCTGGTGCTCGACGAGGCCCACCAGGTCATCGGCCGCGCGGTGGCGCCGGGCTACGAGGGCGCGGCGGCCGATGCCTACGCGCCGAACGACGAACACAGTGCCGCGCTCGCGAAGGCGCTGCGCGAGAGCCGGCAGGCTGGCCGCTCTGTGGTGGCCTACGAGCGCGACGGCGAGCTGTGCCGCGCCATCGCGGTGCTCGGCGGCAACGAGGTGCTCGGTGCCGTGCTGCTGTTCCGGCACCAGGACCTGCGCGAGACCTCGCTGCGCACCTTCGAGCGCAGCTCCAGCATCATCGGCATCGTGCTGCTGTCACAGGAGCGCGTGGAGGCCGGCAAGAGCCGCGAGGTGGCGGCGCTGCTGCGCACCCTGATCTCGCCGCGCCAGGACGAGCCCGCGCTCACGCGCGACCGCGCCGAGCGCTTCGGGCTCGATCTCTCGCAGCCGATCTCGCTGATGGTGGTCGAGATGGCCGAGCCCCGGCCCGGCTTCTGGGCCCGGCGCCTGCGCGCCGGCGCGCCGATGACCGAGCAGGTGTTCGACGAGGTCGACGGCGCGCTCGCCATCGTCTGCGCCGCGACCCGCGCGCAGGACGTGCTGGAGGCCGTCACCGCCTTCGCGCGGCGCGAGCTCGGCGATGCCTACCGTGGCGTGCTGTCGCGGCCCGTGCAGTCGCCGGCCGAGATGCCCGCGCTGTACGCCGCGCTGCGCCGCGCGCTGCCCGTGCTGGGGCGCCTGGGCATGCGCGGCGCCATCGTCGGGCAGAACGAGATGGCGCTCTATTCGGTGCTGTTCGAGACCCACGACCAGGGCAGCCTCAACACCTTCCTCGACGCCACCATCGGCGCGCTCACGAGCCACGACAGGAAGCGCGGCGCGGAGCTCACGTCGACCCTGCTGGCCTACTTCGACTGCAACCAGAACGCCAAGACCACCGCGGCGCGCATGGGCATCCATGTGAACACCGTGCGGCAGCGGCTCGCGAGCGTCGAGGAACTGCTGGGGCATTGGGGCAGCGCGAGCCGGGCGCTGGAGATCCATGTGGCGCTGAGGTTGTGGAGCCTGGGGATGTCCAGGACGACCGTGGGGTCCGAGGCGACGTGAGCGGATGATTTCGATTTTTCCGTGAAATCGTAGTCAAACTACGATAAATGGGATAATTCGAAGTCTTGCCGGTGCTTCGAATTGTCTGAATAATCGTAGTGTGACTACGATAAATCGGTCAAAACTAAATGCTCTCTTGAGCCAGCTGCCAGGCGGAACCCCCGTCACGACGGAGGACCTGGCGCGCGAGGGTATCTCCGGCGACCTCGCCGTCCACTATGTGCGCGCGGGATGGCTGGTACGGCTGGCGCGCGGCGTGTACTGCCGTCCCGACACGCCCTTGCAGCGCGACCCGAGCCTGCTGCTGCTCCAGCGCCAGATTCCCGGCCTGCATGTGGGCGGCAAATCGGCGCTCGACTGGCACGGGGTGCGCCACCATGTTTCGCAGGCGCCGATGCTGCATCTCTACGGCCTCGAGTCGGCCAGCCTGCCGGACTGGTTCACCCGGGTCTTCGCCGCTGACTACCACCGCAAGCACCTCTTCAGCAGCGATGTCACCGGCATGCGGCACGCGGGCCCTTTCGAGGGCCGTGCCGAGGCGCCGAACGTGTCGGCGCCCGAGCGCGCGTTTCTCGAATTGCTGAGCGAGGTGGGCGTGCGCCAGCCGCTGGCGGAGGCGCGCGAGCTGGCGGAGGGCGCCTACGGCCTGCGCCCCTCGGTGCTCGCGGAACTGCTGCGCCAGTGCACCAGCGTGAAGACGGTGCGCCTGTGCCTTCAGCTCGGACGCGAGCTGTCGCTGCCGTGGGTGAAGAAGCTCGACCCAGCCAAGCTGCCGACCGGTGGCGACCGGCCCTGGGTCGGCCAGACCCGCGAGGGCCTGCTGGTCCTGAAGTCGTGAACGAGATCTACCTGCGGACCGCACGCCTGCTGACGCAGGTCGCGCCCCTGGTCTTCGAGGACGACACCTTCGCGCTCAAGGGCGGCACGGCCATCAATCTCTTCGTGCGCGACATGCCGCGGCTGTCGGTCGACCTGGACCTCGTCCTGCCCGACCACACGCTGTCGCGCGAAGCGGCGCTCGACACGATCAAGACGCGTCTCGGCAAGGCCGCCGCCACGCTCGGGCGCAGAGGTTTCCAGACCCGTCTCGCGGGCGCGCCCGATGCGGGCGAGAGCAAGCTCCTGGTGAAGCGCGACGGCATCGAGGTCAAGGTCGAGGTCAACTACGTGATGCGCGGAACCGTGCGACCAGTCGCCCTCACGGGGCTGGGTGTCAAGGCGCAGGAAGTGCTGCAGGCCGAGCTGGAAATCCCGGTGGTATCGCTCGAAGACGTCTATGGCGGCAAGCTGGTCGCCGCCATGGACCGCCAGCATCCGCGTGATCTCTTCGACGTGATGCAACTGCTGGCGCACGGCGGTATCACCGATGGCATCCGTCGTGCTTTCGTGGTCTATCTGGCGAGCCACAACAGGCCGATCGACGAGGTCCTGTTTCCGCCGTTGCGCGACGTGCGCCAGGCGTTCGAAAGCAACTTCGTGGGCATGACCACCGAGCCCGTGGAACTGGATGCGCTGCTGGCCGCGCGCGACCGGATGATCGCCACGCTCCAGCAGGGCCTCGATGCGGACGAGCGGGCCTTCCTCCTGAGCCTGGCCAATGCCGCCCCCGACTGGGAGCGGCTCGATGTGCCGCATCTTTCCGGGATGCCGGCCATCCAGTGGAAGCTGCAGAACCTCGTGAAGCTGAAGGCCTCGAACCCGGCCAAGTTCGAGGCGCAGTCGAAGGCGCTGGCCGAGAAGCTCTAGTCCCGCCAGGCTCAGCGCGCCGCAACTCAGCGCTGCGGCATGTCTTTCACCGAATACCCCAGGCTCACCGTCGCATCCTCCGGAATCGGCGGCATGGTCGCGTTCCAGGCGAGCCAGTCCTCGCGCATCGCCGCGAGCCGTTCGGGCTCCTGCTTCGCGCGGTTGGCGCGCTCGCGCTCGTCCGCGGGGATGTTGAACAGGTACTCGTTGCCGTCGACCTTCAGGTACTTCCAGTCGCCGTCGCGCAGCGCCTGCTGGCCGCGGTGGTTCATGCGCCAGTGCAGCGGGCGGCGGAAGCCGTGCTTCGCGTCTTTCAGCACGGGCATCAGCGAGACGCCATCGAGCGGATAGGCCGGGTCGGCCTGCACGCCGGCCGCGTCGAGCATGGTGGCCGACCAGTCCATGGTCAGGCAGTGCTGGGCGCTCTCGCCGCCGGGCGCGATGACGGCGGGCCAGTGGGCGATCCAAGGCACGCGGATGCCGCCTTCGGTCAGGTCCATCTTGCCGCCGACCAGCGGCCAGTTGTCGGAGAAGCGTTCGCCGCCGTTGTCGCTGGTGAAGACCACCAGCGTGTTGTCGGCCATGCCGTGCTTCTCGAGCGCGGCCATGATCCAGCCGATGCCCTCGTCCATGTGATGGATCATGCGGCGGTAGACGTGGATGTTGCCGCCCGCGAGGTCGAACAGGTTGTCCTTCACCAGCGGCGCCTTGTCTGCATCGTCGCGTGTTTCCCACGGCCAGTGCGGCGCGGTGTAGTGCAGGCTCAGGAAGAAGGGCTTGGCCTCTTGCGCAGGCTGCTGCGCCATGCGCTCGACGAAGTCGACGGCGCGCTTCGAGAGGATGTCGGTGAGGTAGCCCTCTTCCTGCTTGTCTTCCTCGCCGTACCAGAGGTCGTGGCGGCCGCTGGAGTCGCAGTGGGTGAAGTAGTCGACGCCGCCCGACATCGGGCCGAAGAACTCCTCGTAGCCCGAGCGCAGCGGGCCGAAGCTCGGCGGGTAGCCGAGGTGCCACTTGCCGATCAGCGCGGTGCGGTAGCCGCTGGCCTTGAGCAGCGAGGGCAGGGTGGGATGGTCGACCGGCAGGCCCAGCGTGCTGCTGCCGCGGCTCTTGCTGTTGATCGGCTCCTCGGCCGCGCCGCGCAGCCGGTACTGGTAGCGCGCCGTGATCATCGCGAAGCGCGTGGGCGAGCACACGGGCGAGTTCGCGTAGCCCTGCGTGAGCTTGAGGCCGTTGGCGGCGAGGCCGTCGAGCACCGGCGAGACGGGGCCGAAGACGGCGTCGCGGCCGCCGTAGCAGCCGAGGTCGGCATAGCCGAGGTCGTCGGCGACGATGAAGATGATGTTGGGTCTTGTCATGGTGTCGAGGGCCCGATGGGCCGGGAAAGGGTCAGGGCTGGTAGCCCGATTTCTGCACCACCGGGCCCCATTGCAGCCGGTAGGCCTTGAGCATCGCGGCGGTCTGCGCCTGGGTGCTGACCACCGGCGTCATCTTCGAGTCGGTGAATTTGCGCACCGTGTCGGGGTCCTGCATCACCTCGCGGATCGCGGTGGCGAGGCGCTCGACCTTCTCGCGCGGCATGGTGACGGGCGCGAAGAAGGTGTTCCAGCCGCTGGCCGCGAGGTCGAGGCCGGCTTCCTTGAAGGTGGGCACCGAGGGCGCGAAGGGCGAGCGCTTGGCGCCCGAGATCGCGAGGATGCGCAGCTTGCCGCCGTCGTGCTGCGGGATCACCACGTCCTCGGTGTCGACCGCGATCGGCACCTGGCCGCCGATCAGGTCGTTGAGCAGCGGCGCCGAGCCGCGGTAGCCGATGACCTGGGTCTGGACCTTGGCCTTCTCGCCGACCATGAGGCCGAAGAAGTGCGGCAGGCTGCCGGTGGCCGGCACGCCCACGTTGGCCTGCTGCGGGTTGGCGCGCATCCACGCCAGCAGGTGGTTGAGTTCGCGCACCGGCAGCGTGGGCGACACGGCGAGCGCGAAGTCGTAGTCGTTGACGTGCGACACCGGCACGAAGTCGCGTTCGGCGTCGTAGCCGTTGTCCTTGAAGACGAGCGGCGCCACCACCATCACGGCGGGGTTCGCGAGCATCAGCACGTTCTGGTTCGCGGGCGTGACCTTGACCTGCTGCGCCGCGAGACGGCCGCCCGCGCCGGGCTTGTTGTCGACGATGACCGGCACGCCGAGCTTGGACGCGAGCTTGTCGCCGACGATGCGCGCGACGCGGTCGGTGGCGCCGCCGGGCGCATAGCCGACGACGATGCGCAGCGGGCCGTCGAGCGGCTGTGCCGCGGCGCCGGTGGCGGCGAGCGCCGTCGCGAGGCCGGCGATGGCCATCAGGCCGGCGAGGCGGCGGGTGATCTTGTGTTTCGGGTGCATGGGTTCTTCCTCCTTTGCGTTTGATGGATGTAGGGGGTCAGTCGTTGGCCTGGAAATTCACGGCTTTCATGATGCCGGCCCAGCGTGCCGTGTCCTCGCGCATGGTCTTCACGAGCGCGTCGCCCGTGTCGGCCACCGGGTACATGCCGTTCTGCAGCAGCATCTGGCGCACCTCGCGCTTGTTGACGGCGCGCGCGAACTCGGCGCGCAGTTTCTCGACCACGGGCTGCGGCGTCTTCAGCGGCGCGTAGTAGGCGAACCAGGCGGTGGCGACCACGTCCTTGTAGCCGGCCTCGACGAAGCTCGGCAGGTTGGGCATCAGCGGCGAGCGCTTCTCGCCGCTGGTGGCCAGCACCTTGACGCGGCCCGAGGGCAGCATCTGCTGCGCGCCGCCCACGGTGTCGAAATAGACCGGCACGGTGCCGCCCATCACGTCCTGCCGCGCGGGCGTGGAGCCGCGGTAGGGCACGTGCACCATCTTCAGACCGGCCGCGCGGTTGAGCATCTCGCCGAGGAAGTGCGAGGGCGTGCCGGCGCCGTACGAGGCGAAGCTGACCTTGTCGCCCTGCGCCCTGGCCCAGGCGATGAACTCGGGCAGCGTGTTCGCGGGCACGTCCTTGTTGAGCACCAGCGCGAGCTCGAAGCGTGCCGCGTTGAGGATCGGCACGAAGTCCCTGATCGGGTCGTAGGAGAGGTTGCGGTAGGCGCTCGGGAACATGGTCATCATGCCGGCCGTGCCCAGCAGCAGCGTGTGGCCGTCGGGCGGCGCGGTCTTGACCGTGTCCACCGCGATGCGGCCGGCCGCGCCCGAGCGGTTGTCGACGATCAGCGGGCCGAGGCTGTCACGCACCTCGTGCGCGATGGCGCGCGTGAGCACGTCCTGCGTGCCGCCCGCGGGCACGCCGATCAGCACCTTGATCGGCTGGCCCGGCGCGAAGCCCTGGGCGCGCGACAGCGCGGGCGCGAGCGCGAGGCCGCCGAGCGCGGCGACCAGCCGGCGGCGGCCGGGAGCGGGCAGGTGGGAAGCGTGCGTGGGGGAAGGCATGGGGCGAAGTCTCCGAATGGCGCCGTTCTGGCGGGTCGTGTGCCCGCGGCTGCGGACGATTCTGGAGACGCTACAGTCGATTGATCAAATCAACCATTCCCCGGATTTACCCGCGCGAGATGCCCATGCCCGCCGAAGTGCCCGTGAAAGCGACCGCCCGCAAGCCGGCCAAGGCCACCGCGAGGACGGCCGTGGACGCCGGCGCGGCGCCGCGCCGCCCGCTCGACGACCTGCTGCTCTACCGCCTCTCGCGCCTGCTCGCGGTGGCCGGCAGCATGGTGATCCGCCTGTGCGAGGGCCGCTTCGGCATCACGCGCCGCGAATGGCGGCTGATCGCCACGCTCGCGAGCCGCGGCGAAGTGGGCTCCTCGCAACTGGCCGAGCATGCGCAGCTCGACCGCGCGCGCACCTCGAAGGCCGTGGGTTCGCTGGTGGCCAAGAAGCTGGTCTCGCGCGTGGCGCGCGCGGGCGATCGGCGGCAGGTGCGGCTGCGGCTCACCGACAGCGGGCAGGCGCTCTACGACGAGCTCTTTCCGCTCGTGACGGCGATCAACGGCGAGCTGATGGGCGCGCTCGATGCCGGCGAGGCCGAGCGCTTCGACGCGGCGCTGCACCGGATGCAGGAGCGGGCCGAGCGCATGGTGGCGCAGGCGGTGTTGCCGAAGGCGGACCGGGGCAGGCACGCGGTGCGTTGAGACCGGGTGACCGGGCACGGCGATCCAACGAGAGAAGAGGACATCATGTTCGAGAAGATCAAGGCGCTGTTCGGCGCGCGACCGGCGGCAGTAACCACGCAGGCGCCAACCCCAACTCCAACGCCGGCAGCGGCGGCGCCCCACGCCCCCGCCCCGCCCGACGAGTCGGTGCGGCTGCTGTCCGCCGACGATCCGGCGAATCCGTTCGTCTTCGAGGGCTACGACTGCGCGGCCTTCGCGCGGTCGATGATCTCCACCACCAAGGACCCGGGCATCGCGGCCCAGTTCTCGGCCGGCCGGACGGACCCGGGTTCGGCCCACATCGGCCAGCTTCCCGCGCAGGCCGTGGCGCTGGAATGCAGCCTGGCCTACGACTCGAAGGAGTCCCCGACCGAAGGCGTGCTGTTCAAGGCCTCGGCGATGGAGGAGAAGTGGGACATCTATCTCTACGGCGGCCGCCTCTATTTCGCGCGCAGCTGGACGGCCGCGCTGGCTTTCGTGGCCGAGTTCGAGATGGGCGAGGGACGGCTGAGGATCCCGCGCGTGTGGGCATCGGCCGGCAACGAGGCGCTCGCGGTTCGGCAAGTGGACTACCTGATCAAGAGCCACCTGCAACGGCGCGTCGTGCCGCATCCGCTGCCGGCCGGCTTCGAGCGCGATCCCCACACGGTGGGGCTCTATTCGTTCAGCCAGTACGGGCGCGTCTGCTGGTTCGGCACCTTCGCCGACACGCTGGTCGACCGGCCCCTGAAGGCCACCGGCGCGACAGCCTGAGCCACTTTCCGTCTTGGACGCGGGGCAGAATGGCCCGAGACCGAGACCCGGTCGGCAAACCACGAGGAGCAGCCCGATGAGTTCGATGGAAGAAGTCTGGAAATACCGCGAGGAAGTCCTCTATCCGCAGCTCTTCGGCGAGAAGCGCAAGGGCATCTTCGTGCTGGGCCCCGACGATTTCTCGGCGCTGGGCGCGCAGGACATCGATCCGCGCTGGCTGCACCTGGGCGTGTTCGAGTTCGAGCCCACGCCGCTGCGCAACTCCTGGCTCTACGCGACCTCGGGCGGCTCGACGCCCTGGGAGGGCGAGCCCGCCGACTACGACCCCGAGGACTACTCGTGGATCGGCTCCGAGCTCGTGCTCGAGGTGCCGTCGCAGGCCGGCGAGACCTGGCCGGTCAAGCTGCTCCAGAAGCTGCTGGCCTACAACGTGTTGCTCGCGCACGGCCGCTTCGGCGAGGACAAGCCGCCGCTGGACTACGGCGACCGCATCCCGCTGGGCGGGCCGATCGGGCAGAAGGCCGCCTCGGCGCTGCGCCATGTGGTGCTGGCGCAGCCGAAGCACTATCCGGCGACGGCGCAGCTCGACTCGGGCAAGTTCGATTTCCTGCATGTGGTGGGCATCTCCGACACCGAGCGCGACTGGGCCAAGGCGCGCAGTTCCGAGGACCTGCTGCGCCTGCTCGAGGTGCACGGCCATTGCCCGGTGACCGATCCCCGACGCGCGCCGGTGGTTTGAGCGCCGCATGGGAGGAGCCAGCGAGGCCGAAGCGCCGCAGCGCCAGACCACGGTCGATGCGCTGCGCGGCTTCGCGCTGCTGGGCATCCTGGTGGTCAACATCGCGACCTTCGCCTCGACCTACTACGGCACGGGGCTGCCCGATCCGCTCGCGAATCCGCTGCCCGAGCGGCTCGCGGTGTTCGTGCGCACCTTCGTCTTCGAGACCAAGTTCTACCTGCTGTTCTCGTTCCTGTTCGGCTACAGCTTCCTGCTGCAGAAGGAGGCCGCGCAGCGCGCCGGCCGCGCCTTCGCGCCGCGCATGGCGCGAAGGCTGCTGGGGCTGTGGCTGCTGGGCGTGGCGCATGCGGTGCTGCTCTATCAGGGCGACATCCTCACGACCTATGGCGTGATCGGCCTGGTGCTGCTGTTGCTGCACCGGCGCGGCGACCGCTTCCTGCTGGGCGCCGGCATCGCGCTGGTGCTGGGCACCGCGCTGCTGTGGGCCGCCTTCAGCGCGCTGCTGTCGTTCGCGCTGGGCGGCGGATCGATGGACCTGCGCAGTGCCTACGCGGAAGCCGCCTCGGCGCTGGCGGCCTACCGCGGCACGCCGATGACGGTGATCGTGCAGCACCTGCGCGAGCTGTCGCAGATCTGGTGGCTCACGGCGCTGGTGCAGGCACCGACGGCGCTCGCGATGTTCTTCGCGGGCTTCGTCGCGGGGCGGCATGCGCTGCTGGCCGATACCGGCGCGCGGCTGCCGTTGTTCCGGCGCCTGCTGGCCTGGGGGCTGGCGGTGGGACTGCCGGGCGCGGCCTTCTATGCCCAGTCGGCGCTGCGCGTCGATGGCGCGGTGCGCGATTTCCTCGGGCTCTCGGTCACGCTGCTCACGGCACCGTTCCTGAGCGCCGCCTATGCCTGCGCGCTGGTGTTGCTGTTCCGCACGCCGCGCGGCCGCGTGCTCGAAAGCTGGCTCGCGCCCGCGGGGCGCATGGCGCTGTCGAACTACCTGCTGCAGTCGGCGGTCTGCGCCTGGCTGTTCCTGGCCTATGGGCTGCGCTGGATCGGCGCGACGCCGCCGCTCGCGGCGATGGGGATCGCCTTCGCGATCTTCGGCTGCCAGCTGCCGCTGAGCCGATGGTGGATGGGGCGCTTCGCCTACGGGCCGGTCGAGTGGCTGCTGCGGGCGTTCACGAATCTCGCGCTGCCGTCGATGCGCAAGGGCGCCTAGGACCCCTGGACGCTTGCGACCAGCAGGTCTTCCGCGCCATCGGGCGGACGCAGGCCATCGCTTCGATCCGCGAAATAGCGCCCGCTCAGGTCGGCGGCCGAGACATGCGTCGCTTCGGCAAAGCCCGCGTCGCGTGCGAGCGCCACGGCTTCTTGCGGCGCGAAGAAGCTCACGAAGGGCGTGCCGCTGGCGCGCGCGCCCTTGACCGCCATCTCGAGCCCGGGACGCACGGCGGGGTCGGCCATCTCGAGCGGCAGCAGGAAGCTCATCGCGAAGCGCGTGCCCGGCGCGAACGACGCGACCTCGCGCAAGGTGGCCTGGTTGGCCTCGCGGCTCAGGTACATGCTGACGCCGGTCGAGACCACGATGGCGGGCCGCTTGGCATCGAAGCCGGCGGCCGCGAGCCCGTCGCGCCACGAGGCGCCTGCCTCGAAGTCGACCGGCACGAAGCGCAGCCCCTCGGGCAGCCCGAAGCCCAGTTCCCGCAGGCGCCGGTGCTTCCAGGCCTGTGGGCCGGGCCGGTCGATCTCGTAGATGCGCAGGTGCGACGCGAGCTCGGGGCGGCGTTGCGCGAAGCTGTCGAGGCCGGCGCCGAGGATCACGTACTGGTCGGTGCCGAGGGCTGCGTGTTCCGCGACCAGGTCCTCGATGAAGCGGGCGCGCGCCACGATCGACGCGCGGAAGGGGCGGGTGAAGTCCGGGTCCATGTCGCCACGCTCGCGCCAGCCGGGCGGCGGGTCCAGCAAGCGCAGGCCGATCCGATCGTCGAGCACATGCGGCGGCGCGTCGGCCTCCACATGCAGCGCACGCCAGAGCGCGACGCGCGCGGCGGTGCTGTCGGGGGCGGCGTCGATGTCTTCGGTCTTCATGTCGTTCTTCCTTTCTGGCCGACGCTGGCGAGTCGGATGGCGTAGGGCGGGAAAACGGGGAAACGCGGAGGGGCGCGGTTCAGGGCGGTGGCAGCGGCCGCGACCACAGCCAGGCCAGCACCACCGCCATGCAGCCGATCGCGAGCACCGCGGTCCAGGCCCGGTGCGCGGTGTACGAGACGATCACGGCGCACAGCGCCATGGTGACGGTGGCGCTCCACTTGGCGCGCCGGCTCACGGTGCGGCCGTGGGCCCAGTTGTGCAGCAGCGGCCCGAAGATGCGGTGGCCGAGCAGCCAGGCATGCAGCCGCGGCGAGCTGCGCGCCGCGGCCCAGGCGGCCAGCAGGATGAAGACGGTGGTCGGCATCCCCGGCACCACCACGCCGATGAGGCCGAGCGCCAGGCACAGCACCGCGAAGGCATGGAGCAGGGCGCGTACCAGCGGACCTTTGGGTTCGGGGTCGGGCTTCAACGCGGCACGCTCGGAATGGAAGGCGCGGCTCAGGCCACGGCCTGCGGCTGCAGCGGGCCGGGCTCGCGCTCGGCCGGGTGGTCGTTGCCCACGCGCACCTTCGGCAGGTGCTGCGGGTACTCGCGCTGCATGAAATCGATCAGCCCCTCGCGCACGTTGCAGCGCAGGTCGAAGGCCATGCCCGAGGTGGCGGCGGTGCACAGCACGCGGATCTGCATGGTGCGCTCGGTGGCATCGGTCACGCGAAGGTTGAAGAAGCGGCCGTCCCATTCGGGCGAGGCCTTCACGATGCGCTCGACCTCGGCGCGCAGCGGCGCCAGCGGCATGCCGTAGTCGGCATAGACGAACACCGAGCCGAGGATCTGCGAGGAGTGGCGGGTCCAGTTCTGGAACGGCTTCTCGATGAAGTAGGTCAGCGGCAGGATCAGCCGGCGCTCGTCCCAGATCTTGAGCACGACGAAGGTGCCGGTGATCTCCTCGACGCGGCCCCATTCGCCCTCGACCACGAGCACGTCGTCGATGCGGATCGGCTGCGCGAGCGCGAGCTGCAGGCCGGCGATGAGGTTGCTGAACACCGGCTTGGCCGCGAGGCCGGCCACGATGCCGATCACGCCGGCCGAGGCCAGCAGGCTGGCGCCGACCTGGCGCGCGCCCGGGAAGGTCATGAGCATCATGGCGCCGCCGGCGATCACCACCACGGTCATGGCGGTGCGCGCGAGCACGCGGGTCTGGGTGAGCACGCGGCGCGCCTGCAGGTTGTCGGCAATGTCCGACGGATGCTGCGCGAGCACGCCGTCGGCGAAGCCGCCGATGGCCTTGAGCGCGAGCCAGGTGGTGGCCGCGATCAGCAGCAGGCCGTTGAGGTGGCGCACGCTCGCGATGTAGCGCAGGTCCTCGGGCGTGGCCTGCCACACCATCTGCAGCGCGATCAGCGGCAGCACCACGCGCGCGGGGGCATGGCAGGCCACCACCAGGGCGTGGATGGCGGGCGCGGGGCGCGTGATGCGCTTGAGCACCATGCCGCCGATGCGGTGGACGACGAGGGCGACGGGAACGGCGATGACGGCGGCCAGCCAGGTGCCGAACCAGGGATGGGAGAGGATGGATTGCATCAAGGTCATGCCGATGCGAGTCCCGAAGCTTCCTGTTCGTTCAATGCTTGAAGAATTCGGGCCGCATCGTCGCGCACCTGGGTCGCGAGCGCGGTCGCCAGGTCGAGGCGGCGCAGCAGCCAGGGGCTGATGTCGTTGTCGAAGGGATCGGGCAGCGGGATCGGGCCGCCGACGGCGGTGGAGGCCGTGCTTTCGGGCTGCGAGGGGCCCGAGGTGGGCACCGCGCCGATCGCGGCCTCGATGCGCTGCGTGGTGCGCGCGAGCGGCCCCTCGACCTCGCCGGGCGTGAGGCGGTCGCGCCGCAGCACCAGCATCGACTTGACCGCGCTGAGCTGCGCCAGCAGCTGGTAGCTGTGGGCCTGCAGGTGCTCGAGCGGCTCGACCGGCGGCTGCACCGCACGCGGTTCGGACAGCGAACGCTGCGTGGCCTGCACCAGCGCCGAGAGGCTGTCGAAGGCCTCGCGGCGCGCCAGCCGCCATTCGAGCTCTGGGCTGCTGTCGACGGTCTGCAATTGGCCCAGGCCCAGCGCGAGCCGCGCATGGCGCGCCTGCGCGGTCAGCACGCGCGCCACCAGCGCCGGAATCTGGCCGCGCTCCCACGAGGGCAGCACGTAGCAGAAGGCCCAGGCGAGCGCGGCGCCGATCAGCGTGTCGGCGATGCGCTCGAACAGCGCGAACAGCGGCGCCGCGCCGGTGTTGAGCATGTGGGCCTGCAGCAGGCCCAGCACGGTGGCGGCCACCGCGGTGATCAGGTAGCGCCGCACCGCGAAGCTGTGGGCGATGGCCTGCGCGATGGTGAGCACGGCCAGCAGCCCGAGCGCCGAGAGATGGGCAGACAGCAGGCCGACCGCGAGCACGCAGCCCAGCAGGGTGCCGGCCACGCGGTGGTTGCGCCGCTCGAGCGTCTGCGAGAGGCTGCCGCGCAGCACCACCACGATGGTCAGCAGGATCCAGTAGTCGTGCGAGCCCCAGGGCATCGACACCGCGACCGCGTAGCCGGCCGCGATCGCGAGCGCGGCGCGGATCGCGTGGCGCAGCGGTGGCGCGTCCCAGCGCCACAGGGTGAAGAAGGGGCGCCACGACCAGTCGGTGGGGCTCACGAACATCTGCCAGTTGGCGCGCACCACGGCGAGGTTGGGCTCGGCATCGCCGCGCGCCATGGCCGACAGGCGCAGCACCTCGTCGTTGATGTGGCCGATGCGGCTCGCGAGGCCGCGCGCGAGCATGGCGGCGTTGGGGCCGGGCAGCACCGGATGCGGATGGCCGGCCGAATCCTCGCCGTCGACGTGGATCGCGGCGAGGCGCGGCCGGCGGTCGGCCACGAGGTGCGGATGGCGGCCCATGAGCAGCGCGTCGGCCAGCGCGATCGTGTCCTCGGCCAGCTCCTCGAGCACGCAGCGCATCTCGACCAGCGCATCGGCATGGGCGGGATGGGTCTTGAGCGCGTCGAGATCGAGTTCGCTCGCGAGCAACTGGTCGCGCATCTCGAGCACGATCACCAGCATCGCGGCCAGCCGCTGGCGGCGCGGCGTGCGCGGCGACTCGAGCACGATGTCGCGCGTGGCCTGCAGCTGGTCGGCCAGCGCGGCCTGTTCGCGCAGCAGGCGGCCCAGCATCGGCGCGGGGGTCTCGCGCACGTCGCCGGTCTCGTCCTTGGGCGTGAACTGGCTGGCCTCGGTGCGCATCAGCGCGGCCAGCGAATACAGCACGTCGGCTACCGACTGCACGCGAAAGCGCGTGTTGAGGATCAGGTTGGCGAGCACCGACCACAGCACGTACAGCCCGGCGCCGAGGCCGAAGTGCCAGGTGCGCTCGATGGCCTCGGCCATGCCGTGCGGCGTGGGCGTGGCCATCGAGAAGATCATCGAGAACATCACGGCGATCGCGATCGGGATGCCGCGCTTGCCCCAGGCCATGGCCAGGAAGGCGAAAAAGGTGGCCGGCACCAGCAGCAGGCCGAGCCGGATCGGCGCGGCGTGCAGCATCTGCACGGCGAAGAACAGCGGCAGCCCGATCAGCGGCGCCGGCAGCATCTGCCAGAACTTGCCGCGGCGCGGGCCCGGCAGGTCGGGCGGCGCGGTGACGATGACGCCGACCGCGGCCGAGGAGGCCGCGACGGTGCCGAGCCAGAAATGCACGCCGCCCGAGATGAACAGCAGGCCGAGCGCGACCGTGAGGCCGCTGGCGACGTAGTGGCTCAGCGCGATGCGCAGCGCGGCGCGCAGGCGCTGCTGCAGCACCGAGGCCTGGGTCTCGCCGCCGATGGCGCGGGCCCCTGCCATCACTTGGCGGAAGCGTCGCCCTCGAACGGGCCGGTGGCGGCGGGGGCGTCGCGGCGGATGCGGGTGAGCTTGCGCTTGGCCGGGGCGGCGGTGGCGGGCGCCTCGGCGTCTTCCGCGGGGCCCATCTCGGTCACGGTGCTGCGCGCGTAGATGTCGGCCGAGCCCTCGGCCTGCGGCTTGCTCGCGGCGGCGATCGCGCGCACGCGGTCGCTGGCGCGCAGCTTGTCGTCGACGCTCGCGAACTTCGAGTACTTGGCCAGCAGCGGCACGAGCTGGCCGTAGATGCGCGGCGCGCCGGCCAGGCATTCGCGCTGGTCGATGAAGTCGGGCTCGCCCGTGAAGTTGCCGATCAGGCCGCCGGCCTCGGTCACCAGCAGCGAGCCGGCCGCCACGTCCCAGGGGTTGAGGCCGGTCTCGAAGAAGGCATCGGTGTAGCCAGCGGCCACGTAGGCGAGGTCGAGCGCGGCCGCGCCGGGGCGGCGCAGGCCGGCCATGCGCGGCATCAGGTCGGCCATGATGGCCAGGTACTGCTTGAAGTTGTCGCCGGTGCGGAACGGGAAGCCGGTGGCCACCAGCGACTCGGACAGCCGGGTGCGCTTGGAGACGCGGATGCGGCGGTCGTTGACGTAGGCGCCGCGGCCCTTGGTGGCGGTGAACAGGTCGTTGCGCGTGGGGTCGTAGACCACGGCCTGCTCGATCTTGCCGCGCACCGACAGCGCGATCGACACGCAGTAGAACGGGAAGCCGTGGATGAAGTTGGTGGTGCCGTCGAGCGGATCGATGATCCAGACGTAGTCGGAATCCTTGGCACCGTGCTCGGAGCCCGATTCCTCGGCCAGGATGCCGTGCCCCGGATACGCCGTGAGAAGCGTTTCGATGATGGCCTGCTCGCTCGCGTGGTCGATCTCGGTGACGAAATCGTTCACATGCTTCTGGGAGATGCGCACGGCCTCGACGTCGAGCGCGGCGCGGTTGATGATGGCGCCGGCGGCGCGAGCGGCCTTCACGGCCACGTTGAGCATGGGATGCAGGTTGGGGGACGACATTCTGAATTGTGAGCGTGAGCGGAACGCCTGCGCGGGCCCGGCAAAGGCCCGGGCGGCCACGGCTGTCGTTCCTGACTGACTGGAAGAACTGGGGGGTGGGTCCCTGAAGGACCCGGAAACCGGCCCGGCGATGCGGGCGGCGAGAATCGGGGGATTTTACCGGCTCGGCCGCTCCCTGTCTCCCCACCCCCTCCATGCGCACCCGTTTCATCCTGATCCAGACCAGCCACGCCGGCAACGTGGGCGCCGCCGCCCGCGCCATGAAGACCATGGGTTTCGGCGAACTCGTGCTGGTCGCGCCGCGCTGGGCCAACGTGCTGCGGCGCGAGGAAACCATCCAGCGCGCGAGCGGCGCGCTCGACGTGCTGGCCAATGCGCGCATCGTCGAGACGCTCGACGAGGCGCTCGACGGCGTGACCCACCTGTGCGCCACCGCGATGGTGCCGCGCGACTTCGGCCCGCCCACGCGCACCCCGCGCGAGCACCTGGGCCCGCTGGCCGCGCGGGGCGACGAGCACGTGGCCTTCCTGTTCGGCTCCGAGCGCTTCGGCATGCGCAACGAGGACGTCTACCGCTGCCACGTCGCGCTGAGCATTCCCACCGACCCGAACTTCGGCTCGCTCAACCTCGGCGCCGCGATCCAGGTGATCGCCTACGAATGGCGGCTCGCGCTCGGCGGCTTCGCGGCGCGCGACGCGGTCGCGCCGCCGCCGGCGGCCGATGCCCAGGCCGTGGCCGGCATGCTCGAGCATTGGGAGCGCTCGCTGGTGGAGGTGGGCTTCCTCGATCCCGAGGCGCCCAAGAAGCTGATGCCGCGGCTGCAGCAGCTGTTCAACCGGGCCCAGCCCACGGCCGAGGAGATCCACATCCTGCGCGGCATCGCCAAGGCGATGAGCGAGGCCGCGGCCGGCAAGATCCGGCGCTAAAACCCCATCGTCCGTACGCGATGAGGCCCGGCTATAGACTGCGCGGCCCCTATCGTCATAACCAAAACATACGAAGGCAGCGATGTTCTCTCGCCTGCGCGCCGACATCCGGTGCATCCTCGAACGCGACCCCGCCGCGCGCAGCGCCTGGGAGGTGCTCACGGTCTACCCGGGCCTGCATGCCGTGGTGCTGCATCGCTGGGCCCACGCCTGCTGGAACCATGGCTTCAAGTGGCCCGCGCGCTTCATCGCGCACATGGCGCGCTGGCTCACCGGCATCGAGATCCACCCGGCCGCCAAGATCGGCCGCGAGGTCTTCTTCGACCATGCCATGGGCGTGGTGATCGGCGAGACCGCCGAGGTCGGCGACGGCTGCACCATCTACCAGGGCGTGACCCTGGGCGGCACCTCGCTCTACAAGGGCACCAAGCGCCATCCGACGCTGGGCCGCAACGTGGTGGTGAGCGCCGGCGCCAAGGTGCTGGGCGGCTTCGTGGTGGGCGACGGCGCCAAGATCGGCAGCAACGCGGTGGTCATCAAGCCGGTGCCGGCGGGCGCGACCGCGGTCGGCATCCCGGCGCGCATCATTCCCTCGAAGGCCGGCGAGAGCGCCGACGTGACCGTGCCGCAGAAATTCACCGCCTACGGCATCACGCAGGACGACGACCCGCTGAGCCAGGCGCTGCGCGGCCTGATCGACAACGCCTCGAGCCAGGAGCACCAGATCGCGCTGCTGTGGCAGGCGATCGAGAAGCTCTCGGCCCATCCCGGCACCAGGGATTGCGTGCCCGGCGACGCGGCGCGCGACGAGTGCTTCGAGGCGGAGAAGCTCACGCAGCTGGTGGGGAAGTGATGTGAGCTGGGCGCTGTTCCATCGTTTCGAGGACGAGCGGCCCACCGACTTCCACGAGTTGCGGCAGTTCGGCAATTCGCTCTGGGCCGCGAGCGGCAAGGTGCAGACCTGGGGGCGCTCGAGCGTCGCCGAGTTCGCCAGCCCCCAGGCCGCGATGGAGGCCCTGGCGCAGCGCAGCAGCGAGATCGAGGCCCAGGGCTACGTGCGGGTGCGCCAAGGCATCCACGACCCGGCCCGCGTCGACTTCGTGCTGCTCACGACCGAGATCCGCGAGGGCGCCCGCCGCGCCTTCGAGGCCATTCGCGCGGCCGAGCCCGAGCGGACCTTCCGGCTTTTCGCGCTGGGCAGCGACGAGAGCGCGATGACGATCGTGCATGCCGCCAGCGACCTCGCCCTGGGCGAACCGGGCGAACCGGGCGAGATGGAGGACGAGAGCGAGATCTGGAGCTCCGGCGAGTGGTCCCACGACGATGGCGGCGAGTTCCTCGACATCGCCTACCGCATGATCCTGGCCTGCCACCGCGAGGACCTGCCCTGCGGCGTCGATTTCGACGTGCTGCACGACGGCCTCTTCGAGGCCTGCATCGCCGCGATGGCGCAGCTCGATGGCGAGGGATTCTTCGGCACCGGCGCCGCACGCGAGGAGGTGGTGCTGCTGTGCCAGGTCGAGGGCGGCGAGGACATGGAAGGCTCGGTCGCCCGCCTCAACACACCGCGCGTGGCGGGCCGGCTTCGGCGCTGGATCGAGCTCTGCGGATGAAGCCCGGGCCCGGCCGCTAGCGGCGCGCGGGCGCGTGCAGCGCGCCGTGCACGTGCCCCGCGTGCTGGCCGAAGCCCTCGGGCTCGAGCGCGGCCGCGTCGAGCTCCTGGATGATCCCGCAGGGCTGGGCCGCATCGGCGCCGCCGCATTGCCGGCGCAGCGCCTTCAGCTGCTTCTCGAGCGTGCGCAGCTCGGCGATGCGCGCCGCCACATGGCCGATGTGGTCGTCGAGCAGCTGGTTGACCTCGCCGCAGTCCTCCTGCGGCGCATCGCGGAATTTCAGCAGGCTGCGGATCTCGTCGAGCGTCATGTCGAGCGAGCGGCAGCGGCGCACGAAGCCCAGGCGCTGCGCATGGTCCTCGCCGTAGATGCGGTAGTTGCCCTCGGTGCGCGCGGGCGCGGGCAGCAGGCCTTCGCGCTCGTAGTAGCGGATGGTCTCGACGGGCGTGTTCGCGGCCTTGGCCAGGTCACCGATTTTCATGATGCGGCAGATGGAAGGCTGGCGAGGAGGGCGGGCCGGGTGGGCCGGCGAAGCCCCGCCAGCGGGTGGGGGCACTGCGTTTGACTCTACACCTGCTTCAGGGTTTTCAATCGAGCCCATGACGAACCAGAACACGCTCGACAGGGATATCCGGACCGCCGGCGCGCACGGCCACGACCACGGCCATGCGCACGATCACGACCATGCGCCCGCGGCCGCGCCGCCGGCGCACGACGCCTGCTGCAGCCACACGGGCTGCGGCTCGGCCTCGGTGTCGGCCTTCGTGTCGGCGCCGGAGGCGGCCGACCTGCCCAAGGGCGCGACGCTGTTCCGCATTCCCACCATGGACTGCGCGGTCGAGGAATCCGAGATCCGCCGCGCGCTCGAGCCCGTGGCCGGCATCGGCGCGCTGCGCTTCCGGCTCGGCGAACGCACGATGGCGATCACCGCCGACGAAGCCGCGCTGGCCGAGGCCCTGGCGGCGATCCGCAAGGCCGGCTTCAAGCCCGAACCGGTGGCCGCGCCCGCGCCGGGCGCGGCGCGCGCCATCGAGCCCGCGGGCTGGAAGAGCGCCGGCCTCGCGCGCCTGGTCGCGGCGCTGGTGCTCGCCATCGGCGCCGAGTCCATCTCCTTCCTCGCGCTCGAGGGCAAGGGCTTCATGGCCTTCGAGATGGGACTCGCGCTCGCGGCCATCGCGCTCGCGGGGCTCGACACCTACAAGAAGGGCTTCGCGGCGCTGGTGCGCGGCCGGCTCAACATCAATGCGCTGATGGCGGTGGCCGTGACCGGCGCCTTCTTCATCGGCCAGTGGCCCGAGGCCGCGATGGTGATGGCGCTCTATGCGATCGCCGAACTGATCGAGGCACGCGCCGTGGACCGCGCGCGCAACGCGATCCAGAGCCTGCTGGCGCTGGCGCCCGAGCAGGCCGAGGTGCGCCAGCCCGATGGCGGCTGGCGGACGGTGCCCGCGAGCGAGGTGCCGCTGGGCGCGGTGGTGCGCATCCGCCCGGGCGAGCGCGTGGCGCTCGACGGCGTGGTCACGGCCGGCAGCAGCGCGATCGACCAGGCGCCGGTCACGGGCGAGAGCATCCCGGTCGACAAGACCGTGGGCGACACCGTCTTCGCCGGCACCATCAACCAGACCGCGGGGCTCGAGTTCCGCGTCACCGCGGTGGCCGCCAACACCACGCTGGCGCGCATCATCCACGCGGTGGAGGAGGCGCAGGGCACGCGCGCGCCCACGCAGCGCTTCGTCGACCGCTTCGCCGCGATCTACACGCCGGCCGTGTTCGCGCTCGCGCTGGCCATCGCGCTGCTCACGCCCTGGCTCATGGACTGGACCTGGCTGCAGGCGATCTACAAGGCGCTGGTGCTGCTGGTCATCGCCTGCCCCTGCGCGCTGGTGATCTCCACGCCGGTGACGGTGGTGAGCGCGCTGGCCTCGGCCGCGCGGCGCGGCATCCTGATCAAGGGCGGCACCTACCTCGAGGAGGCGCGCAAGCTCAAGGCGGTGGCGCTCGACAAGACCGGCACCATCACCGAGGGCAAGCCCAGGCTGGTCGAGTCCGAGGTGCTCGGCGCCACGGCCGGCGGCGACGCGGCCGTGCTCGCCATCGCGGCCAGCATCGCGGGGCGCTCCGACCACCCGGTGTCCAGGGCCATCGCCGAGGGGCTGAAGTCGGTCGACCATGCGCTCGAGGAAGTGCAGGACTTCGCGGCGCTGCCGGGCCGCGGCGTGGAAGCCGTGCACGGCGGCCAACGCTACGCGCTGGCCAACCTCCGGCTGATCGAGGAACGCGGCCTCTGCACGCCCGCGATCGAGGCCGCGCTGAAGCGCCACGAGGAAGCCGGCCGCACCGTCACCCTGCTGGCCTCGCCGCAGGCGGTGCTCGCGCTGTTCGCCGTGGCCGACACCATCAAGCCCTCGTCGCAGGCGGCCGTGGCCGAACTGCGCGCGCTCGGCGTGGTGCCCGTGATGCTGACCGGCGACAACGCCGCCACCGCCCGGACCATCGGCGCGCATGCCGGCATCGAGGACGTGCGCGGCAACCTGCTGCCCGAGGAGAAGCTCGATGCCGTGAAGGCGATGCAGCAGCGCTACGGCATGGCCGCCATGACCGGCGACGGCATCAACGACGCGCCCGCGCTCGCGCAGGCCGACATCGGCTTCGCGATGGGCGGCGCCGGCACCGACACCGCGATGGAGGCGGCCGACGTGGTCATCATGAACGACGACCTGCGCCGCATTCCCGAGACCATCCGGCTGTCGCGCCGCGCGCACGCCGTGCTGTGGCAGAACATCACGCTGGCGCTCGGCATCAAGGGCGTGTTCTTCGTGCTCGCGGTGTTCGGCAGCGCGACCATGTGGATGGCCGTGTTCGCCGACATGGGCGCGAGCCTGCTGGTGGTGGCGAACGGGCTGCGCCTGATGCGCGCCGAGAGGAACGGCGCCTGAGCTACCAGCGCGCGGCCCAGCGCTCGAGCGGCACGCGCGCCGCGTTGCAGACGTAGCTCACCGCGTGGTACCAGCCCGCGAGCATCATCAGCTCGAGGCACTGCGCGTGGTCCCAGTGCTCGCCGAGGGCATGCCACAGCGCATCGTCGATGTGGCCCGTGTCGTGCAACTGGTCGACCATGCGCAGCAGCAGGGCGTCGCGCGGCTGCAGTGGGGACAGGTCCGCGTCGCGCCCGGCGGTCGCCCGCCGCTCGGCCTCGCCGAGGCCGGCCGCGTCGGCGAAGCCACTCCAGTGCACGCCCCATTCGTACTCGGCACCGCAACGCGCGCACACGCGCAGGATCACGAGCTCGCGCTCGCGCAGCGAGATCGAGGCCTTGCGGCCCAGGAAGTGGCGGCCCAACTCCAGCGTGCGCTCGGCGAGCCGGGGATTCACGGCCAGCACCCGGAACAGCGCCAGCACCTCGGGGGCCTGCGGTGGCGTCATGCGCGCGAGCAGTTCGGCGATGCCTTCGGGGTAGGGCGCCTCGAGCGGCGGGATGCGGGGCGCGGTCTCTGCAGTCATGGGGGCTCCTTGCATAGAATGGCTGAAGTCGCTACGAAATCCGTAGCGATGATCCAGTCTATCGCTACGAAATGCGTAGCGCAGTAACGCACGCGACTCGCCCACCGACCATGCAAGAGAACGATCCCGCCGAAGCCCCCGCGGCGCACCGCCGCCCCGTCATGCGGCTGCTCGAGCAGCTCGGCCGCAAGGGCACCCTGCGCGTGCTGTGGGAGCTGCGCGACGGCCAGCCGCAGAGCTTTCGCGCGCTGCGCACCAGTTGCGGCGAGATGTCGCCCTCGGTGCTCAACGACCGCCTCAAGGAGCTGCGCGCCACCGGGATCGTGGCGCTGGGCGACGCGGGCTATGCGCTGACCGAGTCGGGCGCCGAGCTGGTGCGACGGCTGAAGCCGCTCAACCAGTGGGCCGACCGCTGGTTCGTCCCATGACTTAGGGCACTTCCGAGCACCGGGGGCGGTCCCCAGAATCGTCCCGATGACCAGCGCCGCAGCCCGCGACCCGAACGGCGAGCCCCTCGACCGTACCCTCGCGCAGCGCGTGCTGCGCGAGCACCTGGGTTCGTTCTACGGCTCGCGCAACGTCTCGGTCGCCACCCACATCGGCTTCGCCATCGCGCTCGGCGTCGCCACCTTCGAGCGCAGCTCGGTCGCCGCGCTGTCGTGGCTGGGACTGGTGGTCGCCACCGATCTCGCGGTGCTGCTGGCGCCGCGCTGGCATGCCGGCATCCCCGATGCCATGAGCGCGGCCTGGGCCCGCCGCTATGCCGCGCAGGTCACGCTGCTGAGCCTCGTCGCGGCCCCCGTGCCGGCCTTCTTCATGGCGCCCGACGACCTGGTGACGACCACGCTGCTGGTGGTGGTCATCATGAGCGGCTGGACCCGCTCGATGCAGTCGCTGTGCTCGCTCAAGCCCGCGCTGTACGGCTACGGCATCCCGATGATGGCGGGGCTGGTGCTCGCGCTGGCCTGGCAGGGCGACGGCGTGCACCTGTTCCTCGCGGTGTTCGGCGCGGTGCACCTGGTGCTCACCTTGCGCATCGCGACGCGCCAGCACCGCGTGCTCGACGAGGCGCTGCGGCTGCGCTTCCGCAACGAGGTGCTGGCCGCGCGGCTGGGCGAGCAGGTGGTGGCCACCGAGCGCGCGAGCCAGGAGAAGAGCCGCTTCCTCGGCACCGCGAGCCACGACCTGCGCCAGCCGCTGCATGCGATCGCGCTGTTCGGCGCGGCGCTCGAGAACGAGCTGCGCAACCGCCCCGAAGGCCGCAACGCCGAGCGGCTGATGCGCGCGGTGCATGCGCTGGGCCATTCGCTCGACACCATGCTCGACGTGTCGCGGCTCGATGCCGGCGTGGTCGCGCCGGTGCTCGACGCGGTGCCGCTCGATGCGATGTTCCTCACGCTCAACCACACCTTCTCGGCCCAGGCCGAGCAGCGCCAGCTGCAGCTGCGCGTGCGCGCCAGCGGCCTGTGGGTGCGCAGCGATCCGCAGTTGCTGCACCGCATGCTGTCGAACCTGATGGACAACGCGCTCAAGTACACCGCCAGCGGCGGCGTGACGGTGATCGCGCGCGACCGCGGCGAGAAGGTGTGGATCGAGGTGCGCGACACCGGCATCGGCATCGCGCCGGAGCAGTCGGGCCGGATCTTCGAGGAGTTCTACCAGATCGACAACCCCGGCCGCGACCGCTCGCGCGGGTTGGGCATCGGGCTGGCGATCGTGCAGCGGCTCTCTCGCCTGCTCGGCCATCCGGTGCAGATGCATTCGCGCCTGGGCCGGGGCACGCACGTGCGCGTGGTGGTGCCCGCCGCGCCGGCGCGCGACGAGGCCTGCGCGCCCGCCGTCGCGGCCGCGCCGCCATGGCGCCAGTCCTTCACGCCCGCGCCTTCGTTCGGGCCGCGCGCGCCGATGCCGCGCATCGAACCGATGCCGCGCCGCGTGCTGCTGGTCGACGACGAGGCCGACATCCGCGATGCCATGACCGGCCTGCTGCGCCAGCACGCGATCGACCTGCATGCGGTGGCCGACGAGGCCGCCGCCGCGCAGGCGCTGGCGCGCGCCGGCGCCGAGGGCCGGCCCTACGGCCTGCTGTTGTGCGACTACCGGCTGGCCGACGGCTCCGACGGCCTCGACGCCGGGCTGCGGTTGCGCCGGAGCCAGGGCGGCCGGTTGCCGCTGCTGCTGGTGACCGGCGAGACCGCGCCGCCGCGGCTGCAGCGCGTGCGCGAGTCGGGCGTGCCGGTGCTGTTCAAGCCGGTGGTCGAGGAGTCGCTGCTGCGCGCCATGGCCGCGCTGTGGACCGAGGCCGGACGCGGCGGGACTTAACATCCGCCGATTTCCACCACGACGCTGCTGCTGCAACTCATCGTCATCCTCGGCACGGCCCGCGTCTGCGGCTGGGTGCTGCGCCATCTCGGCCAACCGGGCGTGGTCGGCGAGATGGCCGCCGGCCTGATGCTGGGTCCCGCCGTCATGGGCGCGCTGTTCCCCTCGCTGCATGGCCAGATCTTCGCCAGGGAGTCGCTCGGCGGCCTGTCGGCGCTCGCCACCGTGGGCCTGGTGCTGTTCATGTTCGTGGTCGGCCTCGAGCTGCGCGCCTCGCAGGGCGTGAAGGCGCAGCTCCGGTCGGCCGGCTGGGTCGGCATCGCCAGCGTGATCGCGCCGCTGGGCCTGGGCCTGGCGATCGCGCCCGCGCTGCATCCTTCGCTGGCACCGGCCGGCGTGGGCTTCTGGCCCTTCGCGCTGTTCATCGCGGCGGCGCTGTCGATCACCGCGTTCCCGGTGATGGCGCGCATCCTCAAGGACCGCGGCCTGACGCGCACCCCCTTCGGCCAGCTCTCGCTGGGCGCGGCCGCGGTGGTCGACGTCTTCGCCTGGGTGCTGCTGGCCTTCGTGGTGGCGCTGGCCGGCGCGGGCGAGGGCTACCTCGGGCTGCTGCGCACCGGCGGCGGCGCGGTGGCGCTGTTCGCCTTCCTGTTCCTCGGCCTGAAGCCGGCCTATGCCTGGCTGCTGCGCACCCGCGCGCCCGACGGCGAGCCCTCGACCACGGTGCTGGCCTCGCTGATGATCGGCCTGCTGGTCTCGGCCCTGCTCACCGAATGGCTGCACCTGCACGCGGTGTTCGGCGCCTTCCTGTTCGGTGCCTGCCTGCCGCGCGACGACCGCCTGCTGCGTTCGCTGCAGGAGCGCATCGAGCCGCTGTCGATCGTGCTGCTGATGCCGCTGTTCTTCGCGCTCGCGGGACTGGGCACCACGGCCAGCGCCTTCTCGGGTGCCGGCATCGGCGCGCTGCTGCTGATCGTCGCGGTCGCCAGCGTCGGCAAGCTGGCCGGCGGCGCGATCGGCGCGCGCCTGGCCGGCTACGGCTGGCGCGACAGCCTGGCGACCGGCGCGCTGATGAACGCGCGCGGACTGATGGAACTGATCGTCATCAAGATCGGCCTCGACGTCGGCCTGATCGGCCCCGAGCTCTTCACCATGCTGCTGGTGATGGCGCTGGCGACCACGGCGATGACGGGGCCGCTGATCAACCTCGTGATGGGGCGCGAGGCGCGCGCGGCCGAGGCGGCGCGCGTGGAGTCCTAGCGCGGCGTCATCGACGGCGCCGCGGCCGCCGCCTGCGCGCGCAACTGCAGCGCCGCTTCCAGCCGCATCCGTTCCTCGGGCGTGAAGAGCTGCTGCTTCATCTGTTCGAGCGACTGCGCGTCGGCCTTGGCCGATTGCAATGCCGCGTACTGCGCGAGCCGCCCCTGCCAGTCGCGTTCCTCGCGGTCGAGCTGCGCGAGCTGCTGCGCGGCCGGCGCGCCGTACTGAGCGCTGCGTTCGGCGAAGCGTTCCTGGTCGCTGGCGCCGCGCGCCTCGAGCGCCGCGGTCTGCGAGGCCACCTGGAGCTGGGCCACGGTCTGGGCGCGCTGCGCGCGCTGGGTCTCGCCGAGGCTGCGCTCGTTGTCCTCGAGCGCGGCCTGGCGCTGCGCGGGCGTGAGACCGGTGTTGCGCTCGATCTCGAGCCGCGCGAGGCTGTAGCGGTCGAAGTCGTCGTCGGCACCGAACAGCGCCTGGTATTCGTCGGGCATGAAGTGCTGTTCGCGCACCCGGCGGCGCGCCTCGACCGTGTCGCGCAGCGCGCGCGGATCGCCGAGGTCGGCCGGCAGCTGCAGCGCGCCGAGCGCCACGCGGTAGTCGACGTAGCGGCCCAGCAGCGCCCGGGCGCGCGCCGCCTCGTGCGGCGCGAAGTGCGCGGGCACCAGCGCCTCGACGCGGCGCTTGAGGTCCTCGGGGCTCGCGGCCTCGCCGGCCTCGAGCAAGAGCGCCTCGATGCGGTCGCGCAGGTTCGGCGTGAGGAAGCTGTCGGCGATGGCTGCAGGCGCGGTGACCGCGGGTGCCCGCGGCAAGGGCGCGAGACCGGCCGACGCGGCCTCGCCCGTGCGCGCCTCGCTGTCCGCCGGGCCCGACATGCCGAACCACCAGCCGCCGAGCGCCACCACCGCGGCCGCGGCCAGAACCAGGGGCCAGCGGCGCGTCACAGGCCGATCTGCTTGAGGCGGGTGGCGTGCTGGCGGTACAGCGCGACCGGGTCGGGCGCGAGCCAGTCGCGCACGCCGAGCAGCTGGTTCACCTCGTCGAGGTGGTTCTGGCGGTAGTCGCCCAGGTGCTTGCCCAGCCGCGAGGAGCACACGGCCACCAGCCCGTCGTTGGTCTCGCCGAAGCTCAGGCTCAGCAGGCCGAGCGAAGCGTCGCTGGGGTCGAGCAGGTTGGTCACGGGCTGCTTGCCGGTCCACGAGTAGTAGCGCACGCCGTCGACCACCTCGGCGCCGTCGCCGCAGCCCGTGGGCACGGCCTGCGGGAAGCGGCGCGTGAAGTCGGCCGAGCCGGCCGCGGTCAGCGAGTTCAGCGCGGCCACCGGCATCTGCGGCAGCCCGGTGCCGCCCGAACCGAGGTTGATGAGCGCGACGAAGGCATTCACCGCGCCGTTGAGCACGCTCTCGCCGAGCGAGCCGGCCGGCACGGTGCCGCGCAGGATGTCGGCCACGCGCGAGCCCTTGTTCGGACCGGCCACCGAGGTCACCGAGGCCACCAGCTGCGGCGCCACGCCCGCCACGTAGCGGATGGTCGGGCCGCCGTGCGAATGGCCCACCAGGTTGACCTTGGCGGCGCCCGTGATCGCCAGGATGTTCTTCACCTGGGCGAGCAACTGCTCGCCGCGCACCTCGGTGCTGTTGGCGGCCGACACCTGCGCCACGAACACGCGCGCGCCGCTGCGCTGCAGCGCCGAGGGAATGCCGTACCAGTAGTCGACGCCGAACAGCGAATCGAAACCGAACAGGCCGTGCACGAGCACGATGGGGTACCTGGTCTGGGTGGCGGTGTCCTGCGCCTGCGCGGGCGCCGCGATGCCCAGAAGGCTCAGGGGGCCCAGCAGGGCGAAGACCGTGGAAAGCGCCAGGCGGCGCAGCAGGCCACCGAAAAATCCATTCATGCTCATCTCCTTGGGTGCCGGTTAATAAAACGAACGTCCGTGCTTTTTATTGAGGGCGGATTCTTGGGGGCGCGGCGCCCGCGCCGTATCGGGATAAACCCGGCTTGGCCGACGAAAGGTACGCGCAGTTCCGCGAAAGAAGCCCAAAGTTCTCGGGCGTTGCGTGTGCGATGAAGAAGAAAGGCGTCAGCGGCCGAAAGCGGCCGAGCGCCCGCGCGTCACGGTTGCGTTGGCACCGTGAAGCCGATGCGCGTCGTGCCGTCATGGCTGGCCGCGAACACGCGCCCGCCATGCATGCGCGCGATGGCCTCGACGATCGACAGGCCCAGCCCATGGTGGCGGGCCGAGCCGTCGCGCGCCGGGGCCGCGCGGTAGAAGCGCTCGAACAGCCGCGGCAGCACCTCGGGCGCGATGGCGGCGCCGCGGTTGACGAGCACCAGCGCGATCGCGTCGCGCTGGCTGCCCGGGCCGCTGTCGGGGCCGATCTCGATCGCGACGGTCGATCCCGGCGCCGCGAAGCGGATGGCATTGCCCAGCAGGTTCGACAGCGCGCGGCGCACCAGCGCCGCATCGACGTCGACCCTGGCATCGCCTTCGACGCGCGCCTGCAGCCCGGCCTCCTCGAGCATCGCGTCGTGGAAGTCGATCACGTCCACCGCCTGCGCCGCCAGGCTCACGGTCGCGCGCGAGCGCGTCGCGCCGCCGCGTTCGGCCTGCGAGAGGAACAGCATGTCGGTCACGATGCCCGAGAGGCGGCCGATCTCCTCGAGGTTGGAGGCCAGCACCGCCTGCAGCTCCTCGTTGCCGCGCGGCCGGGTCAGCGCGAGCTCGGTCGAGCCGATCAGGTTGGCCAGCGGCGTGCGCAGCTCATGCGCCACGTCGGCGTTGAAGGACTCGAGCTGCACGTAGGCGCGCTGCACGCGCAACAGCAGTGCGTTGAACTGCGTGATCCAGGGTTGCAGCTCTTCGGCGAAGGCCAGCGCGTCGATGGGCTCGTTGGGCCGGTCGGGCGCCATCGCCGCGGTGCGCTCGGCCAGCGCCTTCAGTGGCCGCAAGCCGCGCCGCACCAGCCAGAAGCCGGTCAGCGAGACCAGCGCCGTGCCCAGCAGCACCGCGCCCAGCAGGGTCCAGGCCAGGCGCTCGAGCAGGCGCGCGTCGTTGGCCACGCTGATGCCGATCGAGACCGTGAGCGGCGCGGCCTGCGCGCCCGGCGCGCGCCACGGCACGCGCAGGTCGCTGCGCACCCAGCGCCCGCCGGCCGGCGGCGCGGAGCGGAAGATGGTGTCGCCCGTGGCCGTGACGATCGAGAGGCTGAACTCGTCCTCCATCGAGAAGAAGTCCTCGAGCTTGTGCCGCAGGGTCGAGAGATCGCCGGCCTTCTCGCTCTCGGCCAGCAGGTGCTGCACCAGCTCGGCCTTGTGCGCGATCTCGGTGTCCTGCTTGGCGCCGAAGTTCCAGGCCGTGACGAGGTAGACCGCGAGGCACACCACGCTCAGGCCGAAGAAGGTCTGGGCCGCGAACCAGAGCGACAGCCGGCGGCGTATGGAGGGGGCGCGCATGCTCGCCGGGAGAGGGACGGGAGACCGGGCCCTCAGGCCCAGGAGCGGTCTTCGAGCACGTAGCCCATGCCGCGCACCGTGTGCAGCAGCTTCACCTCGAAGGGATCGTCGATCTTGCCGCGCAGCCGGCGGATCGCCACCTCGACCACGTTGGTGTCGCTGTCGAAGTTCATATCCCACACCTGCTCGGCCAGCGTGGTGCGCGACAGGATCTGGCCGCGCCGGCGCAGCAGCACGGTCAGCAGCATGAATTCCTTCGAGGTCAGGTCGACGCGCTTGCGCGCGCGCTGGCACTTGCGGCTCGCGAGGTCGAGCTCGAGGTCGGCCAGACGCAACACGGTGGCGTCTTGGGCCTGGCCGCGGCGCAGCAGGGCCTGGATGCGCGCGAGCAGTTCCGAGAACGAGAAGGGCTTGACCAGGTAGTCGTCGGCGCCCTGCTGCAGGCCGTTCACGCGGTCCTCGACCTTGTCGCGCGCGGTCAGCACCAGCACCGGGACGTTCTTGGTGCGGCGTATCGCCTTGAGCACCGCGAATCCATCGATGCCCGGGAGCATCACGTCGAGCAGGATCAGGCCGTAGTCGCCCTCGGTGGCCAGGTAGCGGCCCTCGATGCCGTCGCGCGCGATGTCGACGACGTAACCGTTCTCCTCCAGGCCTTTCTTGAGGTAGTCGCCCAGCTTGGGCTCGTCCTCGATCACAAGAATTCGCATCGCCGGATGGTAATGAAACAGGGGCTCCGCAGGGGGTTACAAATTCGTAATCCGTCTGACGGACAAAGCCCTTTCGAGGCGTCGTACATTGCGCTGCACCCGCGTTCCGTGGGGTCTTGAGAGGCCCGGCAACGCAGGTGCCGTCGATATACTCCCGCTCCCATGCGCCGCTGGCTGTTGATCTTCCTGGTGTTCCTGCTTCCGCTCCAGTACAGCTGGGCGATGTCGGCCGCCTATTGCGCGCACGAACAGGACGCGCAGACGCAGCACTGGGGCCACCACGAGCATCCGGGCAACGCGGCCGAGGATCGCAGCCACGCCGACGCGGGTACGTCGAAGGACGCCGGCAACGTGCCGAATCCCGCGATCGGCGACTGTGCCCTGTGCCACTTCGGTCATGCGCAGCATGCCGTGGCGGCGCCCGCCGAAGTGCCCGGCATCGCCTTCGTTCCGCAGGGCCCGCGCGCCGTGCTCGCCGAGTCCTTCGACTCCCACATCCCCGAAGTGCCCGTGCGCCCCGCATGGACTCTCGCCGCCTGATCCGGCGAGAGCACGCCTTCATTCCCTTTTCGCACTGACACCGTTCATGCACTGAGCTCTCGCCGGATTTTCCCGTTCGTTGTTTCGCAACCCAGGAGAATCCGATGCGCACGCTCTTCGTGCCGCTGGCCGTGTTGGCCTTGGCGGTACCCCCGGTCTTCGCCCAGCCTTCGCTGCCCACGCAGCAGGCCGCGACCGGCACTTCCACTTCTGCTGCCTCATCGCAGGCCTCCGCCAGCCTCGAGCCCGCGGGCTCGCTGACCCTGCGCAGCGCGCTCGCGCTGGCGTTCCAGGCCAACCCGGGCCTGTTCGCGGCCCGGCGCGAGCGCGAGGCCACCGATGGCGCGCTGGTGCAGGCCGGCGCCTGGCCCAATCCCACGCTAGACGTGACGCTCGAGGACACGCGGCGCGACAACCGCACCACCACCGTCCAGCTGAGCCAGCCGATCGAGCTCGGCGGCAAGCGCGCGGCGCGCGTGAGCGCGGCCGAACGCGCGCGCGACCAGGCCGAGTCCGCGCTCGCGGCCAAGCGCGCCGAACTGCGCGCCACCGCGATCACGCTGTTCTTCGAGGTGCTGTCGGCGCAGGAACGGCTGCGGCTGGCGCAGGACTCGGTGGGCCTCGCGCAGGCGGCCACGCGCGCCGCGGCCAACCGCGTGGCGGCCGGCAAGGTCTCGCCGCTCGAAGAAACCCGCTCGCGCGTGGCCGAGGCCGGCATCCGCGTCGAGCTGATGCAGGCCGAGGGCACCCTGCGCACGGCGCGCCAGCAGCTCGCGGCGCTGTGGGGCAATCCGGCGCCGCGCTTCACGCAGGTCGAAGGCGCGGTCGATGGCCTGCCGCAGCCGATGAGCGAGCAGGAGGTGGCGCTGCGCCGTGCCGAGGCACCGGCGCTGCGCCAGGCGCGGCTCGAGGTCGAGCGCCGGCGCGCGCTGTCCGAGCTGGAGCGCGCCAAGCGCATTCCCGACGTGACCGTGTCGCTGGGCGCCAAGCGCGTACCGGCTTCCGAGGGCGAGGGCGGCACCGGCGGTTCGCGCCGTGACCAGGTGGTGCTGGGCCTGTCGGTGCCGCTGCCGATCTTCGACACCAACCGCGGCAACCTCGCCGAGGCCCTGAGCCGCGAGGAGAAGGCGCGCGACGAACTCGCGGCCGCCGAACTGCAGCTCGGCGCCGACCTGGCCCAGGCGGGCGAGCGGCTGCGCTCGGCGCGCGCCACCGCCGAGACCCTGCAGCGCGACGCGCTGCCCGGCGCGGCCGAGGCCTGGCGCGCGGCCACCAAGGGCTTCGAGCTCGGCAAGTTCAGCTTCCTCGAGGCACTCGATGCGCAGCGCACGCTGTTCCAGGTGCGCGCGCAGTACCTGCTGGCGCTGGCCGAGGCGCACCGCGCCGCGGGCGAGCTCGACCGGCTGCTCGGCACCGAGGGCCTGTCCGACGACCTCGCCACCCCGGCCCCCGTGGCCGCCATTCCCGCCGCCACCCCCCATTCCGCTGTCACCCGCTGAGGTTTCCCATGAGCATCGAACAAGAACGCAAGAACGCCGCGCCCGCCGTGGGCCGCAAGCAATGGATCGCGATCGCCGTCGTACTGGCCGCGGGGCTGGCCGTCGGCGCGCTGATCCTGCGCACCGGAGGACCGTCGAAGCCCGCCGGCGGCCACGCCGAGTCGGCCGCGCATGCCGACGAGGAGCACCACGAGAGCGGCAAGGAAGCCGCCGGCCATGGCCATGACCACGAGGAGGCGAAGGGCCATGCCGATGGCGAGCACCACGAGGAGGAGGGCAAGGGCGAGAAGAAGGCCGCGGCCGGCGACGACGGCCACGGGCACGGGGCCAAGGAGGAGGCCAAGGGCGAAGCAAAAGGCGAAGCGAAGGGCGAGACCAAGGCCGAACCCAAGGCCGCCGCCGGCGGGCACGAGGGCGAGGACCGCAGGATCGCCTTCACCGAGGCCCAGATCCAGGCCGCCGGCGTGGCGATCGAGACCACCGGCCCCGCGAACATCCGCACCGCGCTGCAACTGCCGGGCGAGATCCGCTTCAACGAGGACCGCACGGCGCACGTGGTGCCGCGCGTGCCGGGCGTGGTCGACAGCGTGCCCGCCAACCTCGGGCAGGAGGTCCGGCGCGGCCAGGTGCTGGCGGTGATCTCGAGCCCGGCGCTGTCGGAGCAGCGCAGCGAGCTGCAGTCGGCGCAGCGCCGGCTCGAGCTGGCGCGCAGCACCTACGAGCGCGAAAAGAAGCTGTGGGAGGAGAAGATCTCGCCGCAGCAGGACTACCTGCAGGCGCAGCAGGCGATGCAGGAGGCGCAGATCGCGGTCGCCAACGCCAACCAGAAGCTGCTGGCGCTCGGCGCCGTGCCGGGCTCGGGCGGCGGCGCGCTGGGCCGCTACGAACTGCGCGCGCCCTTCGACGGGCTGGTGGTCGAGAAGCACATCTCGCTCGGCGAATCGGTCAAGGAAGACGCCAACGTCTTCACCGTCTCCGACCTGTCCACCGTCTGGGCCGAGATCAGCGTGCCCGCGCAGCACCTGCCGCTGGTGCGCACCGGCGAGACGGTCAACATCCGTTCCACCGCCTTCGACCAGGTGGCGCAGGGCAAGGTCTCGTACGTGGGCGCGCTGCTCGGCGCGCAGACGCGCACCGCGACCGCGCGCGTGACGCTCAACAACCCGCAGCGCGTGTGGCGCCCGGGGCTGTTCGTCAACGTCGAGCTGGTGGCCTCCGAGCTGCAGGCGCCGGTCACGGTGTCGGCCGAGGCGGTGCAGAGCGTGGAGGACAAGCCCACCGTGTTCCTGCGCGTGCCCGGCGGCTTCATGCCGCAGGCCGTGCAGACCGGTCGCAGCGACGGAAAGCGCATCGAGATCACGGGCGGCCTGAAGCCGGGCCAGGCCTATGCCGCCGCGGGCAGCTTCGTCGTCAAGTCGCAGCAGGGCAAGGCCTCTGCGACCCACACCCACTGAGGACGCACGATGTTCGAACGTGTGATCCGATTCGCCATCGAGCAGCGCTGGCTGGTGCTGCTCGCGGTGCTGGGCATGGCCGCGCTCGGCGTGTTCAGCTACCAGAAGCTGCCCATCGACGCGGTGCCCGACATCACCAACGTGCAGGTGCAGATCAACACCGCCGCGCCCGGCTACTCGCCGCTGGAGACCGAGCAGCGCGTGACCTACCCGATCGAGACCGTGATGGCCGGCCTGCCGGGCCTGCAGCAGACGCGCTCGCTGTCGCGCTACGGGCTGTCGCAGGTGACCGTGATCTTCAAGGACGGCACCGACATCTACTTCGCGCGCCAGCTCGTCAACGAGCGCATCCAGTCGGCGCGCGAGAAGATGCCCGAGGGGATCTCGCCGGTGGTGGGGCCGATCTCCACCGGCCTGGGCGAGATCTACCTCTGGACCGTGGAGACGGAAGAGGGCGCGAAGCGGCCCGACGGCCAGCCCTACACGTCGACCGACCTGCGCGAGATCCAGGACTGGATCATCAAGCCGCAGCTGCGCAACGTGCCGGGCGTGACCGAGATCAACTCCATCGGCGGCTACGCCAAGGAGTTCCAGATCGCGCCCGATCCCGCCAAGCTGCTCGCGCACGGCCTCACGATGACCGACATCGTGACCGCGCTCGACCGCAACAACGCCAACGTGGGCGCGGGCTACATCGAGAAGCGCGGCGAGCAGTACCTGATCCGCGCGCCGGGCCAGGTGAAGTCGGCCGAGGACATCGGCAACGTGATCCTCGGCAACGCGCAGGGCGTGCCGTTGCGCGTGTCCGACGTGGCGCAGGTCGGCATCGGCCAGGAGCTGCGCACGGGCGCCGCCACCGACAACGGCCGCGAGGTGGTGCTGGGCACGGTGTTCATGCTGATCGGCGAGAACAGCCGCAGCGTCTCGCAGGCGGTCGACCGCAAGATGCAGGAGATCAACCGCACCCTGCCCGAGGGCGTGAAGGCGGTGACGGTGTACGACCGCACGGTGCTGGTCGACAAGGCCATCGCCACGGTGAAGAAGAACCTGCTCGAGGGCGCGGTGCTGGTGATCGCGATCCTGTTCCTGTTCCTCGGCAACATCCGAGCGGCCGTCATCACCGCGCTGGTGATCCCGCTGTCGATGCTGTTCACCTTCACCGGCATGGTGAACCAGCGCATCAGCGCCAACCTCATGAGCCTGGGCGCGCTGGACTTCGGCATCATCATCGACGGCGCAGTGGTGATCGTGGAGAACTGCGTGCGGCGCCTGGCCCATGCGCAGGCCCACAAGGGCCGGCCGCTCACGCGCAGCGAACGCTTCCACGAGGTCTTCGCGGCCTCGCAGGAGGCGCGCCGGCCGCTGCTGTTCGGCCAGCTCATCATCATGATCGTGTACCTGCCGATCTTCGCGCTCACCGGCGTCGAGGGAAAGCTGTTCCACCCGATGGCCTTCACGGTGGTGATCGCGCTGCTGGGCGCGATGATCCTGTCGATCACCTTCATTCCGGCGGCCGTGGCGCTGTTCATCGGCAGCAAGGTCGGCGAGAAGGAGAACCGGCTGATGACCTGGGCGCGCCGCGCCTACGAGCCGCTGCTGGCGCGCGTGATGAACGCCAAGCCGCTGGTGATCACGCTGGCCTCGGTGGCGGTGGTGCTCTCGGGCCTCTTGGCCACGCGCCTGGGCACCGAGTTCGTGCCCAGCCTCAGCGAGGGCGACTTCGCGATCCAGGCGCTGCGCATCCCGGGCACCAGCCTCACGCAGTCGGTCGAGATGCAGCAGCAGCTCGAGCGCACGCTGAAGGCCAAGTTCCCCGAGATCGAGCGCGTGTTCGCGCGCACCGGCACGGCCGAGATCGCCTCCGACCCGATGCCGCCGAACATCTCCGACGGCTACATCATGCTCAAGCCCGAGAGCGAATGGCCCACGCCCAAGCGCAGCCGCGCCGAGCTGCTGGTGGCGGTGCAGGAGGAGGTCGAGAAGCTGCCGGGCAACAACTACGAGTTCTCGCAGCCGATCCAGCTGCGCTTCAACGAGCTGATCTCGGGCGTGCGCAGCGACGTGGCGGTGAAGATCTTCGGCGACGACATGGCGGTGCTCGAGAAGACCGCCGCGCAGGTGGCCGGTGTGCTCAACGGCATCGCAGGCGCGGCCGAGGTCAAGGTCGAGCAGACCACGGGCCTGCCGATGCTCACGGTGGAGATCGACCGCGGCAAGACCGCGCGCTACGGCCTCAACGTGGGCGACGTGCAGGACGCGATCTCGACCGCGGTCGGCGGCCGCGAGGCCGGCACCCTGTTCGACGGCGACCGGCGCTTCGGCATCGTGGTGCGCCTGCCCGAGAACCTGCGCACCGACCTGGAGGCGATCCAGCGGCTGCCGATCGCGCTGCCGCGCGGCACGGCCGCGCCCACGGGCGTTGCCGGCAGCACGATGCAGGGCGCCACCGGCGCCGCGCCCGAGGGCCAGCGGCTGAGCTTCATCCCGCTCGGCGAGGTCGCCACCTTGTCGGTCGCGCCCGGCCCGAACCAGGTCAGCCGCGAGGACGGCAAGCGCCGCATCGTGGTCAGCGCCAACGTGCGCGGGCGCGACCTCGGATCCTTCGTGGCCGAGGCCGAGCAGGCGATGCAGTCGGTGCGCATCCCCGTGGGCTACTGGACCGACTGGGGCGGCCAGTACGAGAACCTCGAGTCGGCGACGAAGCGGCTGCAGATCGTGGTGCCGGTGTCGCTGATGCTGGTGTTCGTGCTGCTGTTCGCGATGTTCGGCAACCTCAAGGACGGCCTGCTGGTCTTCACCGGCATCCCGTTCGCGCTCACCGGCGGCATCGTGGCGCTGTGGCTGCGCGACATCCCGCTGTCGATCTCGGCCGCGGTGGGCTTCATCGCGCTGTCGGGCGTGGCGGTGCTCAACGGGCTGGTGATGCTGTCCTTCATCCGCAACCTGCGCGAGGGCGGCCTGCCGCTCGATGCCGCGATCCGCGAGGGCGCGCTGACCCGGCTGCGGCCGGTGCTGATGACCGCGCTGGTGGCCTCGCTGGGCTTCGTGCCGATGGCCATCGCCACCGGCACCGGCGCCGAGGTGCAGCGGCCGTTGGCCACGGTGGTGATCGGCGGTATCCTGTCCTCGACCGCGCTCACGCTGCTGGTGCTGCCGCTGCTCTACCGGATCGCGCACCGGCGCGACGACGAGGAGGACGAAGCGGCGCTGCTGGAACGTCGGCAGGGCGCGCCCATCGACCCCGAACCGCAGGCATCCCATGGCCCATGAGCATTCGCACGGCGCCGGCGCCAACGAGAAGGCACTGCGCTGGGCGCTGCTGCTGACCTCGACCTACCTCGTGGCGGAGGTGGTCGGCGGGCTGGTCTCGGGCAGCCTCGCGCTGCTGTCCGATGCCGCCCACATGTTCACCGACACGGTGGCGCTGGCGATCTCGCTGGCCGCCATTCGCATCGGCCGGCGGCCGGCCGACCGGCGCCGCACCTTCGGCTACCACCGCTTCGAGATCCTCGCGGCGGTGCTCAACGCGGTGCTGCTGTTCCTGGTGGCGATCTACGTGCTCTACGAAGCCTGGCGGCGCATCGCGGCGCCGGCCGAGATCCAGTCGACCATGATGCTGCTCGTGGCCGCGGGCGGGCTGGTCGTCAACCTGATCGGCATGCGCCTGCTGGCCAGCGGCAAGGACAGGAGCCTCAACGTCAAGGGCGCCTACCTCGAGGTCTGGGCCGACATGCTGGGCTCGGTGGGCGTGATCGTCGGCGCCCTGGTGATCCGCTTCACCGGCTGGGCCTGGGTCGATTCGCTGATCGCGGTGGCCATCGGCCTGTGGGTGCTGCCGCGCACCTGGCGCCTGCTGCGCGAGAGCCTCAACGTGCTGCTCGAGGGCGTGCCCGACGAGGTCGACCTGCCCGAGGTGGAGCGCGCGCTGCTCGCGAGCGAGGGCGTGGCCAGCCTGCACGACCTGCACGTGTGGGCGCTGTCCAGCGGCAAGGTGAGCCTCAGCGTGCACGTGGTGAGCGCGCCCGGTATCGACGACCTCGCGCCGCTGGTGCAGCGGTTGCGCGCGCTGCTGGCCGAGCGCTTCGACATCCACCATTCGACCGTGCAGGCCGAGCGCGTGCCTTGCGAGCAGGCGGGGGAGACGCACGGCTTCGGCACCTGAGCAGTCCGTGACTCGCGGATGGCGCACAATCCGCCGCGAATCACAGCACACAGGACCGATGAGCCGCAGCCACCGCCAGTCTTATTCGCCTTCCATCGAGGCCGCCGCCCGCGAGCCGCGGCGCCGCAGAAGCGACGCACCCTCGCATTCGCCGATGGCCTTCGACGCGGCATCGGTGCCCGCGGATTCCGCGTCCCCCACGAGGACCTGGCGCTCGACGGTGGTCGGCGCCGCCATCGGCTTCGGCATCGCGCTGGCGCTGGCCATGCAATGGCTCATGACCTGGCAGCTCGACAACGCGCAGCAGCGCCGCGAACAGCAGAAGCAGCTGCGTGCGGCCGCCTCGCGCTGCTACGAGCAGGCGTCGAATGCCGCGGTGCAGGCCTGCCTCAAGGAGGTCGAGGCCCGGGGCGCGGCGGTCCAGCCCTGAAGCTTCAGCGCGCGGGCCGGATCGCCGACTTCGGGCGGAAGGCCTTGCAGACCGTGTCGTCGGTCTCGAGGTAGGGCCCGCCGATCAGGTCGATGCAGTAGGGCACGGCCGCGAAGATGCCGGGCACGAGCTGCGTGCCCTCGGCGTCCTTCAGGCCCTCGAGCGTTTCCGCGATCGACTTGGGCTGTCCCGGCAGGTTGATGATCAGGCTCTGGTCGCGGATCACCGCGACCTGGCGCGAGAGAATCGCGGTCGGCACGAAGCGCAGGCTGATCTGGCGCATCTGCTCGCCGAAGCCCGGCATCTCCTTGTGGGCCACGGCCAGCGTGGCCTCGGGCGTCACGTCGCGCAGCGCGGGGCCGGTACCGCCGGTGGTCAGCACCAGCGAGCAGCCGGCGTCGACCAGCTCGATCAGCGCGGCGCTGATGCCGGGTGCCTCGTCGGGGATCAGCCG
Organism: Variovorax endophyticus; assembly: GCF_025376855.1. NCBI lineage: Bacteria > Pseudomonadati > Pseudomonadota > Betaproteobacteria > Burkholderiales > Comamonadaceae > Variovorax > Variovorax endophyticus. The sequence goes on from NZ_JAHUTH010000018.1 coordinate 93,003, forward strand.
GGGCTCGAAGTCGATCGGATTCTTGAGCGCGCGGCGCAGCCAGTCCTGCAGCGCGGGCAGGCCCTTGTCCTCATAGGCGCCGCTCGAGGCGCGGTCGCTGATCGAGACGATGCCGATGCGTACCGGATCGAAACCGCTCATGCGTCCTCCTCCCGGTCCTGCGCCGCCGCGGCTGCCGCATGGTCGTCGCCGCCATGCACCGCGAGCTGCTCGCGCACGAGCTGGAACACCTCGCGGTAGGCCTTGCCCTGGCGCGGCGCCTCGCCGGCCGGGCCGGCCTTGATGTCCTTGCGCGCCTGGCGCACGAGGGCGCGCAGCTGCTGGGCATCGGTGGCCGGGTGGGTCTCGATCCAGCCGCCGAGCGCATCGTCGTCGGCGATCAGGCGATCGCGCCAGCGCTCCGCCTCGTGCAGCAGCGCGGTCTCGGCGGCCGGGCCGCTGGACTGCTCGGCCAGCGCGGCGCGCACGGCCTCGAGCGTGGGCTCGTCGAGCTTGCGCATCAGCTTGCCGATGAACTGCATCTGGCGGCGCTTGCCCTCGAAGTTGGTGATGCGCTTGGCCTCGCGGATCGCCTCGACCAGCTTCTCGTCGAGCGGCAGCGCGTCGAACAGCGCGGCGCGCAGGGTCATGAGCTCTTCGCCGAGCTTCTGCAGTTCGGCGCTCTCGCGCTTGAGGTCGGTGCGGCTGGCGTCGTCGGTGCCCTTGAGCTCGCGCTTGAGCTCCAGGTCGAGTTCGCTGCCTTCGGCGACGAACTGGCCGCGGACGAAGTAGCCTTTTTTGGGTTTGCGGGACATGGGGATGGATTCTGTGCCGCGCCGCGCGGCGGTGCAACGCGGCGGGACCGAGGGGAAAACGGTGCCAAACGGGAAACGGGGGGCGCAAGTATCATAGCCACCCACATGACGACCTCTTCCTCGCGCGCCGACTCCGGCTTCGCCTACAGCCGCTCCTTCTTCGAAAACCTGGTCGATTCGGCCCTGGCCCATGCCAAGAAGCTGGGGGCCACCAACGCGGGGGCCGAAGCTTCCGAGGGCTGCGGCCTCAGCGTCTCGGTGCGCAAGGGCGAACTCGAGAACGTCGAGCGCAACCGCGACAAGTCGCTGGGCGTCACCGTCTACGTCGGCCACCGGCGCGGCAATGCCAGCACCTCCGACTTCTCCGAGGCGGCCATCGCCCAGACCGTGCAGGCGGCCTACGACATCGCGCGCTTCACGGCCGAGGACCCGGTCAGCGGCCTGCCCGACGAGGCCGACATCGCCAAGGAGCATCCCGACCTCGACCTGTTCCACCCCTGGGCGGTGACAAGCGAGCAGGCCGCGAAGCTGGCGCTCGAGTGCGAGGCCGCCGCGCTGTCGACCGACAAGCGCATCACCAACAGCGAAGGCGCGGGTGTCTCGGCCCAGCAGAGCCACTTCTTCAGCGCCCACACCCACGGTTTCCGCGGCGGCTACGCGAGTTCGCGCCATTCGATTTCGGTGGCGCCGATCGCCGGCAAGGGCGACAACATGCAGCGCGACGCCTGGTACAGCTCGATGCGCTCGGCCGACGAGCTCGCGAGCCCGCAGGCCGTGGGCCGCTACGCCGCCGAGCGCGCGCTGAGCCGGCTGAAGTCGCGCAAGATCAAGACCGTGGAATGCCCGGTGCTGTTCGAGTCGCCGCTGGCCGCGGGCCTGCTCGGCGGGCTCGTGCAGGCCACCAGCGGCGGCGCGCTCTACCGCAAGAGCACCTTCCTGCTCGACTCGCTCGGCAAGCCCGTGCTGCCCTCGCACGTCGACGTGAGCGAAGACCCGCACGTGCTGCGCGGCAAGGGCAGCTCGCCCTTCGACGACGAGGGCGTGGTCACCCGCGCGCGCAAGGTGGTCGACGCGGGCCGGCTCGAGGGCTACTTCCTCTCGACCTACTCGGCGCGCAAGCTCGGCATGAAGACCACCGGCAATGCCGGCGGCTCGCACAACCTGGTGCTGAGCTCGCGCCTCACGCAGGCCGGCGACGACCTCGACGCCATGCTGCAGAAGCTGGGCACCGGCCTGTTCGTCATCGAGCTGATGGGGCAGGGCGTGAACTACGTGACCGGCGACTACTCGCGCGGCGCCAGCGGCTTCTGGGTCGAAAAGGGTCGCATCGCGTTCCCGGTGGAGGAGATCACCATCGCCGGCAACCTCAAGGACATGCTGATGGGGATTGAAGCCATCGGGGCCGATGCTTACACTTTCGGCGCCAAGACGACGGGCTCGCTGCTGGTCAACCGCATGAAGGTCGCTGGCGCCTGATCCCCCGGGGAATGGGCACCGCGGTCGCGGCATCCGGTTGGCGGCCCTGATGGCAGGGAGACAACGAACGATGAACCGACCCCAGCGCGCCGCCCGCAAACCCGAACTCGAACACGAACTGCTGCGCGACCCGCGCCTGGGCTTCGAGCCCGCGGGCGGCGGCACCGTGCGCTGCCTGCAGCACGGCGTGCCCTGGCCCTTCGACTGCTGGCACTACCACGACGAGTACGAGCTGCAGATCATCAACCGCACCACCGGCCAGGCCTTCGTGGGCAACCACATCGGCCGCTTCGAGCCCGGCTACGTGGCGCTGGTGGGCTCGCGGCTGCCGCACACCTGGATCTCCGACGACGTGCCGGCCGAGGGCATCGCCGACCGCAGCATGGTGATCCACTTCCGCGAGGAGCCGCTGCGCAAGGGCTCGGCGCTGTTCCCCGAGATCGACGCGGTGCTGCCGATGCTCGACCGCGCGCGCCGCGGCATCGAGTTCTTCGGCATCGGAGAAGTGGCGCGCGAGCGCTTCCAGCGCGTGCAGGCGCACGAGGGCATGGCGCGGCTGGCGGAGTTCATCGGCCTGCTGCACGAGCTCGCGCGCTGGGAGGACTGGCGCCTGATCTCGAGCGAGGACGAGCCCTCCGACGGCGACCCCGCCACCAGCACGCGCATGCGCCGCGTGCTCGACCACCTCGACGAGCACCTGGCCGAGGAGATCTCGCTGGCCTCGGTCAGCGCCATCGCGAACATGGCCGAGAGCAGCTTCTCGCGCTACTTCCACCGCCAGATGGGCAGCACCTTCACCGAGTTCGTGACCCGGCTGCGCATCGCCAAGGCCTGCCAGATGCTGCAGACCTCGGACCGACTGGTCAGCGACATCTGCTACGAGGTCGGCTTCTTCAACATCGCGAACTTCAACCGCCGCTTCCTGCAGCACAAGGGCATGACACCCAGCGCCTACCGCCAGCAGGCGCAGGAGCGCTTCGGGCTGCGCACCGTCCACTACCCGCCCACGACCCCGGTAAAACCCCAGTCGGCCTGGTCATGAAAGTACCAGTACCCCGTTTGGGGGGTACGCGGCGCCGCTGAGCCGCTGCATACGCTTCACCCCGTCCCGCCACCGTCGCGCTGTCCCCGAAAAAGGGCGCCCGGCACGGCGGGCTTGTTCCCCGGCTTCGGCCGGCGATCCGCAACAAGTTCAACGGAGACAAGCGATGTTCAAGGAATCCGCAGGGAGGCGCGCCCGCGTCCGCACGCTGCTCGTGGCGCTGCTGGCGACCGGTGCCGCTGGTGCCGCGCTGGCGCAGGGCGCGATGTGCAAGGAGGACGTGCGGGTGCTGGCGCAGCCGCGTGACGGCCTGACCTTGCTCGAAAAGTACAAGGACGAGTTCAAGGCCCTGGCCGGCGCCTCGTTCAGCATCGACAACCTCAACGAGAACGACCGCCGCACCAAGACGCGCGCCGATGCCTCGACCGTGGGCAAGTACCACGTCTACTACGTGGACGAGGCCAACGTGCCGCTGTTCGCGCAGTCGAAGTGGATCGTGCCGCTCGCGAAGTACTACCCGGCCGACTACGACTACGCCGACTTCGACCCGGGCCGCCAGAAGGTCGCCACCTATGCGGGCGAGGCCTGGTTCGCGCCGCTGACCGGCGGCGGCGACCTGATGGTCTACCGCAAGGACCTGCTCGAGAAGGCCGGCATCAAGCCACCGGCCACGCTCGAGGAATTCGTGGCCGCCGCGAAGAAGCTCAACGACCCGGCCAACGGCGTCTACGGCGTGGCGCTGCGCGGCCAGCGCGGCTCGGGCGCCAACGTGTGGCGCTGGATGCCGTACTTCCGCGGCTATGGCGGCCAGTGGTTCGACGGCGACAAGCCGGTGTTCGACTCGCCCGCCGCGCTCAAGGCCACGCAGACCTACCTCGAGCTCTTCAAGTACTCGGCGCCCGGCACCAAGACCGGCGGCTGGGACGAGGCCACCGGCGCCTTCCTCGCGGGCAAGGTGGCGCTGCTGGTCGAGTCGACGCCGCTCGCGGGCAATGCGCTCGATCCCAAGATGTCGACCGTGATCGGCAAGATCGCCTATGCCACGCCGCCAGCGCCGCTGACCGGCGGCGGCTACGGCCACGGCCTGGCGATCGGCGCCAAGGCCAACAAGAGCGAGGAGGCGAAGAAGTGCGCCGGCCTCTTCATCGCCTGGGCCACCTCGAAGAAGAACGAGCAGCGCCGCCTCGCCGAGGGCCAGTTCGGCGAACTGAACCGCACCAGCGTGCTGGGCAGTCCCGAGTTCGCGAAGCGCTACGGCGCCGACCTCGGCAAGGCGCTGGCCGACACCGGCAAGCTCACCGCGGTCAACTTCTGGCAGGACCCGGCCTGGCCCGACCTCGGCGATCGCTGGGGGATCATCCTCGAGGAGCTGATCACCGGCTCGCGCACCGACATCCAGGCCGGCCTCGACGAGCTCGACGGCTATGCCAAACAGCTGATCGCGCGGCGCCGCAAGTGAGCCGCCCGGCCCCGCGTTCCTTGCGAGTCCCGCGATGACCCTTCACAAGACCCGACTGCCGCTCGTCTTCATCGGCCCCGGCCTGCTCGTGCTCGCGGTGCTGGCGCTGGTGCCCACCGTGTTCGCCATCGCCGTGTCGCTGCAGGACCGCGAGCTCGGCCAGTCCGACATCGGCTGGGTGTGGTTCTCCAACTACCTGCAGCTGTTCTCGGACCGGCGCTTCCTCAACTCGGTCGGCGTCTCGCTGACCTGGGAGCTGCTGACCGTGAGCGCCACCATGGGGCTCGCGGTGCTGCTCGGCGTGCTGCTGTTCCAGAGCGCCACCCCGCGCTGGCGCAATGTGCTGTGCATGCTGTTCATCGTGCCGGTGCTGCTGCCGCGCGTGTCGGCCGCCTTCGTCTGGAAGTTCGCCTTCCATCCGCTGTTCGGCCTCTTGACCTGGCCCTACAAGGCGATCACCGGCGAGCCGCTGGACCTGCTCGCGCAGCCGCTCACGGCGCTGCTCACGGTGGCCTTCGTCGACGTCTGGCAGTGGGGCCTGTTCTTCGCGGTGATCGTGCTCAAGCTGCTCGAGACCCTGCCGCCGCAGCCCTTCGAGGCGGCGCGCATGGACCATGCGAAGCCCTGGGAGGTCTACGCCTTCGTCGCGCTGCCGATGCTGCGCGCGCCGCTGATCAGCCTCGCTTTCGTGAAGATGATCGAGTCGCTGCGCGCCTTCGACCTGATCTACGTGATGACGCGCGGCGGCCCCGGCATCTCGACCGAGACCCTCGACATGTACGCCTTCTCGCAGGGCTTCATCGAGTCGGGCCGCATCTCCTACGCCTCGAGCATGGCCGTGCTGATGATGGTGGCCTCGACCGTGGCCTTCACCTACCTCTGGAAATGGACCCGGCCCGCATGACCCCCGCCACGACTTCCGCCGCGCCCGTGCTGCGCGCCGGCGATGCGCCCGCCATCCGCCCGGCCGCGCGCCGGCGTCTGGGCCTCGGCACCCTGGTGGCGCGGCTGGTGCTCGCCGCCGCCGCGCTCTCGGCGCTGGTGCCGGTGCTCTGGACCTTCCTCAACTCGTTCAAGAACCGGGTCGACATCGTCTCGGCGACGCCGAAGTTCCTCTTCACGCCCACGCTCGAGAACTACGCCTACGTGCTGGGCCGCGAGGCGGTGGCGCAGGGGCTCGTCAACTCGCTCGTGGTGGTGGGCTCGGCCGTGCTGATCGGCGCGCTGCTGGGCCTGCCCGCGGCGTATGCGCTGGCGCGCTACCCGGTGCGGCGCGCCGACGACATCCAGTTCTTCGTGCTGTCGATGCGCTTCCTGCCGCCGGTGGCGGTGGCGATCCCGCTGATGGTGATCTGGCTGCAGCTCGAGCTCTACGACACGCGCATTGCGCTGATCGTGACCTACACGCTGCTCACGCTGTCGACCGTGATCTGGCTCGCGATCCCGGCCTTCAAGGCGGTGCCCCGGGAGGTGGAGGAGGCCGGCCGCGTCGACGGCTACGGCCCCTACGCGATCTTCTTCAAGGTGGCGCTGCCGATCGCCGCGCGCTCGCTGGTCGGCGCCATCGCCTTCGGCTTCGTGCTGGTGTGGAACGAGTTCCTGATCGCGCTGATGCTGACCACCTCGGACGCCAAGACGCTGCCCATCGTGGCCTCGGAGCTGAGCCAGCTCGGGCGCGACGTGCCCTGGGGCATCCTGAATGCCTCCGTGATCCTGCTGTCGCTGCCGCCGCTCCTGATGATCGGCGTGCTCAGCGGCTTCCTCAACGCGGCCTTCAAGCGCAAGCGCGACGCGGCATGAAGACCGCGCACCCCCTTTCCGAGAGACGCAACAACATGTCCGCCATCAGCTGTCACAAGATCATCAAGCGCTACGGCGACACGCAAGTGGTGCACCAGTTCGACCTCGACGTCTGCGACAACGAGTTCGTCGTCTTCCTCGGCCCCTCGGGCTGCGGCAAGTCGACCATCCTGCGCATGCTCGCGGGCCTGGAGGACATCAGCGGCGGCGAGCTGCTGATCGGCGGCACGCGCGTCAACGACCTGCCGCCGCAGGAGCGCGGCATCGCGATGGTGTTCCAGAACTACGCGCTCTATCCGCACATGAGCGTGCGCGACAACATCGCCTTCGGGCTCAAGCGCCTGAAGGTGCCGAAGAGCGAGATCGCGCGCCGCGTCAAGGAGGTGTCGGACACGCTGGGCCTGGAGCGCTACCTCGAGCGCCGGCCGACCGAGCTCTCGGGCGGCCAGCAGCAGCGCGTGGCGATCGCGCGCGCGATGATCAAGACGCCCAAGGTGTTCCTGTTCGACGAGCCGCTGTCGAACCTCGACGCCAAGCTGCGCAACCACATGCGCGTGGAGATCGCGCGGCTGCACCAGACGCTGCGCACCACCACGGTCTATGTCACGCACGACCAGCACGAGGCCATGACCCTGGCCGACCGCATCGTGCTGCTGCGCGACGGCCGCATCGAGCAGGTGGGCTCGCCGCGCGAGATCTACGAGAACCCGCGCTCGGCCTTCGTGGCCGGCTTCATCGGCACGCCGCCGATGAACCTGCTCGAGATGACGGTGGCGCACGGCGACGGCGGCGCCGTGCTGCGCGGGCACGGCGGCACGGTGCGCGTGGATGCGCGCCGCTTCGCGCTCGAGGGGCGCGAGCGCGTCACACTCGGCATCCGGCCGGCCCACCTGCTCGCGCGGCCCGACGACGCGGGCGCCTTCGTGGGCCAGGTGCAGCTGGTGGAGTACCTCGGCAACGAGGTGCTCGTGAGCATCGGCGACGGCCCGGGCAGCGAGATCGCCGCGCTGGTGCATTCGGCGCAGGCGCCGCGGCTCGGCGAGCGCGTGCGCTTCGGCATCGACGCGACCCAGCTCCACCTGTTCGATGCGCAGACCGGTGCTTCGCTGCGGCACGCCGCGGCCGAAGCGCTGCACTGAATACCCGATCGACCCTTTGCAAGAACCTTCCATGAAAGCCCTTGTCCTCGAGAAAGCCCACGAACTCGCGCTGCGCGAGATCGCGCTGCCGCCGCAGCCGGTCGGCCCGCGCGACGTGAAGATCCGCATGCACACCGTCGGTGTCTGCGGTAGCGACGTCCACTACTACCAGCACGGCGGCATCGGGCCCTACGTGGTCGACCAGCCGATGATCCTCGGCCACGAGGCCTCGGGCACGGTGGCCGAGGTCGGCAGCGAGGTCACGCACCTGCGGCCCGGCGACCGGGTCTGCATGGAGCCCGGCATTCCGCAGCTCGACTCGCGCGCCGTGCGCGAAGGCATCTACAACCTCGACCCGGCCGTGCGCTTCTGGGCCACGCCGCCGATCCACGGCTGCCTCACGCCCTACGTGGTGCATCCGGCGGCCTTCACCTTCCGCCTGCCCGACAACGTGAGCTTCGCCGAGGGCGCGATCGTCGAGCCGCTGGCGATCGGCCTGCAGGCCGCGAAGAAGGCCGCGCTCAAGCCCGGCGACGTGGCGGTGGTGGTGGGCGCCGGCACCATCGGCGCGATGACCGTGCTGGCCGCGCTCGCGGGCGGCGCGGCGCGCGTGATCCTGGCCGACCTGGTGCCCGAGAAGCTCGCGCTGTTCGCGAACAACCCGGCCGTGAGCACGGTGAACATCCGCGAGCGCCAACTGGCCGACGCGGTGCGCGAGCTGACCGACGGCTGGGGCGCCAACGCCGTGTTCGAGGCCAGCGGCAGCGTGCGCGCCTTCGAGGGCATCTTCGAGCTGGCCTGCCCCGGCGGCTGCGTGGTGCTGGTGGGCATTCCACCGGCGCCGGTGGCCTTCGACATCGTCGCGATCCAGGCGAAGGAGCTGCGCATCGAGTCGGTGTTCCGCTACGCCAACATCTTCCCGCGCGCGCTCGCGCTGATCGCTTCGGGCCAGGTCGACGTCAAGCCCTTCATCTCACGCACCTTCGCGTTCGAGGACGGCATCCGCGCCTTCGAGGAGGCCGCGGCAGGGCGGGCGACGGACGTGAAGATCCAGATCGAGTTTCCGGCCGAGGCCTGAGCGGCGCCGGCCCCCGCGGCCCGGCGTGCAAGGGAAAACGCCGGGGCGGCGCGGTAAAACGCGCCGCTACATTGGGGCGCATCTTTTTTCGAGCCGCGCTTCCCCGATGCTCCCTCGCTTTCGCAATGCCGTGCTGACGGGCGCCTGTGGCGGCCTGGGCCAGGCCTTGGCGCGCGGGCTGATCGCCGACGGCACGCAGGTGGCACTGGTGGGGCTCGATCGCGAACGGCTGCGCGCGCTCGAGGCGCTGGCGCCCGAGCGCTGCGCGGTCTACACGCCCGACGTGGCCGACACGGTGGCGATGCAGGCCATGGCTGCCGACTGGATGGCCCGGGCCGGCACGCCCGACCTGGTGATCGCCAACGCGGGCGTGGCCGGCGGCTTCGACACCGCGCAGGCCGAGGACCTCGCGGTGCTGCGCCGCATGCTCGAGATCAACCTGCTGGGCGCCGCCACCACCTTCCAGCCTTTCGTGGCCGCGATGCGCGGCGAGGCGCGCGGCGCGCTGGTCGGCATGGCCAGCATCGCGGGCTGGCGCGGCATGCCGGGCAACGGCGCCTACTGCGCGAGCAAGGCCGGGCTGATCCGCTACCTCGAGAGCCTGCGTGCCGAGCTGCGCGGCAGCGGCGTCGGGGTGCACACGGTGAGCCCGGGCTACATCCGCACCGCGCTGACCGCGGGCAACCGCTTCGCGATGCCGGGGCTGCTCGAGCCCGAGGAGGCCGCGCGCCGCACGCTCGCGGCGGTGGCCGCGGGCCGCGAGCGCATCGTGCTGCCGCGGCGCATCGGCTGGCTCTCGAAGGCGCTCGACTGCCTGCCCGAGGCGCTGCATGACCGGCTCTTGAGCGGCCAGCCGCGCAAGCCGCGCGCGGGCGAGGCCGGCGCCACGCCGATCCCCGGGCTGCCACCCTTTTCATCACCGCCAACGCCGAAGGAAGGCTCGCCGCCAACGTGACAGCGACAGTGCCCACCCACGAACAGATCGCGCTGATCGGCGCCGGCCCCTCGGGCCTCGCCGGTGCCCGCAACCTGCAGAAGCACGGCATTCCCTTCCAGGGTTTCGAGGCGCACGGCGACGTGGGCGGGCTGTGGGACATCGCGAACCCGCGCTCCACGGTCTACCACTCGGCGCACCTGATCTCGAGCAAGAGGACCACCGAGTTCAGCGAATTCCCGATGCCCGACACGGTGGCCGACTACCCGAGCCACCGCGAGCTGCGCCGCTACTTCAGCGACTTCGCCACCCGCTTCGGGCTGCGCAAGCACTACCGCTTCGGCACGCGCGTGCTGCGCGTGGAGCCCACCTCCAACGCGCCCGACACCACCTGGCAGGTCAGCGTGGGCCCGGCCGACGGCGATGGCGAGGAGGGCGTGGAGACCTTCGAATTCAAGGGCGTGGTGATCGCCAACGGCACGCTGTCCGAGCCCAAGCATCCGCGCTTCGACGGCCACTTCGAGGGCGAGCTGCTGCACACCAGCGACTACAAGCATGCCGAGATCTTCAAGGGCAAGCGGGTGCTGATCGTGGGCGCGGGCAACTCGGGCTGCGACATCGCGGTCGACGCGGTGCACTACGCGAAGTGCGTGGACATCTCGGTGCGGCGCGGCTACTACTTCGTGCCCAAGTACGTGTTCGGCAAGCCGGCCGACACGCTCGGCGGCAGCAAGCCGCTGCCGCCATGGCTCAAGCAGCGGCTGGACGCCATGGTGCTGCAGTGGTTCACCGGCGACCCCACGCGCTTCGGCTTTCCGAAGCCCGACTACCGCATGTACGAGTCGCATCCGATCGTCAATTCGCTGATCCTGCACCACATCGGCCATGGCGACATCGCGGTGCGCGCCGACGTCGAGCGGCTGGCCGGCCACACCGTGTACTTCAAGGACGGCGGCACGCGCGACTACGACCTGATCCTCACCGCCACCGGCTATGCGCTGCACTACCCGTTCATCGACCGCGCGCTGCTCGACTGGCAGGGCATGGCGCCGCGGCTGTACCTCAACATCTTCTCGCCGCGCTTCGAGAACCTCGCCGTGCTCGGCATGATCGAGGCCAGCGGCATCGGCTGGCAGGGGCGCTACGAGCAGGCCGAACTGGTGGCGCGCTATCTGCGCGCGCAGGCGGCGGGCTCGCCCAAGGCCGCGGCGCTGCGCGCGGCCGCCAAGGGGCCGCCGCCCGACCTGTCGGGCGGCTACAGGTACCTGCAGCTCGAGCGCATGGCCTACTACGTGCACAAGGACACCTACCGCGCCGCGGTGCGCGCTGCCTCGGCGGCGCTGGCCGATCCGGGCTGAGCCGACGAAGAAAAGGACACGCGCCCCATGCTGCCCGTCGACGAGATCCGCCTGCACTTCAACCCGGCCTCGCTGGTGCTGCTCAACGTGGTGCTGGGCTTCCTGATGTTCGGCATCGCGCTCGATACGCGCATCGAGGACTTCAAGCGCGTGGCGCGCATGCCCGGCGCGATGGCGGTGGGCATCGGCGCGCAGTTCATCGTGCTGCCGGCCGTGACCTTCGCGCTCACGCTGCTGCTGAAGCCGGCCCCGAGCATCGCGCTCGGCATGATCCTGGTGGCCTGCTGCCCGCCCGGCAACATCTCGCAGATCCTCACGCACCGCGCGGGCGGCAACGTGGCGCTGTCGGTGTCGATGACCGCGATCTCGAACGCGCTGTCGATCGTGCTGATGCCGCTGAACTTCGCCTTCTGGGGCGGGCTGCATCCGACCGCCGAGCCGCTGCTCCAGACCATCGCGCTCGATCCGCTCGACATGCTGGGCCACATCGTGATGATCATCGGCATTCCCTTCGTGCTCGGCGTGGCATGCGCGCACCGGCTGCCGGGGCTCACGGCGCGCATCAAGAAGCCGGCGCGGATCCTGAGCTTCCTCGCGCTGATCGCCTTCATCGTCGGCGCGATCGCGGGCAACTGGCGCTACTTCCTCGACTACGTGGGGCTGGTGCTGCTGGCCGTGGTGCTGCACGACGCGCTGGCCTTCGGCACCGGCTATCTCTGCGCGCGGCTGTCGGGGCTGGCCGACTACGACCGGCGCGCGGTGGCGATCGAGGTCGGCATCCGCAACGCGGGGCTCGGGCTGGTGCTGATCTTCAGCTTCTTCGGCGGGCTCGGCGGCATGGCCGTGGTGGCCGGCGTCTGGGGCTTCTGGGACATCATCGCGGGCCTCGCGCTCGCGAGCTGGTGGGGTCGCCGGCCCGCGACGCCATGACGGCCGCCGCGCGCCGCGTGCTGGTGACGGGCGCCGACGGCTTCCTGGGCCGCGGCGTGCTGGCCGCGCTCGCGCCCAGGCTCGGCCATGGGCAGCTCGAGGGCCTGGTGGCGCTCGACGTGCGCGAGGTGCCGCGCGAGCGCCGGCTGCCGGGCGTGGCCTACCTGGCGCAGGACGTGCGCGAGGCCGGCATCGGCAAGGCCTTCGCCGACCATGCCATCGACACCGTGGTGCACCTGGCCTCGATCGTCACGCCGGGCAGGGACTCGAACCGCGACTTCGAGCATTCGGTCGACGTGGGCGGCACGCGCAACGTGCTCAAGGCCTGCACCATGTACCGGGTCGCGCACATCGTGGTGTCGTCGAGCGGCGCGGCCTACGGCTACCACGCCGACAACCCGGCCTGGATCGACGAGCGCCAGCCGCTGCGCGGCAATGCCGTGTTCGCCTATGCCGACCACAAACGCCAGGTCGAGGAGCTGCTGGCCGACTGGCGCGCGCGCCATCCCTCGCTGGCGCAGACGGTGCTGCGCATCGGCACCATCCTCGGCGAGCGCGTCGACAACCAGATCACGGCGCTGTTCGAGAAGCGGCGGCTGATCGCGATCCGCGGCAGCGCGAGTCCCTTCGTCTTCGTCTGGGACGAGGACGTGACCGGCGCCATCGCCCATGCGCTCGAGGGCGGCGCGCCGTCCGGCTGCTACAACCTCGCGGGCGATGGCGCGCTGCCGATCCACGAGATCGCGGCGCGGCTGGGCAAGCGCACCGTCGACTTTCCCGCGGGCGTGCTGAAGACGGCGCTGGCGGTGGGCTCGGCGCTCGGCGTGAGCCGCTACGGGCCCGAGCAGCTCGACTTCCTGCGCTACCGGCCGGTGCTGTCGAACACCGCGCTGAAGGAGCGCTTCGGCTACCGCCCGCGCAAGACCAGCGCCGAGGCTTTCGAGGCCTTCGTGGCGGCGCGCGCGGCGCAGGGGCGGCCGGTCACGCGCGGGGCCTAGGCTTTCTCGACGGGTTCGAGCAGGTAGGCGAGCATGCGCCGCGCGTTCAGCGGCAGCTCCTCCGAATTGCGCACGCAGGCCATCAAGGTGCGCTCGGCCCAGGCGTCGGCCAGCGAGGCGCGCGCGATCTTCATCGAACGCGCGCAGCGCGCGGCCGCGGTCTGCGGCAGGATGCCCACGCCGATGCCCTGCTCGACCATGCGGCACACGGCCTCGAAGTTGCGCACCCGCACGCGGTAGGACAGGTGGCGCCCGAGCGCGCGCGCATGCATGGTCACGAGCTGCTGCAGCGCGCTGTCGGCGGGCAGGCCGACGAACTCGCTGTCGACCACCTCGGCCAGCTTCACGCGCCGGCGCCCGGCCAGCGCATGGCCGCGCGGCATCACCAGCACCAGGTCGTCGCGCCGGAACGGATGGCATTCGAGGCCCTCGGTGTCGATGGCGTCGGAGACGATGCCGATGTCGCACAGCCCGGCGCGCAGCGCCTCCACGGTGTCGGGGCTGGGCCGTTCCTCGAGGTCGATCGACACCCGCGGATGCTGCGCCAGGAAGCGCGCCAGCACCTCGGGCAGGTGCTCGGTCAGCGCGGAGGTGCCGCAGAGGAAGCGCACATGGCCCTTGAGGCCCTGGCCGTATTCGCCGAGCTCGCCGCGCAGCCTCTCCATCTGCTGCAGCACCACGCGCGCATGGTGCAGCAGGGTGCGGCCGGCCTCGGTGGGGCGCACGCCCTGGGCGTGACGCGTGAGCAGCGGGGTGCCGAGCGCGTCCTCCATGCCGCGCACGCGCTGGCTGGCCGAGGCCAGCGTCATGTGCGAGCGCTGCGCGCCGGCGGTCAGGCTGCCGGCCTCGACGACGTGGAGGAAGAGCCGCAGGTCGGTGAGATCGAATCGCATGGTGAGCCCGCAAGGTAGCACGCCGGCCTCAGTCTGTGCCTGAGGCTCGCTGCGCGAATGCCGGATTCCCGGCCGGCGCCGCGGCCGGCAGACTGCGCGCCGATGACGTCTTCCTCCTTCTCGAACGAACTGGCCGGCCTCGCGGGGCACGGCATCGCCGCCGCGGCGGTCTTCCTGCTGGCCGGCGTGATCAAGGGCGTGATCGGCCTCGGGCTGCCGACGGTGTCGATGGGCCTGCTCGCGCTGTGGATGCGCCCGGTGCAGGCGGCGGCGCTGCTGATCGTGCCCTCGCTGGTCACCAACGTCTGGCAGACCGGGCCGCGCGCGAGCTTCCTGCCGGTGCTGCGGCGCATCGGCGGCATGCAGGCCGGCATCGTGGCGGGCACGCTGGGCGGCGCCTGGTGGCTGGGCGTGCCGGCCGGCGCCTGGGCCTCGGTGGCGCTCGGCGTGGCGCTGGTGGCCTATGCGCTGTGGGGGCTGACCGGGCGGCAGCTGAAGGTGGCGCCCGCGCACGAACGCTGGCTCGGGCCGCTGGTCGGCATCGCGACCGGGCTGGTGACGGCCGTGACCGGGGTGTTCGTGGTGCCGGCCGTGCCCTACCTGCAGGCACTGGGCTTCCAGCGCGACGCGCTGATCCAGGCGATGGGGATTTCGTTCACCACCTCGACCGTGGTGCTGGCGATCGGGCTCGCGGGTAATGGCGGCTATCCGCTGGCGGTGCTCGGCGGTTCGGCGCTGATGCTGGTGCCGGCGATCGCGGGCATGGTGCTGGGCACCTGGCTGCGCCAGCGGCTGCCGGTGCCGGTGTTCAGGCGCTGCTTCCTGGTCGGGCTGGGGCTGCTGGGCGCCTACATGGCCGTGCGGGCCATGGGATGAGCGGGAGCCTTCCTCAGCCGGCCGCGACGGGCTGCGTCGACGCCAGCGCGGCGCGCACCCGCTCGATGGTCTGGCGGTAGGGCAGTGCGTAGCCGTCGATCGGTGCCTCGGGCGCCAGCCAGCTGAACGAGAACACCAGGCCGTCCTCCTCGGGACTGCCCATGGCCACATGGTCGAAGTGCTCGGGCAGCGGCCCTTCGGCGTGCATCAGGAACAGGTGCCACAGCTGCGGATGGCGGTGGGTGTTGCCCTCGACGCCGGCCTCGCAGTCGCGCTGCAGGGTGCCCAGCGAGACCAGCGCGCCGGCATGGTCGATGCCCGATTCCTCGAGCAGTTCGCGCCGCACCGCGAACTCGGGCGACTCGCCCGGTTCGATGGTGCCCTTGGGCAGCTGCATGTTGCCGTCCTCGGGATGGCGGAACACCAGCAGCCGGCCGCGCGCGTCGACCAGGCAGGCGCAGGCCTTCGGGATCGCGGCGGCCTCGGTGCCGGCGGTCATGGCGATCAGGCGCCGGTCAGCGCGGCCTTGACCGCGGCGCTCACCAGGCCCATGTCGGCCTTGCCGGCCAGGCGCGTCTTGACCGCGCCCATCACCTTGCCCATGTCGCCCGGGCCCGCGGCGCCGAGCTCGGCCACGATGGCCTTGACCTCGGCGGCGATCTCGTCGGCGCCCATGCGCTGCGGCAGGTAGACCTCGAGCACCTTGATCTCGGCCGCTTCCTTGTCGGCCAGGTCGGCGCGGCCGCCCTGGGTGAAGGCGGTGACCGAGTCCTTGCGCTGCTTCACCAGCTTGTCGACGATGGCCACGACCATGGCGTCGTCGAGCTCGACGCGCTCGTCGACTTCCTTCTGCTTGAGCGCGGCCAGCAGCAGCCGGATCGTGCCCAGGCGCTCGGAGTCCTTGGCGCGCATCGCGGTCTTCATGTCTTCGGTGATCTGTTCTTTGAGGCTCATGGGGTCTCCTGCGGGAAAAAACAAAGCCGCGGCAGGTTTCCCTGGCGCGGCTGGAAGGCAGTTGGCGGGGCGGAGGGCGGCGGGTTCGGTGTTGTCGAATCGGCCGCTGCCTCCGGTGCCAGGGTGCGTCAGTACAGCTTCTTGGGCAGCTGCATGCTGCGAACGCGCTTGTAGTGGCGCTTCACGGCGGCTGCCTTCTTGCGCTTGCGCTCGGCGGTCGGCTTTTCGTAGAACTCGCGGGCGCGCAGGTCGGTCAGCAGGCCGAGCTTTTCGATGGTGCGCTTGAAACGGCGCAGGGCGACGTCGAAGGGCTCGTTTTCTTTAACGCGGATGGTGGTCATCAGGAATCGTTGATTTGAAATTTGGCCGGGGGAGGATCGAGAGCCCCAGGCCGGGGTTCCTCAACAAGAAAAAGTGTGTGGCCGTTGAGGGAAGGCCAAAGTTAGCCGGCGATTATAGCGCGTTTGCGCAGGCGTGGGCACTCGCCCAGGCCCATTGGAAGTTGTAGCCGCCGAGCCAGCCGGTGACATCGACCACTTCGCCGATGAAATACAGGCCCGGCTGCTTCGATTCCATCGTCTGGGACGACAGGTCGCGCGTGTCGACGCCGCCGGCCGTGACCTCGGCCTTCTTGTAGCCCTCGGTGCCCGAAGGCACGATCTGCCAGCGCGCGATGCGCTCGGCCAGCGCGGCCAGCGCGCGGTCGGCGGCCTCGTTGATCGGCCGCTGCAGCGCGCCGTCCTGGCCGACCCAGGCATCGGCCAGCCGCGAGGGCACCAGGGCGGCGAGCTCGTTGGCGATGCGCTTCCTCGAGCGCAGCTTGGCCTCGGCGAAGGCCGCGGCCACGTCCACGCCGGGCGCGAAATCGAGCGTGAGCGGCGCGCCGGGCTTCCAGTAGCTCGAGATCTGCAGCACGGCCGGGCCCGAGAGGCCGCGGTGGGTGAACAGCAGGTCCTCCAGGAAGGCCATCTTCTCCTTCCTGGCCCCGGTCTCGATGCGCACCGGCAGCGCCAGCCCGGCCAGTTCGGCATAGGGCGCCCAGGCCTCGCCGCCGAAGGTCAGCGGCACCAGCGCCGGGCGCGGCGCCACCATGCGCAGGCCGAACTGCTCGGCGATGCGGTAGCCGAAGTCGCTGGCGCCGATCTGGGGGATCGACAGGCCGCCCGTGGCGACCACGATCTTCGGCGTCTCGATCGGGCCGCGGCTGCTCTCGATTCGATAGCTGCCGACGCTCGCCCCATCTGCGTTTTCGGCCGAGAACGTGATCTGGCCGATGCGGCAGGGCTGCCAGCGCTCGACCCCGCCGGCCGCGCATTCGGCCAGCAGCATGTCCACGATCTGCTGCGAGGAGCCGTCGCAGAACAGCTGCCCCTTGTGCTTCTCGTGGAAGGCGATGCCGTGCTTCTGCACGAGTTCGATGAACTGCTGCGGCGCATAGCGCGACAGCGCCGAGCGACAGAAATTCGGGTTCTCGCCGATGAAGTGGCGCTGCGGCGCGCGCACGTCGAGGTCGCGGTTGGTGAAATTGGCGCGGCCGCCGCCGGAGATGCGGATCTTCTCGCCCACCTTCTCGCTGTGGTCGAGCAGCAGCACCTTGAGCCCGCGCTGGCCGGCCACGCCCGCGCAGAACAGGCCGGCGGCGCCGGCGCCGATCACCACGGCGTCGAAATGCTTGGCCTCGCTCATGGCCCGTCGGCCGCCAGCACCGGCGGCGGGTTGTACTTGAGGTGGCCCACGTAGCGCAGCGGCTGGGTGGCGGCGATCGAGGGCACGTCGCCCTCGCGCATGTGCAGCAGGTCGGCCGGGCTGACCCAGCGCGGGTCGGCGCTGGTGATCGGCAGGCCGGCCCGGTTGTAGGCCTCGAGCACGAACTGCGAGCAGAAGAACTGGTCGTCGCGGCTCGCGCCCAGCTGCACCATGGCCATGCCGCTCATGCAATAGTGGCTGACCGCGCCCGGCATCAGCGGCAGCTCGCACAGCCGGCGATTCAGCACGAAGGGGGCGTTGAGCAGCACGCCCACGGTGTTGTAGCGCACGCCGACCTGCGACAGCGCCCAGGCACGCATGCGCTCGGCACCGGCCGCGTCCACGCCGGGCACGCGGAAGGCCACCACCATCTGTTCCTCGTCGACCACCTCGGCCAGCGCCCGCGCGCGCACGCCGCTGCCCACGGCCTCGGCGATCTGGCCGTCGCCGAGGTAGAGCACCGCATGGCTCACGGGCGAGAAGGTGCCCAGCCGGATACCGAAGGAGTTAACCGTGGCGATCGAGGTCAGCAGGATGTCGCCGGGCTCCAGCGCGTCGGCCGCGATCAGCTCGCCGCCGTTGCCCGGCGCGATCACCGAGCTCTGCACCCGCAGGCGCAGGCCGTTGTCTTGCGAGGGCAGGTCGAGCCGGGTGGCGCAGGCCCCGAGCAGCAGGGCGGCGCCCGCGGCAGCGAGGGCCGCGCAGGTCTGGCGGAACGCGCGCATCAGCCCTTCCAGACGAACGGGAACTTCAATTGCTTGAAGAAGCCGTTGGGCACGTAGTCGCCGAGCACGCCGTATTTCTCGGGCCAGAGCCTGGTGCTCTTCACCGCAGTGCCGAACAGGTAGTCGAGGAAGGCGTAGTGCGCCGCGTAGTTCTTGTCGAGCGCTTCCTGGTCCTGGCTGTGGTGCCAGTGGTGGAAGTTGGGCGTCACGATCACGTAGCGCAGCGGGCCGAGCCGCACGCTCACGTTGCAGTGGTTGAACACCGCCTGGAAGCCCACCACCACGATGTAGGCGTCGATCACTTCCTTGCTGAAGCCCAGCACGTAGATCGGCGCCAGCACCAGGGTGCGCGTGATCAGCAGTTCGAGGATGTGCTGGCGCGAGCCGGCCATCCAGTCCATGCTCTTCACGCTGTGGTGCACCGCGTGCAGTCGCCACAGCACCGGCACCTCGTGGTAGGCGCGGTGCGTCCAGTACTGCACCAGGTCGGCCACCAGGATGATCAGCAGCAGCCCGGCCCAGAACGGCAGGTTGCCGACCCAGCCGCGAATGCCGTCGTTGGCGGCCCAGCCGAACAGCTTGTGCACCATGAGGTTGGTGGCCAGCAGCACGAAGCCCACGATCATGTGGTTGACCACGAAGTGGTGGAAGTCGGTCTGCCACTCCTCGCGGAACACGGGCTGGTCCTTGCGCAGCGCGAACAGCTTCTCGATGAAGATGAAGATCAGCGAGGAGCCGAGCAGGTCGAGGATGAACCAGTCGAGGCCGATGTAGGGGGTGTTGTCGGCGAAGTCGTTGACGGGGACCTTGTGGCCGCCGAGCAGGGCCGACAGCACGATCAAGAGGAAGGCGAAGGACGAGAGCCAGCGCGTGCGGTTGAAGATGATGTTGACCAGCGAGAGGCCGCCCGAGACCACCATGGCGACCAGCAGCACCCAGCGCATGAGGTCGACGTTGTAGCTCTTGCGCAGCTCGGGCGTGCTCAGGTACTGCGGGAAGTGGAACACCAGCACGCCGAGGAAGCACAGCACCGCGAGGCTGATGGCGATGGTGCCCGTGACCATGCCCTTGCCACGGCGCAGCTCGCCGTGGCTTTCGGCGAGTTCG
Organism: Variovorax endophyticus; assembly: GCF_025376855.1. Classification (NCBI taxonomy): domain Bacteria; kingdom Pseudomonadati; phylum Pseudomonadota; class Betaproteobacteria; order Burkholderiales; family Comamonadaceae; genus Variovorax; species Variovorax endophyticus. The sequence goes on from NZ_JAHUTH010000018.1 coordinate 112,312, forward strand.
TTGAGTTTGTCGATTTCCAGCATGCCCGCCTCTGTCTTGCTTTTTTGTAGGGGCGCGATTTTAGGTCGGGCGGCGCCAAAGCGGTCACCCCCTTCGGGTGGAGCGTCGCCGCAGCAACGCGGCCGCCCCCAGCGCCGCCGCCATGACCAGCAGCGACACCACGGTGGTCACCGTGCCGAGGGCATAGATCGAAGGGGTGGTCACGGTCGAGGTCAGGCCCTGCAGCTCGAGCGGCAGGGTGTTGACGTCGCCGATGGCCTGCGAGGTGCGCGCGATCTCGTCCCACGAGAGGGTGAAGCCGAACATGCCGATGCCCACGATCGAGGGGCCGATCAGCGGCAGCACGACGAAGCGGAAGGTCTGCCAGGGCGTGGCGCCGAGGTCGCGCGCGGCCTCCTCGTAGGCCGGGTTGAAGCGGTTGAAGACCGCGAACATGATGAGCAGCCCGAAGGGCAGGGTCCAGGTGAGGTGGGCGCCGAGGGCGGAGCTGAACAGGCCGAGCGCGGTGCCGTAGCCCTCGAGCAGGGTGGTGGCGTCGATGGCGGTCAGCAGGGCCTTGATGCCGGTGTCGAGCAGCCGGAACTGCAGGCCGATGCCCAGCGAGATGATGATCGACGGCATGATCAGGCTCGCGACCGTGACGAAGAACAGGGTGTTGCCGCCCGCGAGCTTCTTGCGGAACGCGAGGCCCGCGAGCACCGAGAGCACGACGGTGAAGCCCATGACCACGGCGCCCAGCGCGAGCGAACGCCGGAACGCGGCGCCGATGTCGACCGTGCCCAGGCCCTCGGCGAGCTTGTGGAACCAGTGCAGCGAGACGCCCCGCAGCGGGAAGGTCAGGCCGCCTTCGGGGCCCTGGAAGCTCAGCACGAAGATCGTGATCATCGGGCCGTAGAGGAACAGCACGAAGAGGGCGAAGACCGTGGCGAGGGGCCAGAAGCCCTTGTCGCGTTTCTCTCGGATGTGCGGGGTCACTAGAGCTCCTTGCGAATGTCGACCAGCCGCGTCAGCCCCCAGATGATCATCAGCACCACCGCCAGCAGGATCATCGCGTTGGCCGCCGCCAGCGGAAACTGAAGGTACGAGGTCTGCACCTGGATGATCTTGCCGATCGAGGCGATCTGCTGGCCGCCCATCACGCCGATGGTCACGAAGTCGCCCATCACGATGGTGATGACGAAGATCGAGCCGATCAGGATGCCCGTGCGCGACAGCGGCACCACCACGTTCCACAGCGTCTGCCAGCCCGAGGCGCCCGCATCGTTCGCGGCCTCGAGCAGCGAGCGGTCGATGCGCATCATGCTGTTGAAGATCGGCACGATCATGAACATCGTGTAGAGGTGCACGAAGGCCAGCACCACCGAGAAGTCGGAGAACAGCAGCCACTCCACCGGCTGCTGCACCAGCCCCAGGCCCATCAGCGCCTGGTTCACCAGCCCGTTGCGGCCCAAGAGCGGTACCCACGAGATCATGCGGATCACGTTCGAGGTCCAGAACGGCACCGTGCACAGCACGAACAGCACCGTCTGCATCGTCGACGAGCGCACGTGGAAGGCCAGGAAGTAGGCCACCGAGAAACCGATCAGCAGCGTGATGCCCCAGACCAGCAGGCAGAACTTGAAGGTGCTCAGGTAGGTGTTGAGCGTCACGCAGAGATCGCCGTTGTCGGTCAGCCGCGAACAGCCCTCGAACAGGCTCAGGTAGTTGCGCAGCGTGAACGCCGGGATCAGCTCGTACTCGTTGAAGTTCCACAGGCTCACCATCGCCACCAGCGCCAGCGGAACCAGGAAGAACAGCAGGAACACCAGCGCGAACGGCGCCGCCTGCCACCACGCCTTCACGGCATGCAGGGGCGCGGTGGCGGCGTTCGCGCGGGTGGTGGGTGCACTCACGGGATCAGGCCGCGACGAACTCGTTCCACTTGCGGACCATGTACTCGTTCTCGTCCATCACCGCGTTCCAGCAGGCGATGCCGCCCATGCGCTGCTCGTAGCTGCCGCCGTCGCGTACCGCGCCGGCCTTGGCGATCACGTCGCCCTGCGGGCTCTTGATGTCCTGCGCCGCGGGCTTGCCCTCCATCCAGTAGGCCCATTCGTAGGCTTCCATCCTGGTCTTGGCCGTGTCGAGCACCGCGCTGTAGTAGCCCTGACGGTTGAGGTAGGCGCCGGCCCAGCCGTCGAGGAACCAGTTGATGAACTCGTAGGCCGCGTCGAGCTTCTTGCCCGACAGCGTGGCCGGCAGGCCGAAGCCCGAGGCCCAGGCCCGATAGCCCTCCTTGAGCGGCTGGAAGGTGCAGTCGATGCCCTTGCTGCGCACGGCCGTCACGGCCGGCGACCACATCGACTGGATCACCACCTCGCCCGAGGCCATCAGGTTGACCGACTCGTTGAAGTCCTTCCACAGCGCGCGGAACTGGCCGGCCTTCTTGGCCTCGATCAGCGTCTTGATCGTGAGGTCGATCTCGGCCTTGGTCATGTTGCCCTTGTCGGCGTACTTGTGGATGCCCTTGGCCTCCACCACCATCGCCGCGTCCATGATGCCGATCGAGGGGATGTTGAGGATCGCGGTCTTGCCCTTGAACTCGGGGTTCAGCAGCTCGGCCCAGGAGCCGATCGGGCGCTTGATGAGGTCGGGGCGGATGCCCAGCGTGTCGGCGTTGTAGGTGGTCGGGATCAGCGACATGAACTGCGTGGCCGACTTGGCGAAGGCCTTGCTCTTCTCGCCCTCGAGGTAGATCACCTTCACGGGCGCCGTGCCCTGGTCGCCGACCTTCTTGCCCGCCACCTCGCCCTTGGTGAACAGCGAGGTGATCTTGTCGGCGTTCTTCACGCGCTTGCTGTCGATGCCCTTGAGGTTGCCGGTCGGCACGATCTTCTTGAGAGAGAAGAACTCGGTGTCGATCAGGTCGAAGCTGTTGGGCGCCGTCACCGCGCGCTTGGTCACGTCGTCGGTAGTCACGGCCACGTACTGGATCTCGATGCCGGTGTCGGCCTTGAACTTCTCGGCGATCGCCTTGTCCTGGTTCACGGCCGTGCCGAGATAGCGCAGCACCACCTTGTCCTGCGCATGCACGAAGGGCGCGATGCCCGTGGCCAGGATGCCGGCCGTGCCTTGCAGCAGCGTGCGGCGCTTGAGTCCGAGGGTCGGGTCGATGATGTCGGTCATGCTGGGTCTCCTGAAAGAAAGGGGAGGAACGCGGAAGGGAAGAAAGAAATGAGGGGGCTCAGAGCGTCATCGCGATTGCCGCCGTGTCGTCGCGCAGCGCGGCGGCGGGCTGCGGCGAGCGTTCGCCCGGCGGCTTGGCGCCCGGCCCGAGCACGCGCGCATCGGCCTCGGCCCACGACAGCCGCACGGCCTCGCCGAGCGCATAGGGCCGCGCGAGGAACGCCGCCTCGCCGAGCTGCACCGACACGTTCGCGCGCCCGGGTGCGGCCGCGTCGAGCGCGAGGCCCAGCAGCACGTAGGTGCCCTGGTATTCGACGTCGGTGACGGTGGCGGCGATGCCTTCCGACGCCTCGGCGGCCGGTGCGATCCGCATGCGGTCGTTGCGCACCGCGATCGGGCCGGCGGGCGTGTCGAGCACGTTGTGGCCGCCCATGAAGCGCGCCACGAACTCGCTGGCCGGATGGTTGTAGACCGCGTGCGGCGAGCCGACCTGCTCGATCACGCCGTGGTTCATCACCACCATGGTGTCGGCCAGCGCCATCGCCTCCTCCTGCGAGTGCGTGACGTGCACGAAGGTCAGGCCCAGCTCCTTCTGCCAGCGCCGCAGCTCGGCGCGCATCTGGATGCGCAGGAAGGGGTCGAGCGCCGACAGCGGCTCGTCGAGCAGCAGCACGCGCGGCTCGGTGATCAGCGCGCGCGCCAGCGCCACGCGCTGTTGCTGGCCGCCCGAGAGCTCGCCGGGCTTGCGCGCGGCCAGGTGGCCCATCGCGACGCGCTCGAGCAGCGCATTGGCGCGCTGCTGGCGCTCGGCTTTGGCGACGCCCTTCATCTTGAGGCTGAAGGCCACGTTGTCGGTGGCCGACAGGTGCGGGAACAGCGCGAAGCTCTGGAACATCATCGCCGTGCCGCGCGCGGCGGCCGGCAGGTCGGTGATGTTGCGGTTGTCGAGCAGGATGTCGCCGCTGGTCACCGACTCGTGGCCCGCAATCATGCGCAGCGTGGTGCTCTTGCCGCAGCCCGAGGGGCCGAGCAGGCAGCAGTAGCTGCCGCTGGCGATGCGCAGGTCGATCCGGTCGACGGCGGCCGGGGTGCCCGGGGCGTAGCGCTTGCTCAGCGCGACGATCTCGATGGCGGCGGGGACGGGCGTGGCGACGGCATTCATTGCCCGTGGCCGAGCACGATCCATGCCCGCGACCGCCGGGCGGGGCCGCCTCTACGCCTTAGGGCGTACGGCGCGCGCCGGGGTCAGGTGCCGAAGCGGTCCGCGTCCGCGGGCAGGCCGGCGGCGGCCAGGCCGCGCAGCACGTCGCCCACCACGATCACCGCCGGGCTCGCGAGGCCGGCCTCGGCGATGCCGCGCTGCAGCCGGCCCAGCGTGGTCGCGACGTGGCGCTGCTGCGGCAGGCTCGCATGCTGGATCACGGCCACCGGCGTGTCGGCCGGCAGGCCGTGCAGCAGCTCGTGCTCGATATGGGCCGCGCCCGACACGCCCATGTAGATCACCAGCGTGAGCCGCGCGCCGTGCGCGGTCGCGGCCAGCGCGCGCCAGTCGGTCGGATCGTCGGCGGCACCGGCGCCCGTCTTCGCATGGCCGGTGACGAACACCACGCCCTGCGCATGGTCGCGGTGCGTGAGCGGCACGCCCAGCGCGGTGACGGCCGCGAGGCCGGCCGTGATGCCGTTGACCACCGCGCATTCGATGCCGGCCTCGCGCAGGTGCTCGACCTCCTCGCCGCCGCGGCCGAAGATGAAGGGGTCGCCGCCCTTGAGCCGCACCACCGTCTCGCCCTCGCGCACCGCGGTGATCATCAGTCGCTCGATGAAGGCCTGTGGCGTGCTCTTGCAGCCGCCGCGCTTGCCCACGTGCACGATGCGCGCATCGGGCCGGGCATGGGCCTGCACGATGGCGTCGTTCACGAGGTCGTCGACCAGCAGCACCGTGGCGGCCTGGATCGCCTTCACCGCCTTGATGGTCAGCAGCTCGGGGTCGCCCGGGCCGGCGCCCACCAGCGTGCAGCGGCCGGCGATGAGGGAGGGGGTGGGGGCGTTCGTTGTCATGCGTGGGATGCCAGTTGCGTGATGTACCGGACCTGCGTGGCGATCGCCTCGGGCACGGGGAGCTCGCCCGCCAGCACGCGGCGCGTGTAGTCGGCCGTGGTCGCGACGTCGATGTCCTTCGGCAGGCCGGGCACCTCGGGGTCGGTGCCGGGCTGCTGGGCCTGCAGCTCGGTGCGCACGCCGCGCACGAAGCCGTCGATCCGGGCGGTGCGGCGCGGGTCCGACACCACCTCGCCCTCGAGGCCGCGCGACAGCAGCGCCGTCATGCCGGTGAGCTCGAAGGTGTCGGCCATGACGCGCGCGTATTCGGGATGGGTGTAGCTGCCGACCACCACGCAGGCGCCGGCGCCCGGCTGCATCAGCTTGACCACGCTGTGGCCCGGATTGCGCAGGCCGACCACGCGGCGCACGTCGAGCAGCCGCTTGAGGCCCGGGCTCATCAGCTCGGTGGCGGCGAAGGCGGCCTCGCCGGCGGCGATTTCGCGCACCGCGGTCAGCGGCGCGGTGCCCAGCGCCTCGAGCACGTTGGAGGCCAGCACACGCGCGGTCTCGGTGGCGCTGCCGTGCACCAGCACCGGCAGGCCCTCGCGCGCCAGCAGCAGCGCCAGCAGCGGCGTGAGCACCGGCAGCTTGCGCGCGCCGTTGTAGCTCGGCAGCACGACCAGCGGACGCTCGCTGGCGGGAAAGCGCGCCAGCCGCGCATGCGTGGCATCGAGGAAACCGGCCATCTCCTCGGGCGTTTCGCCCTTGATCCGCATCGCGAGGCAGAAGCCGCCGATCTCGAGGTCGGTGACGGTGCCGTCGAGCACCTGGCCGAACAGGTCGCAGGCCTGTTCGCGCGACAACGGCCGGGCGCCGCGCGCGCCCCGGCCGATTTCCTTGATGTAGTGGCTGATTCCCATGGGTAGGCGGATTGTCCCGCAAGGCTTATGCCGGAATGAAAGTCGGCTTATGCATGGTTTCTTGAAAGCGGGCCGCCGGACGCAGAGGACGCGATGGTTGCGCAAAGAGCGCAAAAGAAGACATGAAATTCTTGAGGTTCTCCTTTCGCGTCCTTCGCGCAACCTTCGCGTCCTCTGCGTCCGGAAGTCCGTATTCATACGGCCACCGCAGCCTCGACCGGTGTCGCCCGCACCCGCCGCTTGAGTTCGGGAATGCACGAACCGCAGTTGGTGCCGCATTTCAGAGCCCCCTGCAGCGCTGCCAACCGTTCCGCGGGCGAGCCGTCGCAGCGCCGCAGCTGGCGCTCGATCGCGAGATCGGTCACGTTGAAGCAGGTGCAGACCGGCTTGCCGCGCGACTGCACCGCCACCGGGGCGCGCGCGCCGGGCGACAGCAGCAGCCGGCCGTAGTCCTGCGCCGGCAGCTCCTCGCGCAGCACGGTGGCGATCCAGGCCTCGGCGCTGGTGTCGCCGCCCAGCAGGAAGGCCTCGAGCCGCGCGCCGTCGGACCGGCGCGCCAGCCGCGCCGCGCGGCGCTGGCCGCGGCGGCGGTCGGCATAGCGCAGGGTGTCGGGCGCCTGCAGGCCCAGCAGGCCCTCGATGCGCGAGAGCAGGGCGTCGTCGGGCGCTTCGTGGGCGGCGGCGCGGAACAGCAGGCCGCCTCGGCTGCCGTCGGCGCCCGAGAAGGGCACGCAGGCCGCGAACGGGAAGGCCGCCATCAGCGCCTGCAGCGCGCGGCGCGCGGCCAGCGCGTCGTCGTCGGGCAGCCAGGCCATGGCCAGCAGCGACCAGGGCAGCTCGGCCTTGAGGATCTTGACCGGTACGTGCTTGAGCTCGGGCTGCTTCGAGATGGGGCAGTACGCCGGCGTGGTGACGGTATTGATGCCGGCGAGCGGCGTGCCGGTGGAGGACGAGCCGCCCAGGTACTCGCCGCCCCAGTGCATCGCGACGAAGGCCTGGTCGGGCGCGATCTCCTCGCTGGCGCGCGCGGGCAGCAGGATCGAACCGCGCCGCGAGCTCAGGTGCACCAGGTCGCCCTCGCGCAGCGCGCGCCGCGCCATGTCCTGCGGGTTCATCTGCACCGCGGGCTCGGCCACGTGGCCGAACAGCCGGCCGACGTTGCCGGTGCGGCTCATGCCGTGCCACTGGTCGCGCAGACGGCCGGTGTTGAGCGAGAACGGCCAGCGCGGTTCGCGCGGCTCGGCCAGCGGGCGGTAGACGGTGTCGACGAAGCGCGCGCGGCCGTCGGGCGTGGGGAACACGCCGTTCTCGTAGAGGCGCGCGCGGCCGGCCGTTTCGCCCTCGCGCAGCGGCCACTGCTGCGGGCCGGCGTGCTCGAGCAGCGCCCAGCTCAGGCCGGTGATGTCGAGGTCGCGTCCGCGCGTCGATTCGCGGTGCTCGTTCCAGACCGATTCGGCGTTCTCGTAAGCGAACAGCGTGGCCGCGCGGCCCAGCCGGGCCTCGAGCCGGCGCGCGAATTCGGCCGCGATCGACCAGTCGTGGCGCGCCTCGCCGGCCGGCGGCACGGCGGGGCGCACGCGCGAGATGCGGCGCTCGCTGTTGGTGACCGTGCCTTCCTTCTCGCCCCAGGTGGTGGCCGGCAGCAGCAGGTCGGCGTAGGCGCAGGTGGCGGTGGTGGCGAAGGCTTCCTGCACCACCACGAACTCGGCGCGCTCGAGCGCGCGGCGCACCGTGGCCTGGTCGGGCATCGACTGGGCCGGGTTGGTGCAGGCGATCCACAGCGCGCGGATCTCGCCGTCGGCCGCGGCCTGGAACATCTCGACCGCGGTCTTGCCGGGCTGCGCGGGCACCGAGGGCACGCCCCAGAGCGCCGCCACCTCGGCGCGGTGCGCGGGGTTCGCGAGATCGCGGTGCGCGCTCAGCAGGTTCGCGAGGCCGCCGACCTCGCGCCCGCCCATCGCATTGGGCTGGCCGGTGAGCGAGAACGGCCCGGCGCCCGCGCGCCCGATCTGGCCCGTGGCCAGGTGCAGGTTGATCAGCGCGGCATTCTTCGCGGTGCCGCTCGAGGACTGGTTGAGACCCTGGCAGTACAGGCTCAGCGTGGCCGGCGAGGTGGCGAACAGCCGGGCCGCCTCGAACAGCTGCGCGGTCGACAGGCCGCAGACCCGCGCCACCGTCTCGGGCGTGCAGTCGCCGACCGTGGCCTTCAGCGCTTCGAAGCCGCTGGTGTGGGCCGCGATGTAGTCGGCGTCGATCCAGCCTTCGCGCAGCATCAGGTGCAGCATGCCGTTGAACAGCATCACGTCGGTGCCCGGCTGCAGCGGCAGGAACAGGTCGGCGATCTCCACCGTGTCGGTGCGGCGCGGATCGGCCACCACGATCTTCAGCGCCGGGTTCGCAGCCTTCGCGTCCTCGATGCGTCTGAACAGGATCGGATGGGCCCAGGCGGTGTTGCTGCCGACGATGAACAGGCACTGCGCGTGCCGCAGGTCGTCGTAGCAGGCGGGCGGCGCGTCGGCGCCCAGCGTCTGCTTGTAGCCGGCCACCGCGCTGCTCATGCACAGGCGCGAGTTGGTGTCGATGTTGTTGGTGCCGACCAGGCCCTTGGCGAGCTTGTTGAAGACGTAGTAGTCCTCGGTGAGCAGCTGGCCCGAGACGTAGAAGCCGACCGCGTCGGGGCCGTGGGCCTGCACGATGCCGGCGAAGCGCCCGGCCGCCTGGTCGAGCGCCGCATCCCAGTCCAGCGGCTGCGGTGCCTCGCCGCGGCGTGCGCGCTGCATCGGGCGCAGCAGCCGCGTCTGGCGCGTGATCGGCGCGCTGGCCGTCAGGTGCAGGGTCGAGCCCTTGGTGCAGAGGCGGCCGAAGTTGGCGGGGTGGTCGGGGTCGCCGCGCACGCCCGTGATCTGCGTGCCCTCGGACTCGATGATCACGCCGCAGCCGACGCCGCAGTAGGGGCAGGTGGAGCGGGTGTCGGTCATGCGGCCGCCTTCGGTTCGTCCTCGCCGGCAACGGCTTCACCAAACATCAGCCGGTCGCGGATCTCCTGCACGCTGCGCCCCTCGCGCACCAGCGCGTAGTACCAGCTGCCGTCCACCGTGTCGCCGTAGAGGCAGGCGCCCACCAGCTTGTCGTCCTTGAGCACCAGCTTCTTGTAGACGCCGCCGAAGGGATCGCTCAGCACGATCTCCTCGGTGCCTTCGCCGCCCATGAACTCGCCCGCGCTGAACAGGTCGACGCCCGTGACCTTGAGCTTGGTCGAGGTCAGCGAGCCCTGGTAGCGGCCGATGCCGAACTGCGCGAGATGGTTGGCCGCCACCTTGGCCTGCTCGAACAGCGGCGCCACCAGGCCGTAGGCGATGCCGCGGTGCGCCGCGCATTCGCCCACCGCGTAGATGCGCGCATCGGTCACGGTCTGCAGGGTGTCGGTGACCACGATGCCGCGGTGGCAGTGCAGCCGCATGCGCTCGGCCAGCTCGACGTTGGGGCGGATGCCCACGGCCATCACGACCAGGTCGGCCCGGACCTCGGTGCCGTCCTTGAAGCGGATCGCGGTGACGCGGCCGTGCTCGCCGCCGACCAGTTCCTGGGTCTGCGCGCCCATCCTGAACTTGAGGCCGCGCTCCTCGAGCGACTGCTGCAACAGCCGGGCCGCGGTTTCGTCGAGCTGGCGCTCCATGAGCCATGGCATGACGTGCACCACGGTCACCTCCATGCCGCGCCGCATCAGGCCGTTGGCGGCCTCGAGGCCCAGCAGGCCGCCGCCGATCACCACCGCATGGCGGTGCGTGCGCGCGGTCTCGATCATGCAGTCGGTGTCGGCGATGTCGCGGTAGGCGATCACGCCCTCGAGCTCCTTGCCGGGCACCGGCAGCATGAAGGGGGTGGAGCCGGTGCAGACCAGCAGGCGGTCGTAGGCGGCCTCGGTGCCGTCGTCGGCGCGCACGATGCGCTTCACGCGGTCGACCTCGACCACCTTCTTCCCGGCATGCACCGCGATGCCGTGGTCGCGGTACCAGTCCCAGCCGTTGAGCACGATCTCGTCGAGCGTCTGCTCGCCCGCGAGCACCGGCGACAGCATGATGCGGTTGTAGTTGGGATGCGGCTCGGCGCCGAACACCGTGATCTCGTAGAGGCCGGGTGCGATCTTCAGCAGCTCCTCGAGCGTGCGCACGCCGGCCATGCCGTTGCCGATCAGCACGAGTTTCATCTTCTTCATGGGGCCCTGCCTTTCTGCGACCGAGCGGATATCGAGCGGGCGGGGCGCTGGTGTGCACCGACGTGCCGGGCGGCCCGGCTCGTACCCGGGTCAGGCCGCGGCCTTCTCCACGTGCCCCTGGCGCGTGTAGAGGAAGTCGATCACGGCCTTGCGCGCATGCACGTAGACGGGATCCTCCGCGAGCTCGACGCGGTTGCGCGGGCGCGGGATGTCGACCATGAGCACCTCGCCGATGGTGGCGGCCGGGCCGTTGGTCAGCATCACGATGCGGTCGCTCAGCAGCACGGCCTCGTCCACGTCGTGCGTGACCATCACGACCGTGCTGCGCGTCTTCTGCACGATGGCCAGCAGCTCGTCCTGCAGCTTGGCGCGCGTGAGGGCGTCGAGCGCGCCGAAGGGCTCGTCCATCAGCAGCACCTTGGGCTCCATCGACAGCGCGCGCGCGATGCCCACGCGCTGCTTCATGCCGCCCGAGATCTCGCCGGGGCGCTTCTGCGCCGCGGGCGTGAGGCCGACCAGCGCCAGCGCCGCGTCGGTGCGCGCGCGCAGCTGCGCCTTGTTCTCGGTGGCGGCGAACACGCGCTCGACCGCGAGATAGACGTTCTCGAAGCAGGTGAGCCAGGGCAGCAGCGAATGGTTCTGGAACACCACCGCGCGCTCGGGGCCCGGGCCCTTGATCTCCTTGTTGGCGCACAGCAGCGCGCCCGCGGTGGGCGTGGTGAGCCCGGCGATCAGGTTCAAGAGCGTGGACTTGCCGCAGCCCGAATGGCCGATCAGCGTGATGAACTCGCCTTTGGCCACGTTCAGGTTCACATCGCGCAGCGCGACGAAGCGGCCCTTGGGCGTCTTGAAGGCCTGCTCGACGCCGTGGATCTCGATGTACTTCGACTCGTCGATCATGATTTCACCTCTTCGAACGTGAAGGCCGTCGCGAGCTTGATCAGCGCGAACTCGAGCACCAGGCCGACGATGCCGATCACGAAGATCGCGATGATGATGTTGGCGACGTTGAGGTTGTTCCACTCGTCCCAGACCCAGAAGCCGATGCCCACGCCGCCGGTCAGCATCTCGGCCGCCACGATCACCAGCCAGGCGGTGCCCACGGCCAGCCGCACGCCGGTCAGCATGTAGGGCAGCACGGCCGGGAACAGGATCTTGGTGAGGATCTTCCATTCGCTGAGGTTCAGCACCTTGGCCACGTTCATGTAGTCGCTCGGAACGCGCTGCACGCCCACGGCCGTGTTGATGACCATCGGCCAGATCGAGCAGATGAAGATGGTCCAGATCGCGGCCGGGTTGGCGCCCTTGAACACCAGGAGGCCGATCGGCAGCCAGGCCAGCGGCGAGACGGGGCGCAGCAGGCTGATCAGCGGATTGAACATGCGCGAAAGGAACTCGAAGCGCCCGATCGCGAAGCCGGCCGGAATGCCGACCAGCGCCGCGAGGCCGAAGCCCAGCGCCACGCGCTGCAGCGAGGACAGCACGTTCCAGCCCACGCCCTGGTCGTTGGGGCCCTTGCTGTAGAAGGGATCGCTGAACACCGTGAGCGCCTGCTGCCAGACCGCCAGCGGCGAGGGAAAGCCGGTGGTGCTGCGCATGGCCACGATCTCCCACACCAGCAGCAGCAGGCCGAAGCCCGCGAGCGGCGGCAGCACGCGCATCCAGAAGGCGCGCAAATCGAGCGGCGTGCGCACCCGCGGCTCGGGCGCGGGCAGGGGGCGAACGGGTGCCGCGGTGGCGGCCGCCGGCTTGGCCGCGAGGGCCGGGGCCGACGGCGCGGCGACCGCCTCGAGCGGCGAATGGAAGACTGCGCTGACCATGGTGTTCTCCCTATGCATGGAGCTTGAAGGACTCGGCGTACTTCTTCGGGTCCTTGCCGTCCCAGACCGAACCGTCGAACAGCTTGCTGCTGCGCATCGGGTCCTTGGGCACCGGCGTCTGCGTGGCGGCCGCGGCCTGCTTGTAGATGTCGATGCGGTTGATCTCGGTCGCGACCTTGAGGTAGTCGGGATGCTCCTTGAGCAGGCCCCAGCGCTTGTGCTGCGTGAGGAACCACATGCCGTCGGACAGGTAGGGGAAGCTGACCGCGCCGCCGTTGTAGAACTTCATGTGGTTGGGGTCGTCCCAGCTCTTGCCCAGGCCGTTGACGTAGCGGCCCAGGATGCGCTGGTTGATCGCGTCCACGCTGGTGTTGACGTAGCTCTTGTCGGCGATGGTCTCGGCCATCTTGTTCTTGTTCTGCAGGCCGGCGTCGATCCACTTGCCGGCCTCGAGCACGGCGGCGGTCACGGCGCGCGCGGTGTTCGGGTACTTCTTCGCGAACTCGGCCGTGGTGCCGAGCACCTTCTCGGGATGGTCCTTCCAGATGTCCTGCGTGGTGATGGCCGTGATGCCGATGCCGTCCATGATCGCGCGCTGGCCCCAGGGCTCGCCGACGCAGTAGCCGTCCATGTTGCCCACGCGCATGTTGGCCACCATCTGCGGCGGCGGCACGGTGATGTTCTTGACGTCCTTGAACGGGTCGATGCCGGCCGAGGCGAGCCAGTAGTAGAGCCACATCGCGTGGGTGCCGGTGGGGAAGGTCTGGGCGAAGGTGTATTCGCGCTTCTCGCTGGCGATCAGCTTGGCGAGCGAGGCCGCGTCGACCGCGCCCTTGTCGGCCAGCTTCTTCGACAGCGTGATCGCCTGGCCGTTGTTGTTGAGGGTCATGAGCACGGCCATGTCCTTCTTCGGGCCGCTCAGGCCCAGGTGCATGCCGTAGACCAGGCCGTAGAGCACGTGCGCCATGTCGAGGTCGCCGTTGGCCAGCTTGTCGCGCACGCCGGCCCAGCTCGCCTCCTTGCTCGGCACGATCTTCACGCCGTACTTCTTGTCGATGCCCAGCACCGAGGCCATCACCACGCTGGCGCAGTCGGTCAGCGGGATGAAGCCGATCTTCACTTCCTCCTTCTCGGGCTTGTCGGAGCCCTGGGCCCAGACGGCGGCGCGCAGCGCGGGATCGATCCCGACGGCGCCGATGGCGGCGGCCTGCAGCACGCGGCGCCGGCTCAGTTTGGTTTGCAGCGGATCGGACATGGGGCGGACTCCTGCGAAGAGAAAGGCGGAAGACAAAAACGAAAAGGCGTCCTCACCACCGCGGGGGCTGCTCGCAAACGAGCCAGCCCCGCGGGATAAGGACGCCTTTGTCCGGGTCGGTGGACGGCCCCCGCCATTGGGGGCCCTCTGCCTGGAGGCCCGAAGGCCTCATGAAATGTCTTGAGCAAAGCGCGTGCCAGCCCTGCCGCGCGTGTTTTTGCTATGGCTTTGCTAGCTCGATGCGCCGTATGGGTGCGCCCGGGCCTTCGATTCGGTGGGAAAAGGCGGCCGGCGCGTCGGCAGGCACGGTTGTTGTGCACTGCACCAGAGCGAACCGATCGACGCGCAGGTCAACGCGGCAGGTAGTCGGCCATCGCGAGCACCGACTCGGCCACGTCGACCAGCCGACGGTTCTGGTTCATCGCGGTCTGGCGCAGCATCTTGTGCGCCTCTTCTTCGCTCATCCGGCGGTGTGCCATCAAAAGGCCCTTGGCGCGCTCGACCAGCTTGCGCTCGTTGAGCGAGGCGCGCACGGTCTCGAGCTCGTCGCCCATGGCCTGCAGCCGGCGCGACTGGGCCTGCACCATGTCGAGCACCGAGCGCTCGAGCGTGCGGCCATAGAGCGTGGCGGCCTCGGGCGCGGCCGGACGCGCGGCGGCGGGCGCAGGCGCCAGCACGTCGTCGAAGAAGCGCTCGCCGTCGTCGCGCGGCGCCAGGGTGTCGAGCAGGCGCTGGTAGTCCTCGAGTTCGCGCCGCGCCTGCGCGGTCTTGTGGCCGCACTGCAGGCGCAGGTCGTCGGCCAACTGGTCCTCGACGGTGCGCATGGCGTCGATGCGCGCGCTGCAGCAGTCGAACCAGGCCTGGCTCAGCCGCGGATCGGGCAGGCCGCCCGCGGGCGCCGCGCCCGGATGCACGGTGCCGATGCGGCGCATGCGCTCGAGCCCGGCCAGGGTGCTGTCGCTCTGGCTCTGGCGCCACAGCGCGAGCAGCGCGGGATTCGAGAACTCGGTGAAGACCTGGAAGCAGCGCTCCTGCGACTCGACCAGGTGCAGCCACTGGGCCCGCTGGGCGTCGTCGACGCGGCCCATGGCGAGGGCGGCGGCGCCGAGGGCGCGCTCCTGGCCCGCGAACTCCTTGCCCTGCATGAAGTTGAACAGCGCCACCAGCAGGCGCGAGATCTCGGGGTCGGTGGCGCCGTCGGCGGCCTCGAACACCACCGACAGCAGCCCCGCGACCAGCTTGGCGAAGGCCGCGGTGGCCTGCGCGGGCTGCAGTTCGAGCGCGCCGATGCGCCGGCGCAGGGCCGGCAGGCCGTCCAGGCCCGGCAGCACCCAGGCGATGCGGCTGAACAGACGCGTGTGGTTGCCGTCGCCCGCGCGGCCGTGCGCCTCGGCCTCGAGCCGGTCGAAGCCCAGCCGCACCGCCTGCTCGAGTGCCACGCACTCGGCGATCTGCGGATCGCGCTGGTCGCCGAAGCGCGCGCCGCGCGAGGCCAGGAACAGGTTCGACATGCCGCGCTCGCGCTGCAGCGCATGCACGAGCCGGCCCACGGCGCCGACCAGCTCGCTGGTGCGCGCGAGTTGCTCGAGCGCGTCGATCTCGCTGCGCCGCGCGGCGATCAGGAAGTGCAGTCCGGATTTCATGGGGTGCCCGAACCGCAGCAACATCCGTGCCGTACCCCCGCGCCAGCAGCCCCTATCGCCCGCCGCCTACACTCGCGGCCATGCTGCTTCTAGGAATCGAATCCTCCTGCGACGAGACCGGCGTGGCGCTGGTCGAGTCGCATGGCGACGCGCTGCCGGTGCTGCGCTCGCATGCGCTGCACAGCCAGATCGCGATGCACCAGGCCTATGGCGGCGTGGTGCCCGAACTCGCGAGCCGCGACCACATCCGCCGCGTGCTGCCGCTGACCGATGCCGTGATGGCCGAGGCCGGGCGCGCGCTGGCCGAGGTCGACGTGGTCGCCTACACCCGCGGCCCCGGCCTCGCGGGCGCGCTGCTCGTGGGCGCGGGCGTGGCCTGCGCGCTGGGCGCGGCGCTCGGCAAGCCCGTGCTGGGCGTGCACCATCTCGAAGGCCACCTGCTGTCGCCGTTCCTGAGCGCCGACCCGCCCGAGTTCCCCTTCGTGGCGCTGCTGGTCTCGGGCGGCCACACCCAGCTGATGCGCGTGGACGGCGTGGGCCGCTACGAGCTGCTGGGCGAAACCATCGACGACGCGGCCGGCGAGGCCTTCGACAAGAGCGCCAAGCTCATGGGCCTGCCGTACCCCGGCGGCCCCTGGCTCGCCAAGCTGGCCGAGGGTGGCGATCCGGCGGCCTTCAAGTTGCCGCGCCCGTTGCTGCACAGCGGCGATCTCGATTTCTCCTTTGCCGGCCTCAAGACGGCCGTGCTCACGCAGGCGAGGAAGCTCGGCGATTCGCTCGAGGCGCGCAAGCCCGACCTCGCGGCCTCCACGCAGGCGGCGATCGTCGAAGTGCTGCTGAAGAAGTCGCTGGCCGCGCTCGACCAGGCCGGCCTCAAGCGGCTGGTGGTGGCCGGCGGCGTGGGCGCGAACCGCATGCTGCGCGAGCAGTTGAATGCCGCCTGCGCGAAGCGCGGCGTGCGCGTGCACTACCCCGAGCTGCACCTGTGCACCGACAACGGCGCGATGATCGCGATGGCCGCGGCGATGCGGCTGCAGTCGGGGCTGTCGCAGCCCACCGAGCGCTACGCCTTCGACGTGAAGCCGCGCTGGCCGATGGCCTCGCTGTCGGCGGACCTGCCCGCCACAGCCTGAGAACGCCCATGAAAAAGCCCGCGCGGCTGGTCGCCGCGCGGGCTTTTTCGCAGGTCGGTTGCGCCTGGATCAGTTGATCTGCAGCTGCGAGACCTGGCTGACCGGCACCACCTTGGCGAGCTTCAGGGTCAGCACGCCGTTCTCGAGCCTGGCTTCGCTGGCCGCTGCGTCGATGTCCAGCGGCAGCTCATAGGCGGCCTTGAACTGGCGCTTGGCGTCGGCCTTGCTCTCGATGCGGACCACGGCGCCTTCGATGCCGATGCTCAGGTCCTCGCGGGCGAAGCCGGGCACGTCGAGCGACAGGGTCCAGCTCTTGTCGTCCTGCTCGACCAGCGGCGAGCGGCGCGCGGTGCCGGCGAAGGCATCGTTCACGAAGCGTTCGAAGGCGCGATCGTAGGCGCGGGGGGTGAAGCGGGTGGCGCGGAGAGCGGGTGCGAAAAACATGGAAGTACTCCTGAATGAACACAATGGGGACATGGAATGTGTGTCCCTTACACTGCGCGGCCGTTCAATCCTGAGTGCCGCTTGAAACCTCATCTAGGCCCAGCGGCGCGCGTTTCAAGTCAATGAATTCCAGCTTTTTCGAGCGCCGCCAGGCCTTGAAATTCGCGGCACTGTCGCTATGCGCGAGGCCCTTCGCGGCGCTCGCGCAGACCCCGCCCGCACCCATCCGCCTGGCGCTGATCGAGAGCATGAGCGGCCCGTTCGCCAACACCGGCGAGGCGGTGTTCCGCAACCTGCTGTGGGCCGTGGAGCGCGTGAATGCGCGCGGCGGCATCAGGCTGCCGGGTGGCGCGCGGCCGCTGCAGCTCGACCGCTACGACAGCAAGGGGCAGAACGAGGAAGCGCTGTCGGCGCTGCGCGCCGCGATCGACGATGGCGCGCGCATCGTGCTGCAGGGCAACTCCTCGGCCACCGCGGCGGCGCTGATCGATGCGATCGACAAGCACAACGAACGCGACCCGCAGCGGCGCATGCTGTTCCTCAACTACGCGGCGGTCGAGCCCTCGCTGACCAACGAGCGCTGCAGCTTCTGGCACTTCCGCTTCGACGCCCATGCCGACATGCGCGTGGCCGCGCTGATGGACGTGGTGAAGGACGACGCCGCGCTCAAGCGCATCTACCTGCTGGGGCAGGACTACAGCTTCGGCCAGGCGGTGCTGCGCGAATCGCGGCGCCAGCTCGGCGTGCTGCGGCCCGACGTGGAGATCGTCGGCGACGAGCTGCATCCGCTGGGCAAGGTGAAGGACTTCGCGCCCTACGCCAGCAAGATCATCGCGAGCGGCGCGCAGGCGGTGGTCACGGGCAACTGGGGCAACGACCTCACGCTGCTCGTGAAGGCCGCGCGCGAGGCCGGCTTCAACGGCACCTTCTACACCTTCTACGGCAATGCGCTGGGTGCGCCCGCGGCCATCGGCGATGCCGGCATCGGCCGCGTGATCGCGGTGGCCGACTGGCTGCCGAACGTGCAGACGCCGCAGTCGGAGGCCTTCTACCGCGCCTTCCGCACGCGCTTTCCGAAGCCCGCGGACGACTACGTCCACATGCGCATGCAGCTCTTGATCGAGTCGCTGGCGCAGGCGCTCGAGCGCGCGGGCAACACCGACACCGTGGCGGTGGCGCGCGCGCTCGAGCAGGCCGACGTCACGCTGTACGGCCAGCGCGGGCGCATGCGCGCGGCCGACCACCAGTTCCAGCAGCAGCTCGTGGTCGGCGTGATGGACAAGCAGGGCCGACCGGGCGTGCAGTTCGACGTCGAGGGCTCGGGCTACGGCTTTCGCGTGATCAAGACCATTGCTCCCGAGCGCGCGGAGCTGCCGACTTCGTGCAAGATGAAGCGCCCCTGAAGGCACGAAGCGAAGACACGACGACAACGAAAGAAAAACACAGCATGCGCCAAGCCATCCACAACCTCGAAGCCTCCAAGATCCGCGAAGTCGCCAATGCCGGCCTCGGCCGCAGCGACGTGCTCGCCTTCTGGTTCGGCGAGAGCGACGAGGTCACGCCCGAAGTCATCCGCCAGGCGGCGATCGATTCGCTGCAGCGCGGCGAGACCTTCTACGCCCACAACCTCGGCCTGCCCGAACTGCGCGCGGCGATCGCGCGCTACACCAGCAGCCTGCATCCCGCGGTCGATGCCTCGCGCATCGCCGTCACCTCGGGCGGCGTGAGCGCGCTGATGCTCGCGGTGCAGGCGCTGGTCGATGCCGGCGACGAGGTGGTCGCGGTGACGCCCGTGTGGCCCAACCTCACGGCGCAGCCCGCGATCCTCGGCGCGACGGTGCGCACGGTGCCGCTGGTGCCGGTGCGGGGCGAATGGACGCTGGACCTGCAGGCGCTGCGCGCGGCGGTCAGGTCGACCACCAGGCTGCTGATCGTCAACGCGCCGAACAACCCGACCGGCTGGACGATGACCCGCGAGGAACAGCAGGCCGTGCTCGACCATTGCCGCGAGACCGGCACCTGGATCCTCGCGGACGAGGTCTACGAGCGCCTGTACTTCGAGCCCACGGCCAATGGTTGCGCGCCGAGCTTCCTCGACATCGCGCGGCCCGACGACCGGCTGGTGGTCACGCACAGCTTCTCGAAGAGCTTCCTGATGACCGGCTGGCGCCTGGGCTGGCTGGTGCTGCCGCCCGCGCTGGTCGAGGGCATCGGCAAGCTGATCGAGTTCAACACCTCGTGCGCGAGCGTGTTCACGCAGCGCGCCGGGGTGGTGGCGATCGAGCACACGGCGGAGATCACGCCGCGCGTGGTGACGCACCTCAAGCATTGCCGCGACACGCTGGTGCCGCTGCTGGCAGCCGTGCCGGGCGTGCAGGTGGCGCCGGCCAGGGGCGGCATGTACGCCTTCTTCCGGCTCGAGGGTTTCGACGATTCCTTCGAGGTGGCCAAGCGGCTGGTGGTCGAGGCCGGGCTCGGGCTCGCGCCCGGCAATGCCTTCGCCCCCGAGGGGCAGGGCTGGCTGCGCTGGTGCT
This sequence comes from Variovorax endophyticus, assembly GCF_025376855.1. Lineage (NCBI taxonomy): Bacteria > Pseudomonadati > Pseudomonadota > Betaproteobacteria > Burkholderiales > Comamonadaceae > Variovorax > Variovorax endophyticus. The sequence continues at coordinate 131,482 of NZ_JAHUTH010000018.1, forward strand.
TCGCCTCGAAGGATCCGCAGCGGCTGGTGCAGGGCGTGGAGCGGCTGCGCGGCTGGCTCGCGAAGCAGCAGGGCTGAATGTCGCCGAGGCCCGCGCCCGTCGACTCCGTGCGCGTCCGCGGCTCGGCGCTGCCGGGCCTGCAGACGATCGCGGCCGAATCGGCGCGCAGCTTTCCGCGCCACATGCACGACGTCTACGGCATCGGCGTGATCGACCGCGGCGGCCAGCGCTCGGCCAGTGGCCGCGGCGCGGTCGAGGCGGTGCGCGGGGACGTCATCACGGTCAACCCGGGCGAGGTGCACGACGGCGTCGCGCTGCGCGGCGAGGCGCGCGCCTGGCGCATGCTGCACCTGGCGCCCGCGTTGCTGGCCGATGCCGCGCCCGGGCTCGAGCTGACGCGGCCGGTGCTCAACGATCCGGCGCTGCGGTGCGGGGTCGAGCGGCTGTTCGCGCGCGTGGCCGAGGGCGCCGATGCGTTGGCGCTGGAGCAGGGCGTGCTCGAATTGCTGCGCGATGCACCGGGCGCGCTGGCGCCGGAGCCCGCGCCTCGCATCGCCTCCGTGGCGCTGGAACGCGCGCGGGCACGCATCGCCGACGACTGCGTGACCGCGCCCACGCTCGCCGAGCTCGCGCACGAGGCCGGCCTGAGCCGCTGGCAGCTGCTGCGCGGCTTTGCGGCCGCCTTCGGGCTGCCGCCGCATGCCTGGCTGCAGCAGTGCCGGTTGTCGCGCGCGCGCCGGCTGATCGCGCAGGGGCGGGCGCTGGCCGATGCCGCGGCCGGCGCGGGCTTCGCCGACCAGAGCCACATGACGCGGGCCTTCGTGCGCTTCCTGGGCTTCACGCCCGGGGCCTATGCGGCCGCGCACGGCGCCTGAGCCGGTCCCCTGCAATTTCGTTCAAGACCGCCGCGCCTCCGGCGGGAGACGCTCGCGCTTTCTGCAAATGAAAGGCGACAGGTATGTCGGAACGCGGCAAGGGGATGTGGCTGTGCGCGCTCGCGATGGTCACGGTCGGCAGCACGGTGGTCGCGAGCAAGCTGATCGCGGGCGGCCTGCCGCCGTTCACGGCGACCGCGCTGCGCTTCGCGCTGGCGCTGCCGGTGTTCGTGGTGCTGATGCGGTGGATGCGCGTGCGCTGGCCGCGTCCGGACCGGCACGATGCCTGGCTGCTGCTGTGCCAGGCGGCCGCGGGCAGCGTGGGCTACACGGTGCTGCTGATCCTGGGCCTGCGCTGGGCGCCGGCGGCCGACGCGGGCGTGGTGGCCGGCACCCTGCCGGCCATCGCCGCGCTGGTGGCGGTGCTCGCGCTGCGCGAGCGGCCCGGGCGCTACCTGATCGGCGGGATCGTGCTCGCGAGCCTGGGCGTGCTGGCGATCACGCTGCGACCGGGCGGGGAGGGTGGCGCGCGCACGCCGGCCGCGCTGCTCGGCAACCTGCTGGTGCTGGGCGCGGTGGCGTTCGAATCGCTGTTCATCCTGCTCAACAAGCGGCTGCGCGTGCCGCTGCCGCCGCTCGCGCAGTCGAGCGCGATGACCGCGCTGGGGCTGCTGCTGTCGCTGCCGCCCGCGCTGCTCGAGCGTGCCTGGCTGCAGGCGGTGCCGGCCGAGGCGCTGGCCGGTGTGGCCTACTACGCGCTGGTGCCGACGGTGGCGGGCTTCCTGCTCTGGTACGCGGGCGCGGCCCGGCTCAGCGGCGCCGAGGCGGCGCTGTTCACGGCGCTGATGCCGGTGTCGGCGCTGGCCCTCGCGGCCTGGTGGCTGGGCGAACCGGTGGGCTGGTCGCAGGTGGCCGGCGCGGCCTGCGTGCTGGGGGCGGTGGCCCTGGTCTCGCTCGACGGGCGCCGCCGGGAAGGGGTGTCCGGGACGGCCGATGTATAATCCCAAGGCTTTGCATGCCGCAAGGCGCACGGTGAGCGCAGTTCCAGCACCCACCGCAAGTCAAACACCACCGGAACAAAGGAAAAACCAATGATCGCAGCCTCCATCAAGGCCGAAGTCGTCAAGGACAACGCCCGCGCAGCCAACGACACCGGCAGCCCCGAAGTGCAAGTCGCACTGCTGACCGCCCGCATCAACGAGCTCACCCCCCACTTCAAGACGCACGCCAAGGACCACCACGGCCGTCGCGGCCTGCTGCGCATGGTGAGCCGCCGTCGCAAGCTGCTCGATTACCTGAAGTCCAAGGACGCCGACCGTTACACCGCGCTGATCGCCAAGCTGGGCCTGCGCAAGTAAGCCGAATCGCATGAAAAAACGCCTGGGTTAGTCCGCTAGCTCAGGCGTTTTTTACTTCGCGAACCACTTTCGGGGTGCCCTACAGAGCGAAGCTGTGTCATTCCAGGGAAGTTCGAGCCGAGCTTCGCTGGAATGGCATCGTGTTCTGAGAAAGCCCTCCGAGATCCTGCGGATCTTCGATGATCTGCTACTAAAACAGGAGCAAACATGAGCCTCTTCAACAAAGTCACCAAGTCCTTCCAATGGGGCGACAAGACCGTCGTCATGGAAACGGGCGAAATCGCCCGTCAGGCCACGGGCGCCGTGCTGGTCGACATCGACGGCACCGTCGTGCTGGCCACCGTGGTCGCTTCCAAGAGCGCCAAGCCGGGCCAGGACTTCTTCCCGCTGACCGTCGACTACATCGAGAAGACCTATGCCGCCGGCAAGATCCCCGGCAGCTTCTTCAAGCGCGAAGCCAAGCCCAGCGAGCTCGAGACCCTGACCAGCCGCCTGATCGACCGCCCGATCCGTCCGCTGTTCCCCGAGGGCTTCCTCAACGAAGTGCACGTGGTGATCCACACCGTGTCGCTGAACCCCGAAGTCGACGCCGACATCGCCGCGATGATCGCCGTGAGCGCCGCCCTGTCGGTCTCGGGCATTCCGTTCGACGGCCCGATCGGCGCCGCGCGCGTGGGCTACATCAACGGCCAGTACGTGTTGAACCCGGGCCAGACCGCGCGCAAGGATTCGCAGATGGACCTCGTCGTGGCCGGCACCGAAGCCGCCGTGCTGATGGTCGAGTCCGAAGCCCAGCAACTGGCCGAGGAGATCATGCTCGGCGCCGTGGTCTTCGGCCACGAACAGGGCAAGGTGGCGATCAACGCCATCCACGAACTGGTGCGCGACGCCGGCAAGCCGCTGTGGGTCAAGGAAGGCACCTGGGCGCCCGAAGCCAAGGACGAGGCCTTCATCGCCAAGGTCAACGGCCTGGCCGAGGAGAAGCTGCGCGCCGTCTACCAGATCCGCAGCAAGCAGGCCCGCACCCAGGCCCTGCGCGAAGCCAATGCCAGCGTCTACGAGGCCCTGAAGGCCGAAGGCGCCGAATTCGACGCCGGCAAGGTCAGCGACCTGCTGTTCGCGATCGAAGCGCGCATCGTGCGCAGCCAGATCCTGCAAGGCGAGCCGCGCATCGACGGCCGCGACACCCGCACCGTGCGCCCGATCGAGATCCGCAACTCGGTGCTGCCGCGCACCCACGGCTCGGCGCTGTTCACGCGCGGCGAGACCCAGGCGCTGGTCGTGACCACGCTGGGCACCGAACGCGACGCGCAGCGCATCGACGCGCTGGCCGGCGAGTTCGAGGACCGCTTCCTGTTCCACTACAACATGCCTCCCTTCGCCACCGGTGAAGTGGGCCGCATGGGCTCGACCAAGCGCCGCGAAGTCGGCCACGGCCGCCTGGCCAAGCGCGCTCTCGTCGCCGTGCTGCCGAACAAGGAAGAGTTCCCCTACACCGTGCGCGTGGTGTCGGAGATCACCGAGTCGAACGGCTCCTCGTCGATGGCTTCGGTCTGCGGCGGCTGCCTCTCGATGATGGACGCCGGCGTGCCGATGAAGGCCCACGTGGCCGGCATCGCCATGGGCCTGATCAAGGAAGACAACCGCTTCGCGGTGCTGACCGACATCCTGGGCGACGAGGACCACCTCGGCGACATGGACTTCAAGGTGGCCGGCACGACCAACGGCATCACCGCGCTGCAGATGGACATCAAGATCCAGGGCATCACCAAGGAAATCATGCAGGTCGCGCTGGCGCAGGCCAAGGAAGCGCGCATGCACATCCTCGGCAAGATGCAGGAAGCGATGGGCGAGGCCAAGGCCGACGTGTCGCAGTTCGCACCGCGCCTGACCACGCTGAAGATCAACCCCGAGAAGATCCGCGACGTGATCGGCAAGGGCGGCGCGGTCATCCGCGGCCTGCAGGAAGAAACCGGCACGCAGATCAACATCGACGAAGACGGCACCATCACCATCGCGTCGACCGATCCGGCCAAGGCCGAAGAGGCCAAGAAGCGCATCGAGCAGATCACGGCCGAGGTCGAGATCGGCAAGATCTACGAAGGCCCGGTCACCAAGATCCTGGACTTCGGTGCGCTCATCAACCTGCTGCCCGGCAAGGACGGCCTGCTGCACATCAGCCAGATCGCGCACGAACGCGTCGAGAAGGTGACCGACTACCTGAGCGAAGGCCAGATCGTGAAGGTCAAGGTCCTCGAGACCGACGACAAGGGTCGCGTCAAGCTGTCGATGAAGGCACTGACCGAGCGTCCGGCCGGCATGGAATACAGCGAGCGTCCGCCGCGCGAAGACCGCGGTGACCGTGGCGGCGAGCGCCGTGACCGTGGCGACCGCGGCGACCGTGGTGGTGATCGCGGCGATCGCGGTGACCGCGGTGACCGCGGCGAGCGCGCTCCGCGCTTCAACAACGACCAGCAGCAGCCGCGCAACGAGCAGGCTCCGGCCGGCGAGTCGCAGCAGCCGCAGGCTCCGCGCGAGTCGCAGGAGTAAGAAGGCCATGGCGGCCGCGGCATGCGCCGCGCGCCGCCTTTGCCTTTCCGATTGCTGAATGCGCCCGTCGCACGGGCGGCTGGAGGCCAGGAGACCATGAAAGCCATTGAAATCGCTTCGTACGGCGCCCCCGAGGTGCTGCGCGTCACGGATCGTCCCGATCCGGTCGCCGGCGCGGGCGAGCTGCTGATCCGCGTGTCGGCCAGCGGTGTCAACCGCCCCGACGTGCTGCAGCGCATGGGCCACTACCCGGTGCCGCCCGGCGCCTCCGACCTGCCGGGCCTCGAGGTGGCCGGCGAGATCGTGTCGGGCGATGCCGCGGCATTGGCCGAGGCGGGCTTCGCGATCGGCGACCGTGTCTGCGCGCTGATCGCCGGCGGCGGCTATGCACAGCTGTGCGTGGCGCCGGTGGCGCAGTGCCTGCCGGTGCCCAAGGGCTGGAGCGACGTCGAGGCGGCTTCGCTGCCCGAGACCTTCTTCACCGTCTGGAGCAACGTGTTCGAGCGCGGCCGGCTGCAAAAGGGCGAAACCCTGCTGATCCAGGGTGGCTCGAGCGGCATCGGCGTCACGGCGATCCAGATCGCCAAGGCGCTGGGCGCGACCGTGATCGTCACGGCCGGCAGCGACGACAAGTGCGAAGCCTGCCTGAAACTCGGCGCCGATCACGCGATCAACTACCGCACGGCCGATTTCGTCGAAGTGGCGAAGTCGCTGACCGGCGGCAAGGGCGTGGACGTCATCCTCGACATGGTCGCGGGCGACTACGTGGCGCGCGAGGTCGAATGCCTGGCCGAGGACGGCCGGCTGGTGATCATCGCGGTGCAGGGTGGCGTCAAGAGCCAGATCAACGCGGGCCTGGTGCTGCGCAAGCGGCTCACGATCACGGGCTCGACGCTGCGTCCGCGGCCGGTGGCATTCAAGGGCGCGATCGCCAGGGCGCTGCGCGAGAAGGTGTGGCCGCTGCTCGAGAGCGGCGCGGTCAAGCCGGTGATCCACAGCACCTTCGCGGCGGCCGGCGAGCCCAGCGGCGCGGCGCAGGCGCATGCGTTGATGGAATCGAATCAGCACATCGGCAAGATCGTGCTGACCTGGTGACGAGACGAGCACGATGACGACCCACAAGAAACTGATCGCAGGGAACTGGAAGATGAATGGCAGCCTGGCTGCCAACGAGGCGCTGGTGACGGCGCTGCGGCAGGGGCTCGCGGCGAATGCGCCTGCGTGCGACATCGCGCTGTGCGCGCCCGCGCCGTATTTCGCGCAACTGCAGTCGCTGCTGGCGGGTTCGCCGATGGCGCTGGGCGCGCAGGACATTTCCGCGCAGGCGCAGGGCGCCTTCACGGGCGAGCAGTCGGCGGCGATGCTGAAGGACTTCGGTGTGCGCTATGCCATCGTCGGCCATTCGGAGCGCCGCCAGTACCACGGCGAGACCGACGATGCCGTGGCCGCGAAGACCGCGGCCGCGCTGGCCAACGGCATCACGCCGATCGTCTGCGTCGGCGAGACGCTGGCGCAGCGCGAAGCGGGCCAGACCGAGGAAGTGGTGAAGCGCCAGCTGGCGGCGGTCATCCACGTGAACGGCCACTGCATCAGCGAGATCGTGGTCGCCTACGAACCCGTGTGGGCCATCGGCACCGGCAAGACCGCCACGCCCGAACAGGCGCAGGCGGTGCACGCGGTGTTGCGTGCGCAACTGCATCACGCCGCGAGCGAGCACGCGGCCGGCATCAAGATCCTCTACGGCGGCAGCATGAATGCCGCCAACGCGGCCGAACTGTTGGCGCAAGCCGACATCGACGGCGGCCTGATCGGTGGCGCTTCCCTGAAGGCCCCCGACTTTTTGCAGATCATTTCCGCCGCCGTCCGCTGAAGCGGGCAGGGCAGGCATCAATTAGGAGTAAGAACGAATGAACGTGGTCCTCAACCTTCTGGTCGGCGTGCAGATGCTGTCGGCGCTGGTGATGATCGGGCTGATCCTGATCCAGCACGGCAAGGGCGCCGACATGGGCGCGGCCTTCGGCAGCGGCAGCGCCGGCAGCCTGTTCGGCGCCAGCGGCAGCGCGAACTTCCTCTCGCGCACCACGGCCGTGCTGGCCGCGGTGTTCTTCGCCTGCACGCTGCTGCTGGCCTACTTCAGTCACGCACGTCCCACGGGTGGCGGCAGCCTGCTGGAGCGTGCGGCCATCGGCGTGCCCGCCACGCCGGCTTCGGGTGCGGCAGGCCAGATTCCCTCGGGCCAGTCGGGCGCGGCGCCTGCTACGGCTCCCGCGAGTGCGCCCGCGGCTGGCGCGGGACAGATTCCCAGCAAGTAACTCTGATGTTTTCAGAGTGACCCGTAAGAAATGGCTTCATTTCAGGGTAAACTCTAAAGCTGTTCGGAAAGCCAAACCTCTTTGTAGGCACCTCATGCCATCCGAACAGAAAAAACCGCGGTCGTGGTGAAATTGGTAGACACGCTATCTTGAGGGGGTAGTGGCGAAAGCTGTGCGAGTTCGAGTCTCGCCGACCGCACCAAATCTCACCGACAGGACGCCTCATGAAGGTGCTTCTGTCGGTGGCAAGCGGTGAAAGCTCCCGATGAACCTCGATTCCTACCTTCCCGTCCTTTTGTTCATTCTGGTCGGGGTCGGCGTAGGCGTCGCTCCACAGGTCATCGGATACATCCTCGGCCCCAATCGGCCTGACGCAGCCAAGAACGCGCCTTACGAGTGCGGCTTCGAGGCCTTCGAGGATGCGCGCATGAAGTTCGACGTGCGCTATTACCTGGTTGCCATTCTCTTCATCCTGTTCGATCTGGAGATTGCCTTTCTCTTCCCGTGGGCCATTGCGCTCAAGGAGATCGGTGCTGTCGGCTTCTGGGCCATGATGATCTTTCTCGCCATCCTCGTCGTGGGCTTCGCCTACGAGTGGAAAAAAGGCGCGCTCGACTGGGAATAAGGAAGCTACACGATGGCCATTGAAGGCGTTCTCAAGGAAGGCTTCGTCACGACCACCTACGACTCGGTGGTGAACTGGGCGAAGACCGGATCTCTGTGGCCGATGACGTTCGGTCTGGCTTGCTGTGCGGTCGAAATGATGCACGCGGGCGCGGCCCGCTACGACATCGACCGTTTCGGCATGCTGTTCCGTCCGAGCCCGCGTCAGTCCGACCTGATGATCGTGGCCGGCACGCTGTGCAACAAGATGGCGCCGGCACTGCGCAAGGTCTACGACCAGATGCCCGAGCCGCGCTGGGTGCTCTCGATGGGTTCGTGCGCCAACGGCGGCGGCTACTACCACTACAGCTACTCGGTGGTGCGTGGCTGCGACCGGATCGTTCCGGTCGACGTCTACGTGCCGGGCTGCCCGCCCACCGCCGAAGCGCTGCTCTACGGGATCATCCAGCTGCAGCAGAAGATCCGCCGCACCAACACCATCGCGCGTGCCTGAGGAATTGCCGAGATGACCGACTTTGCAATTTCTCCGGAGGCGCTGCAGGCGACTCTGGTGCAGACCCTGGGCGACAAGGCTCGGAGCGTGACCGTTGCGCTGGGTGAAGTGACTGTGGTGGTGGGTGCTGCCGACTACATCGACGCGGCACTGCTGCTGCGCGACGCGCCGGGCTGCCGCTTCGAGCAACTGATCGATCTCTGCGGCATGGACTATTCCGACTACCGCGAAGGCGAGTGGGAAGGCGAGCGCTACGGCGTCGTCTCGCACCTGCTGTCGGTGAGCCTCAACCAGCGCGTGCGCCTCAAGGTGTTCGCGCCCAGCGAAGACCTGCCGGTGGTCGACTCCCTGCAGCCGGTGTGGAACGCGGCGACCTGGTTCGAGCGCGAGGCCTTCGACCTCTACGGCATCGTGTTCGAAGGCCACGACGACCTGCGCCGCATCCTGACCGACTACGGCTTCATCGGCCATCCGTTCCGCAAGGACTTCCCGGTGTCGGGTCATGTCGAGATGCGCTACGACGAAGAGCAGAAGCGCGTGGTCTACCAGCCGGTATCGATCGAGCCGCGCGAGATCACGCCGCGCGTGATCCGCGAAGACAACTACGGCGGCGGACTCCACTGACATGGCCGAAATCAAGAACTACACCCTCAACTTCGGTCCCCAGCATCCCGCGGCACACGGCGTGCTGCGCTTGGTGCTCGAGCTCGACGGCGAAGTGATCCAGCGCGCCGACCCGCACATCGGCCTGCTGCACCGCGCGACCGAGAAGCTCGCCGAATCGCGCACCTTCATCCAGTCGCTGCCCTACATGGACCGCCTCGACTACGTGTCGATGATGTCCAACGAGCACGCCTACTGCCTCGCCATCGAGAAGATGATGGGCCTCGAGGTGCCGATCCGCGCGCAGTACATCCGCGTCATGTTCGCCGAGATCACCCGGCTGCTGAACCACCTGCTGTGGCTCGGCGCGCACGGCCTCGATTGCGGTGCGATGAACATGCTCATCTACTGCTTCCGCGAACGCGAAGACCTGTTCGACATGTACGAGGCGGTGTCGGGCGCGCGCATGCACGCGGCCTACTTCCGTCCGGGCGGCGTGTACCGCGACCTGCCGGACGTGATGCCGCAGTACAAGGTCAGCAAGATCAAGAACGCGAAGGCGATCGAGAAGCTCAACGAGAACCGCCAGGGCTCGCTGCTCGACTTCGTCGACGATTTCTGCAAGCGCTTCCCGAAGATGGTCGACGAGTACGAGACGCTGCTCACCGACAACCGTATCTGGAAGCAGCGCACCGTGGGCATCGGCGTGGTCACGCCGGAGCGCGCGCTCAACCTCGGCTTCACCGGCCCGATGCTGCGTGGCTCGGGCGTCGAATGGGACCTGCGCAAGAAGCAGCCCTACGACGTCTACGACCGCATGCAGTTCGACGTGCCGGTCGGCCGCACCGGCGACTGCTACGACCGCTACCTGGTGCGCGTCGAGGAGATGCGCCAGGCCAACAAGATCATCCAGCAGTGCGCGGCATGGCTGCGCGCCAACCCCGGCCCGGTGATCACCGACAACCACAAGGTCGCCGCGCCCGCGCGCGAATCGATGAAGGCGAACATGGAGGAGCTGATCCACCATTTCAAGCTCTTCACCGAAGGCTTCCACGTGCCCGAGGGCGAGGCCTATGCCGCCGTCGAGCATCCGAAGGGCGAGTTCGGCATCTATCTCGTGAGCGACGGCGCCAACAAGCCGTACCGTTTGAAGATCCGCGCCCCTGGCTTCCCGCACCTCGCCGCCCTCGACGAAATGTCGCGCGGCCACATGATCGCCGACGCTGTCGCGGTGATCGGCACGATGGACATCGTGTTCGGCGAAATCGACAGGTGAGAAAGAGCGAATGACTTCCTCTACCCATGACACTCACGCGGCGCCTTCGGCGCCGCTGAAGCCTGAGACCCTCGAACGCTTCGCGCGCGAGGTGGCCAAGTACCCCGAGGCCGGCAAGCAGTCGGCCGTGATGGCCTGCCTGGCGATCGTGCAGCAGGACGAGGGTTTCGTGAGCGCCCAGCGCGAGCGCGAGATCGCCGAGTACCTCGGCATGGCGCCGATCGCGGTGCACGAGGTCACGACCTTCTACAACATGTACAACCAGCATGCGGTGGGCAAGTACAAGCTCAACGTCTGCACCAACCTGCCGTGCCAGCTGCGCGATGGCGTCACCGCTCTCGTGCACCTCGAGAAGAAGCTCGGCATCAAGATGGGCGAGACCACGGCCGACGGCCTGTTCACGCTGCAGCAGAGCGAATGCCTGGGCGCCTGCGCCGATTCGCCGGTGATGCTGGTCAACGACCGCACGATGTGCAGCTTCATGAGCAACGACAAGCTCGACCAGCTCGTCGATGGCCTGCGCAGTGCAACCCCCGGGGAGGCTTCGTGATGACGCCCGATCAGGTTCTTTCGCAGTTCCGCGCCACCGGCGTGCAGACCTGCTTCCATGACCGCCACATCGGCGCCCAGATCTATGCCGGCCTCGACGGCACCAACTGGCATCTCGCCGACTACGAGGCGCGCGGCGGCTACCAGGCGCTGCGCAAGATCCTCACCGAGGGCCTGACGCCCGACCAGGTGATCGCCGAAGTCAAGGCCTCGGGCCTGCGCGGCCGCGGCGGCGCCGGTTTCCCGACCGGCCTGAAGTGGAGCTTCATGCCGCGCCAGTTCCCGGGCCAGAAGTACCTGGTCTGCAATTCGGACGAAGGCGAGCCGGGCACCTGCAAGGACCGCGACATCCTGCAGTTCAACCCGCACATCGTGATCGAGGGCATGGCCATCGCCGCCTATGCGATGGGCATCAGCGTGGGCTACAACTACATCCACGGCGAGATCTTCCAGAGCTACGAGCGCTTCGAGGAAGCCCTCGAGGAGGCGCGCGCCGCCGGTTATCTGGGCGACAAGATCATGGGCAGCACGTACAACTTCCAGTTGCACGCCGCCCACGGCTTCGGCGCCTACATCTGCGGCGAGGAAACCGCGCTGCTCGAATCGCTCGAAGGCAAGAAGGGCCAGCCGCGCTTCAAGCCGCCGTTCCCGGCCAGCTTCGGCCTGTACGGCAAGCCGACCACCATCAACAACACCGAGACCTTCGCGGCGGTGCCCTGGATCATCCGCAACGGTGGCCAGGCGTACCTCGAGTGCGGCAAGCCGAACAATGGCGGCACCAAGATCTATTCGGTCAGCGGCGACGTCGAACTGCCGGGCAACTACGAAGTGCCGATGGGCACGCCGTTCTCCAAGCTGCTCGAACTGGCCGGCGGCGTGCGCAAGGGCCGCACGCTCAAGGCCGTGATTCCCGGCGGCTCGTCGGCACCGGTGCTGCCGGCCGACATCATGATGCAGTGCACGATGGACTACGACTCCATCTCCAAGGCCGGCTCCATGCTGGGGTCGGGCGCGGTGATCGTGATGGACGACAGCCGCTCGATGGTCGAGTCGCTCAAGCGCCTCTCGTATTTCTACATGCACGAATCCTGCGGCCAGTGCACGCCGTGCCGCGAAGGCACCGGCTGGCTCTACCGCGTGGTCGACCGCATCCACAACGGCCAGGGCAAGCCCAGCGACCTGCAGCTGCTGGACTCCGTCGCTGGCGACATCATGGGCCGCACCATCTGCGCCCTCGGCGACGCGGCGGCCATGCCGGTGCGCGCCATGATCAAGCACTTCCGCCACGAGTTCGAAGCCTTGATCCCGGGCTACGTCCCGAAAGCAACGGTCCAGGCCTGAGCGCGAGAAAAAGACATATGGTTGAAATCGAACTCGACGGCAAGAAGGTCGAAGTGGCCGAAGGCAGCATGGTCATGCATGCTGCCGACAAGGCCGGCACCTACATTCCGCACTTCTGCTATCACAAGAAGCTCAGCATCGCGGCCAACTGCCGCATGTGCCTGGTCGACGTCGAAAAGGCGCCCAAGCCGATGCCGGCCTGCGCCACGCCCGTCACGCAGGGCATGATCGTCCGCACCAAGAGCGAGAAGGCGATCAAGGCCCAGCAGTCGGTCATGGAGTTCCTGCTGATCAACCATCCGCTGGACTGCCCGATCTGCGACCAGGGCGGCGAATGCCAGCTGCAGGACCTGGCCGTGGGCTACGGCGGTTCCTCCTCGCGCTACGAGGAAGAAAAGCGCGTCGTGTTCCACAAGGACGTGGGCCCGCTGATCAGCATGGAAGAGATGAGCCGTTGCATCCACTGCACGCGCTGCGTCCGCTTCGGCCAGGAAGTGGCCGGCGTGATGGAGCTCGGCATGTCGCACCGCGGCGAGCACTCGGAAATCGAAACCTTCCTCGGCGACTCGGTCGACTCCGAGCTCTCGGGCAACATGATCGACATCTGCCCGGTCGGCGCGCTCACGAGCAAGCCCTTCCGCTACAGCGCCCGCACCTGGGAACTGTCGCGCCGCAAGTCGGTGAGCCCGCACGACTCCACCGGCGCCAACCTGATCGTCCAGGTCAAGAACAACCGCGTGATGCGCGTGGTGCCGCTCGAGAACGAAGACGTCAACGAATGCTGGATCGCCGACCGTGACCGCTTCTCGTACGAAGCGCTCAACGGCGGCGAGCGCCTGACGCAGCCCATGCTCAAGCAGGGCGGCCAATGGCAGCAGGTCGACTGGCAGACCGCGCTCGAGTACGTGGCCAACGGCCTCAAGCAGATCAAGGCCGACCATGGCGCGCAGAGCATCGGCACGCTGGTCAGCCCGCACAGCACGCTCGAGGAGCTGCAGCTCGCCGCGCTGCTCACGCGCGAGCTCGGCAGCGACAACATCGACTACCGCCTGCGCAACGCCGAATTCACGGCCTTCGAAGGCATCCGCTGGCTCGGCACCTCGATCGCCTCGCTGACCCAACTGCAGCGCGCCTTCGTCGTCGGCTCGAACCTGCGCAAGGACCATCCGCTGTTCGCGCAGCGCATCCGCCAGGCCGTGCGCAAGGGCGCCGCGCTCAGCGTGCTGACCTCGAAGCAGTTGATGGCCGACGCCGAAGCCTGGGCCATCCAGCCCGCGCAGGCCGCCATCGTCGATGCCGGCCAATGGATCGAAGTGCTGGCCGCGATCGCGACCGTGGTGGGCCAGTCCACCGGCGCCGCTTCGCCGCTGGCACCCGCCAACGCGCCCGACGCCACCGCGCAGGCCATCGCCGCCTCGCTGCTGAGCGGCGAGCGCAAGGCCATCCTGCTGGGCAATGCGGCCGCGCACCATGCGCAGGCCGGCAGCCTGCTCGCGCTGGCCAACTGGATCGGCGCGCAGACCGGCGCCAGCGTCGGCTACCTGACCGAAGCCGCGAACACCGTGGGCGCGCAGCTCGTGGGCGCGTTCCCGAAGAACGGCGGCCTTCACGCCGGCCAGATGCTCGCCGCCGGCTCCGGCCTCAAGGCCGTGCTGCTGCTGAACACCGAGCCGGTGTTCGACTCGGCCGCCGGCGCCGCTGCCGCCGACACCATCGGCAATGCGCAGATGGTGGTCACGCTGAGCCCGTTCAAGGCCAATCTCGAATTCAGCGACGTGCTGCTGCCGATCGCGCCGTTCACCGAAACGCCCGGCAGCTTCGTCAATGCCGAAGGCCGCCTGCAGAGCTTCCACGCCGTGGTCAAGCCGCAGGGCGAGGCCCGTCCGGCCTGGAAGGTGCTGCGCGTGCTCGCCAACCTGCTGGGCCTGCAAGGCTTCGCGTTCGAATCGACCGCCGACGTGCTGCGCACGGTGGGCGACAACGGCGCGCTGCCGGCCGATGCGCTGCGCAACGCCACCGGTGCCGCTGCGGCGGCCGACAACGGCGCGGCCGCGCCCGTGGTCGCGAGCATCTACCAGCTCGATTCGATCGTGCGCCGCGCGCCGTCGCTGCAACTGACCGCCGACGCGCGCAACGCGGGCCATGGCATCGGTGCCGCGCCCGCCAGCGCTCAGGCCGAGGAGGTGTCGGCATGATCGACGCCATTCACGGCTTCGGCCAGGGTCTCGTCGCCGCCGGCTGGTGGACCGGCGTGGTCTGGCCCGTCATCTGGACGCTGATCAAGATCATCGTCGTGGTCATCCCGCTGATGCTGGCGGTGGCCTACCTCACGCTGTGGGAACGCAAGGCCATCGGCTTCACGCAGATCCGCGTGGGCCCGAACCGCATCGGGCCGCTGGGCCTGCTGCAGCCGATCGCCGACGCGCTCAAGCTGATGACCAAGGAAATCATCCTTCCGACGGTCGCCAACAAGGGCCTGTTCCTGCTCGGCCCGATCATGACCATCATGCCGGCGCTCGCCGCCTGGGCCGTGATTCCCTTCGGTCCCGACGTCGCGCTCGCCAACATCAACGCCGGCCTGCTGTTCGTGATGGCCATCACCTCGCTCGAGGTCTATGGCGTGATCATCGCGGGCTGGGCCTCGAACTCGAAGTACGCCTTCCTGGGCGCGCTGCGTGCATCGGCCCAGATGGTGAGCTACGAAATCGCGATGGGCTTCTGCTTCGTCGTGGTGCTGATGGTCACCGGCAGCCTGAACATGAGCGAGATCGTGAACGTCCAGGGCAAGGGCATGTTCGCCAACCTCGGCGTCGGCTTCCTGTCGTGGAACTGGCTGCCGCTGCTGCCGATCTTCGTCGTCTACTTCATCTCGGGCCTGGCCGAGACCAACCGCCACCCCTTCGACGTGGTGGAAGGCGAATCGGAAATCGTCGCGGGTCACATGATCGAGTACTCGGGCATGAGCTTCGCGATGTTCTTCCTGGCCGAGTACGCGAACATGTGGCTGGTCTCGATCCTGACCGTCATCCTGTTCCTCGGCGGCTGGCTGCCCCCGTTCGAGTTCCTGAGCTTCATCCCGGGCTGGATCTGGCTCGGCGCCAAGACCTTCTGCGTGGTCACCATGTTCCTGTGGGTGCGCTCGACGTTCCCGCGCTTCCGCTATGACCAGATCATGCGTCTGGGCTGGAAGATCTTCATTCCCGTCACCCTCGTGTGGCTGGTCGTGGTCGGTGGCTGGATGCAGACGCCGTTCAACATCTGGAAATAACTGGAAGCGCCAACACCATGTCTGCGCACACCGCAACCCCGTCCGCGCCGTTCTCGCTCAAGGACTTCCTCGGCAGCTTCATGCTGTTCGAGCTGTTCAAGGGCCTGGCCATCACGGGCAAGTACGCCTTCAGCCGCAAGATCACGGTGCAGTTCCCCGAAGAGAAGACGCCGCTGTCGCCGCGCTTCCGCGGCCTGCACGCGCTGCGCCGCTACGAGAACGGCGAGGAACGCTGCATCGCCTGCAAGCTCTGCGAGGCCGTGTGCCCCGCGCTCGCGATCACCATCGAATCCGATGTGCGCGACGACGGCTCGCGCCGCACCACGCGCTACGACATCGACCTGACGAAGTGCATCTTCTGCGGCTTCTGCGAAGAGAGCTGCCCGGTCGACTCGATCGTGGAGACCCACATCTTCGAATACCACGGCGAAAAGCGCGGCGACCTGTACTTCACCAAGGACATGCTGCTGGCCGTGGGCGACCGCTACGAAACAGAAATCGCGGCGAACAAGGCGGCTGACGCCAAGTACCGCTGAGCCGGCCTGGCCTGAACCCCTACGAATTCGAACTCATGGACGTCAAGACCGGTCTGTTCTATCTGTTTGCCGCGGTGCTGCTGTTCGCATCGTTCCGCGTCATCACCGCCCGCAACCCCGTGTACGCGGCGTTGTACCTCGTGCTGGCCTTCTTCCAGGCTTCGGCCATCTGGCTGCTGCTGCGCGCCGAATTCCTCGCGATCTCGCTCGTGCTGGTGTACGTGGGCGCGGTGATGGTGCTGTTCCTGTTCGTCGTGATGATGCTGGACATCAACGTCGACAGCCTGCGGCAGGGCTTCTGGAAGCACTTCCCGCTGGCGGCGGCCGTCGGCGCGCTGATCGCGCTCGAGATGGCGGCCGTGCTGATGGGCGGCTTCCGCCTCGGCGAGGCACCGCGCGCGGTGGCCGCGGCCAACAGCTCCAACACGCTCGAGCTGGGCAAGCTGCTGTATTCCGAATACCTCTATCCGCTGGAAATCGCCGCCGTCATCCTGCTGGTGGCCATCATCGCCGCCATCGCGCTGACCCTGCGCACCCGCAAGGACAGCAAGTACGTCGACCCGGCCGACCAGGTGCGCGTGAAGGCGCGCGACCGCGTCCGCGTGGTGCAGATGCCGGTCACCCGCGCGGCGGAGCCCGTGGTGGAAGCCCCGGCCGAAGCGGCGGCGCCGGCAGCAAAGGAGAACAAGGCATGACGCTCACCCTCGGACACTTCCTCTCGCTGGGCGCGATGCTGTTCGCGCTGTCGGTGATCGGCATCTTCCTGAATCGCAAGAACCTGATCGTGCTGCTGATGGCCATCGAGCTGATGCTGCTCGCGGTCAACATGAACTTCGTCGCCTTCTCGCACTTCCTGGGCGACATGCACGGCCAGATCTTCGTGTTCTTCATCCTGACGGTGGCCGCGGCCGAGTCGGCCATCGGCCTCGCGCTGCTGGTGCTGCTGTTCCGCAACAAGTCGAACATCAACGTCGACGAACTCAACTCGCTCAAGGGCTGATCCAAGGCTGACACCAGAATGAGCGCAACCCTTTCCGCATCCACGCTGCTGGCCGTTCCCATGGCCCCCCTGGTCGGGGCGGCCCTGGCCGGCATCTTCGGCACCAAGTTCGGCGGCAACCACATCGGCCGCAAGATCACGCACTCGCTGACCATCCTCGGCGTGTTCGTCGCCTTCGTCATCTCGGCGCTGACGCTCAAGTCGGTCATCGTCGACGGCGCCCGCTTCAACCAGACCCTCTACGAGTGGATGGTCGTCGGCGGCCTCAAGATGGAAGTCGGCTTCATGGTCGACGGCCTCACCGCGATGATGATGTGCGTCGTGACCTTCGTGTCGCTGATGGTCCACATCTACACCATCGGCTACATGGAAGAAGACGAGGGCTACAACCGCTTCTTCGCCTACATCTCGCTCTTCACCTTCTCCATGCTGATGCTCGTGATGAGCAACAACATGTTGCAGCTGTTCTTCGGCTGGGAAGCGGTGGGCCTGGTGTCGTACCTGCTGATCGGCTTCTGGTTCAACAAGCCGACCGCGATCTTCGCGAACATGAAGGCCTTCCTGGTCAACCGCGTGGGCGACTTCGGCTTCATCCTCGGCATCGGCCTGATCGCGGCCTACGCCGGCACCCTCAACTACACCGAAGCCTTCGCCAAGGCCGGCACGCTCGGCGGCATCACCTTCCCGGGCACCGACTGGATGCTGATCACCGTGATCTGCATCTGCCTGTTCATCGGCGCGATGGGCAAGAGCGCGCAGTTCCCGCTGCACGTGTGGCTGCCCGACTCGATGGAAGGCCCGACCCCGATCTCGGCGCTGATCCACGCGGCGACCATGGTGACGGCCGGCATCTTCATGGTGGCGCGCATGTCGCCGCTGTTCGAGCTGAGCGACACGGCCCTGAGCTTCATCCTCGTGATCGGTGCCATCACCGCGCTGTTCATGGGCTTCCTCGGCATCATTCAGAACGACATCAAGCGCGTGGTGGCGTACTCCACGCTGTCGCAGCTGGGCTACATGACGGTGGCGCTCGGTGCCTCGGCCTACTCGGTCGCGGTGTTCCACCTGATGACCCACGCCTTCTTCAAGGCGCTGCTGTTCCTTGGTGCGGGCTCGGTCATCATCGGCATGCACCACAACCAGGACATCCGCTGGATGGGCGGCGTGCGCAAGTACATGCCGATCACCTGGATCACCTCGCTGCTGGGCTCACTGGCGCTGATCGGCACGCCGCTGTTCTCGGGCTTCTACTCGAAGGACAGCATCATCGAGGCGGTGAAGGAAAGCCACCTGTGGGGCGCGAACTTCGCCTACTACGCGGTGCTGATCGGCGTGTTCGTCACGGCCTTCTATTCGTTCCGCATGTACTTCCTGGTCTTCCACGGCAAGGAACGCTACGACCAGAACCCCGATGCGCACCACGACGACCATCACGCGCACGACGACCACGGCCATGGCCACGGTCACGACGACCACAAGCCGCACGAATCGCCCTGGGTGGTGTGGCTGCCGCTGGTGCTGCTCGCGATCCCCTCGGTGGTCATCGGTTTCCTGACGATCCACCCGATGCTCTACGGCGAGTTCTTCAAGGACGCGATCTTCGTCGACGCGACGAAGCACCACGCCATGAAGGAGCTCGAGGAGGCCTTCCACGGTGCCGGCGCGATGGCGCTGCACGGCCTGCAGACCATGCCGTTCTGGCTGGCGCTCGCGGGCGTGGCGCTCTCGTACTACATGTACATGGTCAACCCGGCGCTGCCGGCCGCGATCAAGCGCGCCTTCGGCCCCGTGTACCGCCTGCTCGAGAACAAGTACTACCTCGACTGGATCAACGAGAACATCATCGCGCGCGGTGCCCGCGCCCTCGGCATGGGCCTGTGGAAGGGCGGCGATCAGGCACTGATCGACGGCGCGGTCGTCAATGGCTCGTGGAAGCTGGTGGGCCGCATCTCGGGCGTGGTCCGCTGGCTGCAGTCGGGCTACATCTATCACTACGCCTTCGCGATGCTGCTCGGGATCTTCGTCCTGATGACGTACTTCGTCTGGTTCAAACGCTAAGCCGCAAAGCGCTGGAGTAAAAGAAAAATGGGTTTGTTGAGCCTTGCCATCTGGGTGCCGATCGCATTCGGTGCCGTGCTGCTGGCGTTCGGTCGCGACGAGCATGCCAAGGGCGTGCGCTGGGTGGCGCTCGTCGGGTCGATCGTGAGCTTCCTGGTCACGCTGCCGCTGATCACGCGGTTCCAGAACGGCACCGCCGCGATGCAGTTCGTGGAGAAGGCGCCCTGGATCGAGCGTTTCAACATCAACTACAACCTGGGCGTCGACGGCCTGTCGGTGTGGTTCGTGCTGCTGACCGCGTTCATCACGATCATCGTGGTGATCTCGGCCTGGGAAGTGATCACCGAGCGCGTCAACCAGTACATGGGCGCGTTCCTGATCCTGTCGGGCCTGATGATCGGCGTGTTCTCGGCCATCGACGGCCTGCTGTTCTACGTCTTCTTCGAAGCCACGCTGATCCCGATGTACCTGATCATCGGCATCTGGGGCGGCCCGAACAAGATCTACGCGGCCTTCAAGTTCTTCCTCTACACGCTGCTCGGCTCGCTCTTGATGCTGGTGGCGCTGATCTACCTGTACAACACCTCGGGCGGCAGCTTCGACATCCTCGCCTGGCACAAGCTGCCGCTGAGCGGCCATGCCCAGACGCTGCTGTTCTTCGCCTTCTTCGCGGCCTTCGCGGTCAAGGTGCCGATGTGGCCGGTCCACACCTGGCTGCCCGACGTGCACGTCGAGGCCCCGACCGGCGGCTCCGCCGTGCTGGCCGCGATCATGCTGAAGCTCGGTGCCTACGGCTTCCTGCGCTTCTCGATGCCGATCGCGCCCGATGCCGCGCACGAATGGGCCTGGCTCATGATCGCGCTGTCGCTGATCGCCGTGATCTACGTCGGCCTGGTCGCGATGGTGCAGCAGGACATGAAGAAGCTGGTGGCCTATTCGTCGGTCGCCCACATGGGCTTCGTGACGCTCGGCTTCTTCATCTTCAACGAACTCGGCGTGGCCGGCGGCATCGTGCAGATGATCGCCCACGGCTTCGTGTCGGGCGCCATGTTCCTCGGCATCGGCGTGCTCTACGACCGCGTGCATTCGCGCCAGATCGCGGACTACGGCGGCGTGGTCAACACCATGCCCAAGTTCGCCGCCTTCATGCTGCTGTTCGCGATGGCCAACTGCGGCCTGCCGGGCACCGCCGGTTTTGTCGGCGAGTGGATGGTGATCCTGGGCGCGGTCAAGGCCAACTTCTGGATCGGCCTGGCCTCGGCCACCGCGCTGATCTTCGGCGCCGCCTATACCTTGTGGATGTACAAGCGCGTCTACCTCGGCCCGGTCGGCAACGACCACGTGAAGGAACTCAGCGACATCAATGCGCGCGAATTCCTGATGCTGGCGCTGCTGGCGATCGCGGTGCTGTGGATGGGCCTGTTCCCCAAGCCCTTCACCGACGTGATGGATGCCTCCGTGACCCAGCTGCTGCGTCATGTGGCGGTGTCGAAGATCCCCTCCTGATGGCTGGCTGAAGAAGAGAACGAGATGATTGACAAACTCAGCTGGGTCACGATCTACCCTGAAATCGTGTTGCTGGTCA
The DNA here is from genome assembly GCF_025376855.1 of Variovorax endophyticus. Lineage (NCBI taxonomy): Bacteria > Pseudomonadati > Pseudomonadota > Betaproteobacteria > Burkholderiales > Comamonadaceae > Variovorax > Variovorax endophyticus. The sequence goes on from NZ_JAHUTH010000018.1 coordinate 151,910, forward strand.
TGGCCTGCATCATCGCGCTGGTCGACCTGTCGGACACCAGCGCCCGCCGCACCCGCACCTACGTCCTGACCCTGATCACGCTGGCCGTGGTGGCCGCGATGACCGGCATGGCCGCGAGCGAGGGCAAGGCCATCTACGGCTTCGGCAACATGGTCGTGAGCGACCCGATGGGCAACTGGCTCAAGTGCTTCGCCTCGCTGGCGCTGATGGTCACGCTGGTCTACGGCCGTCCCTACGCGGCCGACCGCGACATGCTGCGCGGCGGCGAGATGTTCACGCTGGGCATGTTCGCGCTGCTGGGCATGTTCGTGATGATCTCGGGCAGCAACTTCCTGCTGATCTACCTCGGCCTCGAACTGCTGACGCTCTCGAGCTACGCGCTGGTGGCGCTGCGCCGCGACAACGCGGTCGCCAGCGAAGCCGCCATGAAGTACTTCGTGCTCGGCGCCATGGCCAGCGGCTTCCTGCTCTACGGCCTGTCGATGATGTACGGCGCCACCGGTTCGCTCGACGTGAACGAGGTGTTCAAGGCGATCGCGAGCGGCAAGGTCAACCACCAGGTGCTGGTGTTCGGCCTGGTGTTCATCGTGGCCGGCCTGGCATTCAAGGTCGGTGCCGCCCCGTTCCACATGTGGGTGCCCGACGTCTACCAGGGCGCGCCCACGGCGATCACGCTGATGATCGGCGCGGCGCCCGAACTCGCGGCCTTCGCGATCATCATCCGCCTGCTGGTCGAAGGCCTGCTGCCGCTGGCGATCGACTGGCAGCAGATGCTCGCGGTGCTGGCCATCGCCTCGCTGGTGGTCGGCAACCTGGCCGCCATCGCGCAGACCAACCTCAAGCGCATGCTGGCCTACTCGACCATCTCGCAGATGGGCTTCGTGCTGCTCGGCCTGGTGGCCGGCGTGGTCAACGGCAACACCTACAACGCCCAGTTCGCCTACAGCGCGTCGATGTTCTACATCGTGACCTACGTGCTCACGACCCTGGCAAGCTTCGGCACCATCCTGCTGCTGGCGCGCGAAGGCTTCGAGAGCGAGGAGATCACCGACCTGGCCGGCCTCAACCAGCGCAGCCCGCTGTATGCCGGCGTGATGGCGATCACCATGTTCTCGCTCGCGGGCATCCCGCCGCTGGTCGGCTTCTACGCCAAGCTGGCGGTGCTGCAGGCGCTGATCGCCTCGGGCCAGGCCCTCTACATCGGCCTCGCCGTGTTCGCGGTGCTGATGTCGCTGGTCGGCGCCTTCTACTACCTGCGCGTGGTCAAGGTCATGTACTTCGACGCACCGGTCACGGCCAGCACCGTGTCGGCGCCGCGCGACGTGCGCACCGTGCTGACGATCAACGGCGCGCTGATCCTGATCCTCGGCATCGTGCCGGGCGGCCTGATGACGCTGTGCGCCAAGGCCATCGTCGCCACGCTGGCGAACTGAAGCGCCGCGCGCCAGGGCCCGCACAAGGTGTCGCAGACGGCTTCGGTCTGGGTGGTGTTGCTGCTGGCCCTGCTGGCGGCCAACCTGCCGTTCGTCAACGAGCGGCTCTTCGGCGCCGTGGCGATCGGCGCGCGCAAGACACTGGCCGTGCGCTTCGGCGAGCTGGTGGTGCTGTATTTCATCGCCGGCGGCATCGGCCTGCTGTTCGAGCGCAGGGCAGGGCAGATCGCCGCGCAGGGCTGGGAGTTCTATGCGGTGACCGGCGCGCTGTTCATCGTGCTGGCCTTCCCGGGCTTCACGTGGCGCTACCTGATGAAGCACCGGCACTGAGGCCGCCATCCACCCGATCACGGAGCGCACCATGACCACCAGCACCCCCGCGGACGCGCACCTGCGCGAAGAGCTCACCTCGCGCGAATCGCTCGCCAAGGGCAACTTCCTCGAAGTCCGCCGCGACACCGTGAAGCTGCCCGATGGCCACAGCGCCACGCGCGAATACGTCGTGCATCCGGGGGCCGTGGTGGTGATTCCGCTGCTCGACGATGGCCGCGTGGTGCTCGAGCGCCAGTTCCGCTACCCGGTGGGCCAGGTGATGATCGAATTCCCCGCGGGCAAGCTCGACGCGGGCGAGGATCCGCTGGTCTGCGGCCAGCGCGAACTGCTCGAGGAAACCGGCTACCGCGCGCGCGAATGGGCGCGTGCCGGCGCGATGCACCTGGCCGTGGGCTATTCGACCGAAATCATCCACATCTACTTCGCGCGCGGACTCTCGCTCGGCGAGCGGCAGCTCGACCACGGCGAGTTCCTCGACGTGTTCACCGCCACGCCCGACGAACTGCTGGGCTGGTGCCGCGACGGCTCGGTCACCGACGCCAAGACCCTGGCCTGCGCGCTGTGGCTGCAGAACACGGGTTCGGGTGCATGGGCTCTCGACTGGCAGGGCGACTCGGCCCGGGGATAATCGCGCGCATGAAGGTCCTCGATCTCCAATGCGCGCACGGCCACGGCTTCGAAGGCTGGTTCGGGTCCAATGAGGATTTCGAAAGCCAGCTCGCGCGCGGACTGGTCGAGTGCCCGGTCTGCGCCGACACCGCGATCGTCAAGCTGCTGAGCGCGCCGCGCCTGAACCTGGGCAACGCGAAGGCGCCCGAGTCCGAGCGTTCGAACGCCGGCGCTCCCGCACCGGCCTCCGCGAACCTGCCGGCCGAGATGTCGCCCGAGGCGCGCTGGATGCGCGCCGTGCGCGAGGTGCTGGCCAAGACCGAGGACGTCGGCGACCGCTTCGCCGACGAGGCCCGCAAGATGCACTATGGCGAGACCAAGGAGCGCGGCATCCGCGGCCAGGCGACGCCCGAACAGACCGAGGCGCTGCTCGACGAGGGCATCGCGGTGATGCCGCTGCCGATTCCGGCGGGGCTCAAGGAAACCCTGCAATAGCCCCCGAAGGTCGGGCCACACCAGAAACAAGAAAGGAGAGCCCAGGCTCTCCTTTTCCTTTTCCTTTTCCTTTTCCTTTTCCGAATTCCTTCTGCGACTTCTGCGAAACCTTCGCGTCTTCCGCGTTCGGTCCCCGATCCCGTTCAGCTGGTGAACTGCAGCGCCGCCAGCCGTGCATAGACCCCGCCCTGCGCCACCAGCGCCGCGTGCGTGCCCTGTTCGACGATGCCGCCATGGTCGAGCACCACGATGCGGTCGGCCTTCTGCACGGTGGCCAGCCGGTGCGCGATCACCAGCGTCGTGCGGCCTTCCATCGCCGACTCGAGCGCGGCCTGCACCATGCGTTCGCTTTCGGCGTCGAGCGCGCTCGTGGCCTCGTCGAGCAGCAGCAGCGGGGGATTCTTGAGCATGGCGCGCGCGATCGCGATGCGCTGGCGCTGGCCGCCCGACAGCCGCACGCCGCGTTCGCCGAGGAAGGTGTCGTAGCCCTGCGGCAGGGCCTGCAGGAAGTCGTGCGCGAAGGCGGCGCGCGCGGCGGCATGCACCTCCTCGACGCTGGCCTCGGGCCGGCCGTAGCGGATGTTCTCGAGCGCGCTGGCCGAGAAGATCACGGCATCTTGCGGCACCAGGCCGATGCGCGTGCGCAGGTCGTGCAGCGCCAGCGAGGACAGCGGCGCGTCGTCGAGCAGCAGCTGGCCCGACTGCGGGTCGTAGTAGCGCAGCAGCAGCTGGAACACGGTGCTCTTGCCGGCGCCGCTCGAGCCGACCAGCGCCACCGTCTCGCCCGGCGTCACGGCCAGCGAGAAGTCGCGCAGCGCCGGCGTCCCGGGCCGCGAGGGGTAGTGGAAGCTGATCCGGTCGAACACGATCGCGCTGCCCGCGGCGGGCACGGGCGAGCGCACCGGCGCGGCCGGCGAGACGATGGCCGCGGGCGCGTGCAGCAGCTCCATCAACCGCTCGGTGGCGCCGGCGGCGCGCAGCAAGTCGCCGTAGACCTCGCCGAGCACCGCGGTGGCGCTCGCGAGGATCGCCACGTAGACCACGGTCTGGCCCAGGTGGCCGGCCGTGATGTCGCCGCGCAGCACCGCCTGCGTGCCCTGGTACAGGCCCCACAGCAGCGCCGCCGAGGTCGCGATGATGATGAAGGCGACCAGCACCGAGCGCGCCTTGGTGCGGCGCACGGCGGTGCGGAAGGCGTTCTCGGTCGAACCTTCGAAGCGGTCGGCCTCGCGGTCCTCGGCGGTGTAGCTCTGCACCACGGGGATCGCGTTCAGCACCTCGGCCGCGATCGCGCTCGAGTCGGCCACGCGGTCCTGGCTGGCGCGCGACAGCCGGCGCACGCGGCGGCCGAACCACATGCTCGGCAGCACCACCACCACCAGCAGGCCGAGCACCTGCACCATCACGTAGGGATTGGTCCAGACCAGCATCGCGAGCGCGCCCACGCCCATCACCGCGTTGCGCAGGCCCATGCTCAGCGAGGAGCCGACCACCGTCTGCACCAGCGTCGTGTCGGCCGTCAGGCGCGACAGCACCTCGCCGGTCTGGGTGGTCTCGAAGAACACCGGGCTCTGGCGCAGCACCCGGCTGTAGACCGCGTTGCGCAGGTCGGCCGTGACGCGCTCGCCGAGCCAGCTCACCGTGTAGAAGCGGGCCGCCGAGAACAGCCCGAGCGCGACCGCGACCGCGAACAGGGCGCCGAAATGCTCGCGCAGCGCCATCGTCTGCGCGCCCTTGTCGGGGTTGACCAGGCCGCCGTCGATCAGGCTGCGCAGGGCGATCGGGAACACCAGCGTCGTGACCGCCGCCATGACCAGGAACACGGCCGCCAGGGTGATCTGCACACGGTAGGGATGAAGAAAAGGGCCCAGTCCCGACAGCGATCGGGGCGAGCCCTTGGCCGTGGAGGCCGGCGAGGGGGAGGAAGCCATGGGCCGCGATTCTAGCGAGTCGCGAGAGAACCTTTGCCTTCACAAAGGTCGCCTTGACAATAATTGCCATGGCAGCTAATATTCGAGCCATGAACGATGCCACTGCTCCCGATGACGCTCCGGTTTCGCCGGACGAGGTGCGCCGTGCGCCCGATTTCTACCGGGCGGAGTCGTATTCGACCGAGGAAAGCATCGGCTACCTGATGCGCCGGATCGTCACCACGGTGGCGCAGTCGGTGGAAACCCGCATGTGCGAGCCCGGCAGTCCGACCTATCCGCAGTGGGTGCCGCTCTACAAGCTGCACATCGGCGCGGCCACCACGGTGGCCGAACTGGCGCGCGCCTGCGAGCTCGACACCGGCGCCATGACGCGGCTGCTCGACCGGCTCGAGGCCAAGGGCCTGTGCCGGCGCGTGCGTTCGCTCGAGGACCGGCGCGTGGTCAACATCGAGCTCACCGACGAAGGCCGCGCGGCCGCCAAGGAAGTGCCCCACGTCCTGAGCCGCGTGCAGAACGAATTGCTGGCGGACTTCACCGCCGATGAATGGGGGCAGCTCAAGTCCTACTTGCGCCGCATCCTCGACAACGCACAGGCCCTCGCGGCCCGTGGAGGAAAAAATGACTGATTCATTCGCCGCGCGCGCCCTGCGCCGCACTCCCGTCATGGTCGCCGCGCTGCTGGTGGTCGCGCTCGCCGGCTGCGCCGACATGGCCGGCATCGGCGGCCATGCCAAGCTGCGCGATGCCGGCTCGCTCGGTATCGCCTCGGCCGACAAGGCCGCCGCTCCCGCCCTCGACAGCCAATGGTGGCTGGCCTTCGGCGATGCGCAGCTCAACGGCCTGGTCGACCAGGCGGTGGCCGGCAACCCCAACCTGCAGGTCGCGCAGGCCCGCCTCGCGCGCGCGCAGGCCAATGCCGACGTCGCAGGCGCGGCGCTCAAGCCCAAGGTCGGGCTCGACTTCAATGGCACGCGCCAGAAGTTCAACACCAACTACATCTATCCCGAACCGCTGGGTGGCTCGATCCAGAACGTCGGCCTGCTGCAGCTCGGCGCGAGCTGGGAGCTCGACTTCTTCGGCAAGAACCGCACCGCGCTCGATGCCGCGATCGGCGCCGCCAATGCCGCCGCCGCCGATGCCGACGCGGCCCGCGTGCTGCTCGCGAGCAACGTGGCGCGCAGCTACTTCCAGTGGGCGCGGCTGAACGACCAGCTCGCGGTGGCGCAGCGCACGCTGGCACAGCGCGACGAAACCCTGAAGCTGGTGCGCGACCGCGTCTCGGCCGGCCTCGACACCCGGCTCGAACTGCGCCAGAGCGAAGGCGGCCTGCCCGAGGCGCGCCAGCAGATCGAGGCGCTCGACGAGCAGATCGCAATCGCCAAGCACGCGCTCGACGCGCTCGTGGGCCAGCCCGGCGCGAGCGACGCCCTCAAGCCGCCGCTGATCGCGAGCGTCAAGCCGATCGTGCTGCAGCCGAACATCCCGGCCGACCTGCTGGGCCGCCGCGCCGACATCGCGGCCGCGCGCTGGCGCGTCGAGGCCGCCACCAGCGACGTGGCCAATGCCAAGACCCTGTTCTATCCCAACGTCAACCTCACGGCCTTCGTCGGCTTCCAGAGCCTGGGCTTCGGCAAGCTCCTGAAGTCGGGCAGCGAGCAGTGGGGCGTGGGCCCGGCGATCCACCTGCCGATCTTCGAGGGCGGCCAACTGCGCGCCAACCTGCGCGGCAAGTCGGCCGACCTCGATGCCGCGGTCGAGAGCTACAACGCCACCGTGATCGATGCCGTGCGCGACGCCGCCGACCAGGTCACCAGCATCCAGTCGATCGCGCGCCAGCAGGCCGAGCAGCGCGCCGCGCAGACGGCCGCCGAGGGCGCCTACGACATCGCCGTGCAGCGTTACCGCGCGGGCCTCGGCAACTACCTCAACGTGCTGACCGCCGAGACCTCGGTGCTGGCGCAGCGCCGGCTCGCCGTCGACCTCGCCGCGCGCGCGCTCGACACCCAGGTCGCGCTGGCGCGTGCGCTCGGCGGCGGCTGGCAGCCTCCGTCGAACACCGCGAGCGCCGCCTCCGGCGCCACCACCACGGCATCCGCGACCCCGTCGGCCGCGACCCACTGAATCTCTCTTTCGAATCCGGAAAGACCATCATGAGCGACAACAACACACAGACCACCGCTGCTCCTTCCTCCGCCGCGGTCCCCGAAGCAGGCAACGGCAAGCGCCGCCGCGCCCTCACCGCGCTCACCGTCGCGGTGGTCGTGGTCGGCGGCGGCTGGGGCCTCTACGAATGGCTGGTGGCCAGCCACTACGAGGACACCGACAACGCCTACGTGCAGGGCAACGTGATCCAGATCACGCCGCAGATCGGCGGCACCGTGATGGCGATCAACGCCGACGACACCGACTACGTGAAGGCCGGCCAGCCGCTGGTGCAGCTCGACCCGGCCGATGCCAAGGTCGCGCTCGAGCAGGCCGAGGCCGCGCTCGCGCAGACCGTGCGCCAGACCCGCACGCTGTACGCCAACAACGGCTCGCTGGCCGCGCAGGTCACGCTGCGCCAGAGCGACATCGTCAAGGCCCAGAGCGACATCGCCAAGGCCCAGGACGACCTGCAGCGCCGCCGCGCGCTGTCGGGCAACGGCGCGGTGTCGAAGGAAGAACTCAACCATGCCGAGACCACGCTCGCCAACGCGAAGAGCGCGCTGGCCGCGGCGCAGGCCGGCGTGATCGCCGCGCGCGAGCAGCTCGCCAGCAACCAGTCGCTGACCGAGGGCACCAGCGTGGCCGAGCACCCGAGCGTGCTGGCCGCCGCCGCCAAGGTGCGCGAGGCCTACCTGGCCACGCAGCGCGTCGCCATGCCCGCGCCGGTCGACGGCTACGTCGCCAAGCGCACCGTGCAGCTCGGCCAGCGCGTCGCGGCCGGCACGCCGATGATGTCGATCGTGCCGCTCAACCAGCTGTGGGTCGACGCCAACTTCAAGGAAGTGCAGCTGCGCAACATCCGCATCGACCAGCCGGTGAAGCTCACCGCCGACGTCTACGGCAAGAAGGTCGAATACACGGGCAAGGTCGCCGGCCTGGGCGTGGGCACCGGCAGCGCCTTCGCGCTGCTGCCCGCGCAGAACGCCACCGGCAACTGGATCAAGGTGGTGCAACGCGTGCCGGTGCGCATCGCGCTGGACGCCGAGCAGCTCAGGACCAACCCGCTGCGCATCGGCCTGTCGATGGACGTCGAGGTCGACATCACGCAGAAGGGCGGCAAGATGCTCGCCGACGCGCCGCGCGCCACCGCGCTCACGCAGACGCAGGTCTACAGCCAGCTCGACCGCGGCGCAGATGCCGAGGTCGACCGCATCGTGGCCGCCAACCTCGGCAACAGCCCGGCCGCGAAGGCGGTGCACGTGCCCTCGGTGCCGGCGAGTCCCGCCGCGCCCGCGATGTCGCCGGCCTCGGCCGCGCAGATCCCCGCGCAGGGCCAACGGGGTTGATCGCCACGGCATTGCCGTTGCGACCGCTCTCCCTCCACACGTCGCGCTGAAACCATGGCCACCGCCGCCGCTCCAGCCTACGTACCGCCGCCTCCGCTCGAGGGCTCCGCCCGCGTGTGGGGGACGATTGCGCTTTCGGCCGCCACCTTCATGAACGTGCTCGACTCGTCGATCGCGAACGTGTCGCTGCCGGCGATCTCGGGCGACCTCGGCGTGAGCACCACGCAGGGCACCTGGGTCATCACCAGCTTCGCGGTGGCCAACGCCATCGCGGTGCCGCTCACCGGCTTCATGACGCAGCGCTTCGGCCAGGTCCGCCTGTTCATGGCGAGCGTGATCCTGTTCATGGTCAGCTCGCTGCTGTGCGGGCTGGCGCCGAACATGACGACCCTGATCGCCTTCCGCGCGCTGCAGGGCTTCGTCGCCGGTCCCATGATCCCGCTGTCGCAGACGCTGCTGCTGTCGAGCTATCCGCGCGCCAAGGCCGGCCTCGCGATGGCCATGTGGTCGATGACCACGCTGGTCGCGCCGGTGATGGGGCCGCTGCTCGGCGGCTGGATCACCGACAACATCTCCTGGCCCTGGATCTTCTACATCAACATCCCGGTGGGCATCGTCGCCGCGGCCATCACCTGGGTGCTGTACCGCAAGCGCGAGAGCATCACGCGCAAGGTGCCGATCGACGCCATCGGCCTCGCGCTGCTGGTGATCTGGGTCGGCGCGCTGCAGCTCATGCTCGACAAGGGCAAGGAGCTCGACTGGTTCCACTCGGCGCAGATCGTCACCCTCGCGGTGGTGGCCGTGGTCGGCTTCGCCTTCTTCCTGATCTGGGAGCTGACCGACAAGCACCCGGTGGTCGACCTGTCGCTGTTCAAGCGCCGCAACTTCTGGTCGGGCGCGGTCGCCACCGCCGTGGCCTACGGCCTGTTCTTCGGCAACGTGGTGCTGCTGCCGCTGTGGCTGCAGCAGTGGATGGGCTACACCGCGACCCAGGCCGGCATGGTGATGGCGCCGGTGGGGCTGCTGGCGATCTTCCTGTCGCCGGTGGTGGGCCTGACCATCGCCAAGGTCGACCCGCGCCGCTACGCCACCTTCTCGTTCCTGGTGTTCGCGCTGGTGCTGTGGATGCGGTCGAACTTCAACACCCAGGCCGACTTCGGGACCATCATGATCCCGACCTTCATCCAGGGCATCGCGATGGCGTTCTTCTTCATCCCGCTGGTGACGGTCACGCTCTCGGGCCTCTCGCCCGACCGCATCCCGGCCGCCTCGGGCCTGTCGAACTTCCTGCGCATCACGGCCGGCGCCATGGGCACCTCGATCGCCACCACGCTGTGGGAGAACCGCGCGACGCTGCACCATGCGCAGCTCGCGGAGTCGATCAACCAGGGCAATGCAGCGGCGACCAGCGCGATGTCGGGCCTCGCGAGCAACGGCTTCAGCACCGAGCAGGTGATGGGCCAGATCAACCGCCTGGTCGACCAGCAGTCCTTCATGCTGGCCTCGAACGACATCTTCTATGCATCGGCGGTGCTGTTCCTGCTGCTGATTCCGCTGGTGTGGTTCGCGCGGCCGCAGTCGGGCGGCGCGGGCAGCGACGCGGCGGCCGGCGCGCACTGAGTCCGCACTCGCCGCATCTCCCATCGACCCCCGGGTTTCGCAAGAGGCCCGGGGGTTTTGTTCGCATACAGTCGCGCGCATGGATCAGTTCGCCGCCTTGAAGGCATTTCGCGCGGTGGTCGAGGCCGGCGGCTTCACGGCCGCGGCCGAGGCCATGGATGTCTCGCACACCGTCGTCTCGCGCCAGGTCAAGCAGCTCGAGGCCGCGCTCGGCGTGCAATTGCTCAACCGCACCACGCGCCGCTTCGCGCTCACCGAGGCCGGCCAGACCTACTACGCGCACAGTCGCCAGATCCTCGACCAGCTCGAGGCCGCGGCGCTGGCCGTCGCGCGGCACCAGGTCGAGCCCACGGGCCTGCTGCGCATCAACGCGCCGATGTCCTTCGGCCTGGAGGCGCTCGCGCAATGGCTGCCGGCTTTTCTCGAAGCGCATCCGCAGCTCAAGGTCGACCTGGTGTGCAACGACCGCTTCGTCGACCTGATCGAGGAGGGCTTCGACGTGGGCCTGCGGCTGGCCTATGCGCTGTCGGACTCGACGCTGGTCGTCAAGCGCCTCGCGAGCTTCGAGGAGTGGTGGGTGGCCTCGCCCGATTACCTGCGGCGGCGCGGCACGCCGGTCGTGCCCGCCGACCTCGCGGCGCACGAGTGCCTCAACTACTCGCTCGCGGGCAAGGCAGGGCAGCCGAGCTTCACCGCGCGCGACGGCGGCGTGCACACGGTCGAGGTCGGCGGCCGGCTGCAGGCCAACAGCGGCATCGTGCTGCGCACGGCCGCGCTGGCCGGCACCGGGCTCGCGCTCTCGCCGGCCTTTCTCCTGCGCGACCACCTCGCGCGCGGCGAACTGGTGCGCGTGCTGCCGGACTTCGGCCAGCCGGCGTTGAACCTCTACGCGCTCTATCCGCAGAACCGGCACCTGTCGCCCAAGGTGCGCGCCTTCGTCGATTTCGCGGCGGCGCGTTACGGGGCCGGCTGATCGAGCAGACCCAGCAACTCGTCGGTGGAGCGCACCTCGGCCACCACGTCAGACACGCCACGCAGCGCCGCGCGATGCAGTTCGCGGTGGCCGAGCACGCCGCCGTCCTCCAGGTCTAGGTCGCGCGTCGCGCAGGCATCGCCCGCGATCAGGTTCTGGTAGCCGCGCGGCGCGGCATCGAAGGCGGTGGCCGACACGCACATGTGGGTCATGAGGCCGGTGAGGATCAGGGTGCGGATGCCGCGTGCCTGCAGCTCGGCATCGAGCGAGGTGCCCGCGAAGGCGCTCGGCGTCGCCTTCGTCAGCACCGCGTGCCGCGCGTCGGGATGCAACTCGGGATGAATCTCGAAGGCCGCGCTGTGCTGCGCGAAGATCGGGCTGTCCGCGGGCGCGAGGTGCTGCACATGGAACACCGGCATCGCGTGCCGGTCCGCCGCCTCGATCAGCCGCCGCGCCTGGCGCAGCGCGGGCAAGCCATCGGGGATCGGCATGCGCCCATCGAAGTACTCGTTCTGGAAATCGATCGCGATCAGTGCCGTGGTGGCGGGATCGAGGCGGGTGGTCGGCTGTGCGCCGGTGAGCGTGCGGATGCTGGGATGCTGCATGGTCTTCTCTGGATGACGGAGGAAGACCGAAGCGTACGAAGCATCGGTGTGCCGTTGTAGTGGCGTGGCCGCACAAGACTTGTGCGGATTTCGCGGGGACGGCGCGCGGTCCGAAGCCACCCGGCTGCCGCCGATGGACCGTGCGCGATGCCGATGCGATGTAGCGCGGAAGTGCGCGTGAAAACGCGGCCATCGCACGAGCCCAGGCCGTGGCGGTTCGCATGCTTTGTCGTCGCGACGACAGTGTGCGAATCGCATGCGTGCTGCGGCGGTCTCACCGTTCGAGAAGGTTGCACTGCAGCATAGGCATTTGCCCCAGTATGCAAGCGAGAGGCGCCCCCCAACAATCGGTCCGCGCTCGATGGTGGCGCTGTGAGAACAAACGCATGACAGACTTTTTCGGTCACTACCCGGGCGGCTTCGCGAGATGAGCGACGTCATTCTCGAAACACGCCAGCTCACCAAGGAATTCAAGGGTTTCACCGCGGTCAGCAAGGTCGACCTGTCGGTGGTGCGCGGCTCGATCCACGCGCTGATCGGACCCAACGGCGCGGGCAAGACCACCTGCTTCAACCTGCTCACGAAGTTCCTCGAACCCACCAGCGGCACGATCCTCTTCAACGGCCAGGACATCACGGGCGAGCGCCCCGCGCAGATCGCGCGGCGCGGCATCATCCGCTCGTTCCAGATCTCGGCCGTGTTCCCGCACCTCACGCTGCTGGAGAACGTGCGCCTGGGGCTGCAGCGCCGCCTGGGCACCTCGTACCACTTCTGGAAGAGCGAGAAGTCGCTCGAGCCCTTGAACGCCCGGGCGCGCGAGCTGCTCGCCGAGGTGGGCCTCGAAGAACTCGCCGAAGAGCAGACCGTGAACCTGCCCTACGGCCGCAAGCGCGCGCTCGAGATCGCGACCACGCTCGCGATGGAGCCCGAGCTGATGCTGCTGGACGAACCCACGCAGGGCATGGGCCATGAGGACGTGCACCGCGTGGCCGAGCTGATCAAGCGCGTGTCGGCGGGCCGCACCATCCTGATGGTC